>NZ_DATIHB010000214.1:0-29042 GCF_035481145.1 Nocardioides sp. | reverse complement strand
CGTCGGCGAGGACGTCGAGAACATCCTGCTCAAGCTGATCCAGGCCGCCGACTACGACGTCAAGAAGGCCGAGACCGGCATCATCTACATCGACGAGATCGACAAGGTGGCCCGCAAGGCGGAGAACCCCTCGATCACGCGTGACGTCTCCGGTGAGGGCGTGCAGCAAGCCCTGCTGAAGATCCTCGAGGGCACCTCCGCCTCCGTCCCGCCGCAGGGTGGTCGCAAGCACCCGCACCAAGAGTTCATCCAGATCGACACCACCAACGTGCTCTTCATCGTCGGTGGCGCGTTCGCGGGCCTGGAGCACATCATCGAGCAGCGCGTCGGCAAGAAGTCGCTCGGCTTCACCGCCGAGGTGCGCGGCCAGGAGGAGCGCGAGGCCCAGGACCTCCTCTCCCTCGTCCGTCCCGAGGACCTCACGAAGTTCGGCCTGATCCCGGAGTTCATCGGTCGACTTCCGCTGATCGCGGCCGTCTCCAAGCTCGACCAGGACGCGCTCGTGCAGATCCTGACGGAGCCGAAGAACGCCCTCGTCAAGCAGTACCAGCGGCTCTTCGAGCTCGACGGCGTCGAGCTGGAGTTCACCGATGAGGCAGTGCAGGCGATCGCCGACAAGGCCCTCGAGCGGGGCACCGGTGCGCGCGGCCTCCGCGCGATCATCGAGGAGACCCTGCTCTACGTCATGTACGACGTGCCCTCCCGTGGCGACATCGCGCGGGTCGTCGTGACCGGCGAGGTCGTCACTGACGGTGTCGAGCCGACCCTCGTGCCCCGCGACGAGGAGCCGAAGAAGAAGAAGTCGGCCTGACCCGAGGCGCCCTCCTCCGTCCTGCCGGCGCCGCTACCGGGCGATGCTCGCGCCGGCGGTGGACACGTCCTAGTCCTTTCGGGCCATTTCCGGGCGGTAGCCGACTGGTTGACCTCCGAACGGAGGACACTGGTCGAGGAGGACCTGAGGGAGGACGACATGGACGCCACGCATGCCCGGCCGATGACGGCCTACGCCGCGCTCTGCGCGGCTGCCGTCGTGGTCCTCGCGCAGGGTCTGAGCACCTCGACGCCCGTCGCTGACACCATCGCCCAGACGGGTCGCCCGGGGTGGACCTACGGCGCGCCCGTGACGCTGGCAGCCAAGCACCTGGCCGACCGGGTCGGTGACCTGAGCACGGTCGTCGTGAGCGCGGCGGTTGCCCCGGCAGTCGCCGCCGCGCCCGCCGCCCGCACCCCTGCCCAGCAGGAGGCCACCCGTGCTGCGATCAGCTCCACGGGCTCCGCATCTGCCAGGAGCCGGGTCGCGAAGCCCGTCACGATCGAGCCCGCCACCCAGGGCTTCCGCACCACCGGACCGTCGAAGGTTCAGGAGCGGGCCTCGGTCGACCGCACGTCGCACCGGGCCTCCGCGAAGGACGTGCGCAAGGCCAAGCGGAGCTCCGCGAAGGACGTGCGCAAGGCCCACCGGGCCGCCCGCCGCCGCTGACCGACTCCCTCCTCCAACCCGCCGAAGCGGCGCGGACCTGCAGGGAAACCCCGCCGAGGCGGCGCGGACTCACGCACCAACCCCGCCGAAGCGGCGCGGACCTACGCGAAGACCCCGCCGAAGCGGCGCGGACCCACGCGAAGACCCCGCCGAAGCGGCGTGAATTCACGCCGCCTCGACGGGGTCTGACTGCAGGTCCGCGCCGTCTCGGCGTACGGCCGGAGGTCAGGAGGCGGGCTGCTCCGCGACCTCGGCCGTGACGACCAGGTCGCCCTCCGCCTCGGTGTAGACGACGTCACCGGTGATCTTGCCGGCCGCGCAGAGGTCGGCCTCTGCGCCACGGACGATGTCGAGCACCTCGGCGGGACCGGCGAACTCGACCCGGGCCAGCTCGGTGCGCATCGAGACCTTCGCCTGCGACTTGGCGCCACGGATGCCCCCCAGCGCCGACGCGACCACCGCGACGGCCGAGCCGTCCGCGGCGCCGGCAGAGCCCATCTCGAGGACGGTCGGCCACGTGGCGTGGTGGACCGACCCCTGCTGCCACCATGACCAGACCTCCTCCGTGACGTAGGGGAGGAACGGCGCCAGCAGGCGCAGCTGGACGTGGAGCGCCAGCGCGAGCGAGGCCTTGGCCGACTCCTGCTCAGCAGCCGGGATGGTGCCCTCGCGGTTGTAGGCGCGCTCCTTGACCAGCTCGAGGTAGTCGTCGCAGAACTCCCAGAAGAACTTCTCGGCGACCTCGAGGGCGGTGGTGTAGTCGTAGCCCTCGAACGCCTCGGTGGCACGACGGACGACGCCGGCCAGGCGGCCCAGCAGCGCGACATCGACCTGCTCGGTCACGGCGACGGGGTTGACCACCGTCGCGCCGACGCCGAACTCGCTGTCGAGGACGAAGCGGGAGGCGTTGAGGACCTTCATCGCCAGGCGGCGCCCGACCTTCATCTGCGACTCGTCGAACGGCGAGTCCAGCCCCGGGCGCGCCATGGCAGCGCGCCAGCGGACGGCGTCGGCGCCGTACTTGTCGAGGATCTCGGTCGGGACGACGACGTTGCCCTTGGACTTCGACATCTTCTTGCGATCGGGGTCGACCACGAAGCCGGAGAGCATCGCGTGCTTCCACGGCACCGAGTTGTCCTCGTGGTGGGCGCGGACGACGCGCGAGAAGAGCCAGGTGCGGATGATGTCGTGACCCTGGGTGCAGAGGTCCATCGGGTAGACCGCTGCCCACAGGGCGGGGTCGGTCTCCCAGCCACCGGCGATCTGCGGGGTGAGCGAGGACGTGGCCCAGGTGTCCATGACGTCGGGGTCGCCGATGAAGCCACCGGGCTTGCCGCGCTGTGCCGCCTCGAAACCGGAGGGCGCATCGGTCGAGGGGTCGACCGGAAGCTCAGACTCCGTCGGCACGATCGGGTTCGCGTAGTCCGGCTCGCCCTCGGCGTCGAGGGAGTACCAGACCGGGAACGGGATGCCGAAGAAGCGCTGGCGCGAGATCAGCCAGTCACCGTTGAGGCCGCCGACCCAGTTGTCGTAGCGGTGCTGCATGTGGGCCGGGTGCCAGTCGATCTGCTTGCCATCCTCGACGAGGGCGTCGCGCAGGTCGGCGTCGCGCCCGCCGTTCTTCACGTACCACTGGCGCGTGGCGACGATCTCGAGCGGCTTGTCGCCCTTCTCGTAGAAGTTCGTCATGCGCTGGGTCGGCTTCGGGTCGCCGTCGAGGTCGCCCGTCTCCCGCAGGAAGGCGACCATCTGCTCGCGTGCGGAGAACGTCGTCTTGCCGGCGAGCTCCTCGTAACGGGAAGCGCCGTCTCCGGACAGCCACTCCGGGGTCTCGCGCAGCAGGCGCCCGTCGCGGCCGATGACCGTGCGCACCGGGAGCTGCAGCTCACGCCACCAGGTGACGTCGGTGAGGTCACCGAAGGTGCAGCACATGACCAGCCCGGAACCCTTGTCGGGCTCGGCGGCCTCGTGGGCGAGGACAGGGACCTCGACGCCGAAGACCGGCGAGGTGGCGGTGGTGCCGAAGAGGTGCTGGTAGCGCTCGTCGTCGGGGTGGGCGATCAGCGCGACGCAGGAGACGATCAGCTCGGGGCGGGTCGTCTCGATGAAGAGAGGGGAACCGTCGGGCGCGTGGAAGGCCACCCGGTGGTACGCACCGGCGTACTCGCGGGACTCGAGCTCGGCCTGGGCGACGGCGGTCTGGAAGGTGACGTCCCACAGCGTCGGCGCCTCCTGCAGGTAGGCCTCGCCACGGGCGAAGTTGCGCAGGAACGCCTTCTGGGAGACCGCCTGGGCCTTCTGGCCGATGGTCGTGTAGGTCTCGTTCCAGTCGACGGAGAGGCCGAGGGTGCGCCACAGCGACTCGAAGACCTTCTCGTCCTCCTCGACGAGCTGCTCGCAGAGCTCGATGAAGTTGGGGCGCGAGACCGGGATCTGCTTCTTCGGGTCGGGCTTGGCCGGCGGCTGGAAGTCGGCGTCGTAGGGGAGCGACGGGTCGCAGCGGACGCCGAAGTAGTTCTGCACGCGCCGCTCGGTCGGCAGGCCGTTGTCGTCCCAGCCCATCGGGTAGAAGACGCTCTTGCCGGTCATCCGCTGGAAGCGGGCGATGACGTCGGTGTGGGTGTAGGAGAAGACGTGGCCGACGTGGAGCGAGCCGGAGACGGTCGGCGGCGGGGTATCGATGGAGTAGACGTTCTCGCGCGGCTGCGACCGGTCGAACTTGTAGGTGTCGTCGGCCTTCCACTGCGCGGCCCACTTCGCCTCGAGGCCCTCCAGCGCCGGCTTCTCCGGTACCGCGATGACGCTGCTGGCGCCGACGACGGCGTCCTCAGTCGTCTCGGGGGCGGCGTTCTGGGGAGTCTCAGTCATGCGCGGGAGTTTACGGCGGCGGCGCTGGCCTGCGAAAACGGGTTGGCGCAGGTGGGACGGGGTGCAAAGGTGCAGGGCGTGACCACCGACCGCGGCGTACGACTCGACTTCCTCACCTCGCCCTCCGCCTTCCTCGATACCGCGGGGGAGTGGCTCTCCCGCGAGCCGGTGATCGGGACGGTCGTGGCGACGATGGCGCAGCGAGGGCTCGCCGCAGTCCGGTCGGGCCTCGCCCTGCCAGCTGACGACTGGTGGCTGGTGGTGCGGGACGGTCCGGAGGTCGTCGGCGCGGGCATGCGCAGCGCCCCCTTCACGCCACGACCGCTCTTCCTCCTCCCCATGCCCGACCAGGCGGCGGTCGCCCTGGCCCGGGCCCTCGTCGAACGTGGCGAGGAGGTGCTGGCGCTCAACGGTGCTCTGCCCGCCACACGGGTCTGTGCTGATGAGCTCGCGCGGTTGACCGGCCAGCGGGTCGAGGTCGCCGTGCAGTCGCGGCTGCACCAGGCGCCGCGCGTCGTACGACCGAGGGAGCCGGAGGGTCGCCTCCGCCAGGCGACCCTCGCCGAGTTGGGGCTCGCGCGGCGGTGGTTCGCGGCGTTCCTCGCCGAGGCGGACGCGCAAGCAGGCCGGCCGGCAGGCAGCCACGCGGGCGAGGTCCCGCGGCCGGAGGAGATGCGGAGCCGACTCGAGGACGGCCAGATCTGGCTGTGGGAGGTCGACGGCGAGCCCACCCATCTGACCGCCCTCAACCCGCCGAGCTTCGGCGTGGCCCGGATCGGACCGGTCTACACGCCGCAGGAGCACCGCGGTCACGGGTACGCCGGAGCGACGGTCGCTGCGCTCACCGAACGGGTGCTCGAGGCCGGCGACGTCCCGTGCCTCTTCACCGACCTCGCGAACCCGATCAGCAACGCGCTCTATGCCCGGATCGGCTACGAGCCGCTGGTGGACATGGCGAACTTCGTCCTGACGTGAGGACGGCATGATTCAGGGGGCGTTCAGGTGGGGTCGGGCACGATGACGCCATGCGGGTGCTGGTGGTCGATGACGAGCGTCGTCTGGCGCGTTCACTGAAGCTCGGTCTGGAGGCCGAGGGGATGGCCGTCGACGTGGCCCACGACGGCACCGACGGCCTGTGGCTGGCGCGCGAGAACGCCTACGACGCGATCGTGCTCGACCTGATGCTCCCCGGTGTCAACGGCTACAGGGTCTGCGAGACCCTGCGGGCGGAGGAGAACTGGACCCCGATCCTCATGCTCACGGCCAAGGACGGTGAGTGGGACCAGGTCGAGGGCCTCGACACCGGAGCAGACGACTACCTGACCAAGCCGTTCTCCTTCGCGGTGCTCGTCGCGCGCCTGCGAGCGGTGGCGCGGCGCGGCGCGCGGGAGCGCCCCACCGTCCTGGAGGCCGGTGACCTGCGGCTCGACCCCGCCCAGCGCCGCGCCTGGCGTGGTGACACCGAGCTCTCCCTCACGTCGCGGGAGATGTCGCTGCTCGGGTTCTTCCTGCGGCACAAGGGCGACGTGGTCTCGAAGCGGCAGGTGCTGGACTCGGTCTGGGACGACGACTTCGACGGCGACCCCAACATCGTCGAGGTCTACGTGAGGCACCTCCGCAACAAGCTCGACCGGCCCTTCGGCCGGGAGGCGATCCAGACCGTGCGCGGCGCCGGCTACCGGCTCGCCAGCGACGGGGGCTGAGGTGGTGGCCTCCCTGGACGAGGTGACGAGCCGGCGCGAGCACGCCGGGTTCCGCGGAGGCGTGCGGCTGCGTGCGACCTGTGCGGCCGGCCTGGTCGCCCTCGTCGCCTTCGCTGCCGGTGGCGTCGTGCTCTGCCTCGGGCTCTACACCTCCCTCGCGAACGCCGCCGAGTCGGCGGCGGAGAGCCGCGCAGAGTCCCTGGCGAGCACCATCGGCACGGCCGGTGCGCGGGCCCTGCCGGCGGTGGACGAGGACCCGGAGGACGACGACGTCAGCGACCTCGCCTGGCAGGTCGTCGACGTCGGGGGTGCGGTCGTGGCGGCTGCCGGCACGGGAGGCCTCGACCTTCCTCGCACGGGCGGGCGCACCACCCTCGACGAGGACCGGTACACCGTGGAGGTCGAGATCGCGGAAGGGCCGGACGGCCAGCGGTACCTCGTCACGGTCGCCTCGTCGCTCGAGGACGCGGAGGACTCCCTGGATGCGCTGCTCCCCGTGCTCGCAGTGGGGGTCCCGCTGGCGGTGCTCTTCGTCGCCGGCACCACCTGGGTGGTCGTGGGGCGGGCGCTGCGTCCGGTGGAGCGGATCCGGTCCGAGGTGGCCGGCATCAGCGCGGCGGGGCTGCACCAGCGCGTGCCGGTGCCGCCGTCCCGTGATGAGATCGCCCGGCTCGCACAGACCATGAACGCGATGCTCGACCGGCTCGAGGAGTCGGCCGTCCGGCAGCGGCAGTTCGTCTCCGACACCTCCCACGAGCTGCGCTCGCCCCTGGCCGGCCTGCGCCAGACGGCCGAGGTCGCCCGGGCCCATCCCGCTGCTGTCGCGCCCGACGACCTGGTGACAGCCGTGCTCGACGAGACCGCGCGGATGCAGATCCTCGTCGACCAGATGCTGGTCCTCACCCGCACCGCGGAGGGCGGGGCACGGCGTACCGAGGTGGACCTCGACGACGTCGTGCTCGCCGAGGCGTCCCGCCTGCGCCGGCTCCGTGCCGACCTCGAGGTGGAGAGTCGCAACGTAGAGGCGGCCCGGGTCGTGGGTGACGCCGCCGCCCTCGCGCAGGTGGTGCGCAACCTCGCCGACAACGCCGTACGACATGCGCGCACCCGCGTCGCCTTCTCCCTGCGGGCGGGCGAACGGGTCGAGCTCCTCGTGGACGACGACGGGTCCGGCGTGGCGGAGGCTGACCGCGAGAAGGTCTTCCACCGGTTCGTCCGGCTCGACGAGGCCCGCACCCGGGACGCGGGTGGCTCCGGCCTCGGGCTCGCCATCGTCCGTGAGGTGGCGACCGCTCACGGCGGCACGGCGTCGGTCGAGAGCCCGGTGGCAGGCGGCGCGCGGTTCCGCGTGGAGCTTCCGCCGGCTCCTGAGCGTTCCTGAACGCGCCTTCAGACGACTTCAGGCCTCCTTCAGCGATGTCCCGGCACGGTGGTGCCACCACCCCGGGTGAAGCGCCCGGGACACCGAACGGAGTGAGTCCATGGGCATCCAGATCCCTCGCAAGCGCATCATCGTCCCGACCATCGCCGCAGTCGCCGTGCTCGGCATCGGCGGCGGTGTCGCCTGGGCCGTCACCGAGAACGACGAGCGGCTCACCGGCAGCCAGGGCCAGCGCGCCGAGGAGGCTGCGCTGGCCGAGGTCGGCGGCGGCCGGGTGCTCGAGGCGGAGGTCGACGACGACGGCGGCAACCGCCACTACGAGCTCGAGGTCGTCGACACCGAGGGCACGGCCTGGGACGTCGTCCTCGATGAGGCGTTCCAGGTGGTCGTCGCGGCCGAGGACGACCGGGACGACGACCGTTACGACGACCGCGACGACGGCCGTTACGACGACCGCGCGGACGTAGCGAACGACGGCGCGGAAGGCTCCCGGGAGGCCGACGAGCAGCCCGTGACCGCCGAGGAGCGCCAGCGCGTCGGTGCTGCGGCCGCGGGCGCCGTCCCTGGCGGCAAGGCCGTCGACGTGGACCGCTCCGACGACGCCGGCACCGCGTGGGAGGTCGAGGTGCGGGACGCGCAGGGCCGGGACTGGGACGTCACCCTGGACGCGCAGCTCGCCGTCCTCGACTCCGTCCGCGACTGACGTCGCGGACGGTCCGCCTCACCGACGGCTGAAACGGTCCCCGAGGAAGTGCTCGATCGCGGCGACCGGGTCGCCGACCTGCTCGGTCTCCACGATGAACTTGACGGTGTGCTCGCCGCCGGCACCGGTAAACGTGAGGACGCCGCGGTCCAGCATCTTCTCCCGGTACGTCGCTGCGGTGATCTCGTCCCAGCGGAGCAGCGTCGTGTGGGGCGAGGCGAGCAGCCCGTCCACCCCCTCCTTGAGTGCCTGCTTGATCAGCGCCTTGCCGGCGTTGCCGACGACCGCCGTCTTGCCGACGGCGATCCGGTCGGCGACGCCTGCCTTGCGGACCGCGACGCCCTCGCCCAGGACGACCAGCGTGCGGTAGCGCCCACCGACCGGGGCGCACGCCGCGAGCAGCTCATCCGCGGGAGGAAGGTCGCGTCCGGGCAGCGTCACCTCGAGGTCGGCCGGCGCCTCGAGGTCGACGCCGCGGACGGCCAGCCACTCCGTGAACGCCGGCACCGCGGTGGGGTCGTTGGCCGCAGCGATCGCCGGTTGCCACGGGTTCACCTCGACGTCGGCAGCATCGGCAAAACGCCAGTCGCCGTCCCAGTTGAGCCGGTGGCCGGCTCGCTCGGCCGTGACGAGCTGGCTGGCGGCGAGGTCGCCCGTCAGTCGGCCGGCGGCGTTGCGCAGGGCGTCGTCGTCGCCGTCCGGGTGGAGCGGCCGGATCAGGTCAGCGGCGCGGCCCTCGCGGAAGATGGCGAGTGCACCTGCGAGGTCCGGCGATGCGC
The DNA here is from genome assembly GCF_035481145.1 of Nocardioides sp. Lineage (GTDB taxonomy): Bacteria > Actinomycetota > Actinomycetes > Propionibacteriales > Nocardioidaceae > Nocardioides. The sequence goes on along the minus strand of NZ_DATIHB010000214.1, from coordinate 20,128 downwards.
CGGCTGCCTGCAGCTGCGCCCGGATGACGCGGGCATTGTGGTGGACGGTGTCAGCGCCAACGAGTGGCACGATCGCCTCGAGGGGCGCGGCCGCCCGCCGGTCGCCCTCCCAGAGCGCATCCTGGGCGAGCACGAGGGTGCCGGGCGCCATCAGGGAGATGGCCGGACCGGAGGTGTCGGCGGCGGAGGGTTGCCCGATGGCCTGGAGCTGGCGCACGCGCTCGCTGGTCGGCGGGTGTGAGTCGAACACGCTCCGCGGGCCCTCGGAGGCGTCCGCGCGGACTTCGGCCAGCTGCTCCTGACGGGTCGGGCTGGCCAGGAAGGCAGCGAAGCCCTCGTAGAGGTCGGTCGGTCGGTGGCCGACCGCGCTGCCGAGGTCGGCGTACGCGTCGAGGTAGAAGCCCCAGGCGCTGTCGATCGGACGAAGCTCGCGGAGCGCGCCGGCGGCGATGTCGGAGCCGACGAGCGCAGCGCTGAGGCGGTCGGCCTCCAGCTCCTGCCGGCGGCTGACCGTGTGGGAGACCGCGTAGTACAGGCGCGCATAGAGGGAGAAGAGCTTCGCGGTCCACGAGTCACCCAGGCCGGTGAGCACGCGTGCGATCGCTTCCTGGCCGCGGTAGGTGATGGCACCCAGCGCGGTGTGCTTGCCGCTGTAGTGGCCCAGCTCGTGGGCGAGGACCGAGCGCAGCTGGTCGCGGGAGAGGCCGAGGAGGAGCGGAACGCCGAGGTACATCCGGCGTGTGCCGCTGATCAGGCCGAGCCACTTCGCCTCCTCGGACACGGCGGCGTTGACCTCGGGGACGAGCCGGATCTCGTCCGGAGCGCGCGTGCCCGCGAAGTCGGCGATCGCTCGGACCTCCGACCACAGGGCCGGCTGCGCGGTCTCGGTCAGGAGCATCCCCGGGGGCTCGCCCTTCGCCTTCTTGCGCCGTCCGAAGAGGGCGCGGATGACGACGTACCCGATCACGAGCGCGAAGATCCACAGCTTGCCGAGCGCGTAGCCGCTGACACCAGCCTTCGTCAGCGCCACAGCGCCCCACACCAGCCCCAGGACGATGGCGAGTGCGAAGACGTAGAAGCCGACGAGGAGAGCGAGCGCGAGAAGGGCTCTGGTGGTGTGCTTCACAGGATGCTCCAGGGGCGGCGGGCAGACCCCCTGTCCGCCCGTTTCACCCGGATCGTAGAGGCGTGCGCGGGCACGCGGGGGCGGATCGGTGAACGCTCCGTAGACTCGGTGCGCGATGACTGACATTCCGGATGGCTTCCCCGTGGCCGAAGGCCGCCCCGCCCAGACCTTCCAGGAGGCCGAGGACGCGCTGCTGTCCCGCTGGCCCGAGACCCGGCTGGAGCCGAGCCTCGACCGGATCCTCGCCTTCACCGAGCTCCTCGGCCGGCCGCAGGACACCTACCCGGTGATCCACCTGACCGGCACCAACGGCAAGACGTCGACCTCGCGGATGATCGACACCCTGCTGCGCACGCTCAACCTCCGTACCGGCCGCTTCACGAGCCCGCACGTGGAGAAGATGAGCGAGCGGATCAGCATCGACGGCGAGCCGCTCAGCGACGAGGCCTTCGTGGCGACGTTCAACGACGTCGCGCCCTATCTCCACGTCATCGACGCGACCCAGCCGCACCCGATGAGCTTCTTCGAGTCCGTGGTCGCCATGGCGTACGCCGCGTTCGCCGACGCCCCGGTCGACGCCGCCGTGGTCGAGGTCGGCATGGGCGGCACGTGGGACGCCACCAACGTGGTCGACGCGAAGGTCGCCGTGGTGTTGCCGGTGGCGATGGACCACGCGCAGTACCTCGGCGACACTCCCGTCGAGATCGCCCGCGAGAAGGCCGGGATCATCAAGCCCGGCGCGACCGTCGTGCTCGCTCAGCAGGCGGCGGACGTCGCCGCGGTGCTCCTCGAGCGCGCGGCGCAGGTCGGTGCCACCGTCGCCCGTGAGGGCATGGAGTTCGGCGTCGTGTCACGGGTGCCCGCTGTGGGCGGCCAGCACCTGTCTATCCAGGGACTCCGCGCCCGGTACGACGACCTCTTCCTGCCGCTCTACGGCGCGCACCAGGCGCAGAACGCCGCCGTCGCGCTGGCCGCGGTGGAGGCGTTCCTCGGTGAGGGTGCGCTCGCCGACGACGTCGTCCGCGAGGCGTTCGCGCTGGCCAGCAGCCCGGGCCGGCTCGAGGTCGTGCGCCGCTCGCCGACGATCGTGCTCGACGCGGCGCACAACCCGCACGGTGCGACGGCGTCGGCCGCGGCCCTGACCGACTCCTTCGCCTTCGAGCCGCTCATCGGCGTGATCGGGGTGATGGGCGACAAGGACGTCGAGGGTGTCCTCGACGCGTTCGAGCCGCACCTCAACCACCTGATCTGCACGCAGAACTCCCAGCCGCGCTCGATGTCCGCAGCCGACCTGGGCCGGCTCGCCGTCTCGGTCTTCGGTGAGGAGCGGGTCACCGTCGAGCCGTCGCTGGCCGACGCGCTCGACCGCGCCGCCGCGCTCGCCGAAGCCGGTGCGGCGTTCGGCGAGTCGATCGGTGCCGGCGGTGTGCTCGTCACCGGATCGGTCGTGACCGTGGGCGAGGCGCGCGCGCTGCTGGTGCACCAGGAGGATTCGATCGACCGCGCCGCCGCACGGACCGCGGAGCGCATCGCCATGCGGGAGTCGAAGCTGGTCGACACCGACAGCTGGGAGGACGAGGCATGAGCGAGAACAACCCCGGGCCGCTGGACGGCGTCCTCGGCAGCGCCGCCGACGCCGCCTCCGGTGACGTCGATGGACACGGCAACCGCAAGATCACCGGCGCCCGCCGTGGCATGTGTGCCGCGATCCTGACCCTCGAGGCGATCTCCTTCGGCCTCGTCACCCCCGTCCTGCTGACGCTCACCGACATGGCGACGTGGCTCGCCCTGACGGTGGGCCTGGGATTCCTGGTCGTCTGCTTCCTGCTGGCCGGCCTGCTCAAGCGACCGTTCGGCTACCCGGCCGGTCACGTCGTGCAGGGCCTGGCGATCGGGCTTGGGTTCATCGTCCCGATGATGTTCGTGGTCGGTGGACTCTTCGCGCTGCTCTGGGGCACGGCGTACTGGCTCGGCGGCAAGATCGAGCGGGAGAAGGCCGAGGCCTGGGCGGCCTGGGACGCCGAGCAGGCCGCGCAGACCGGCGACCGGCAGCGTTCGCTAGGGTCTGACGCATGACCCAGCGCACCCTCGTCCTCGTCAAGCCCGACGGCGTCCGCCGTGGTCTCTCCGGGGAGGTCCTCCGCCGGATCGAGGCGAAGGGCTACCAGCTCGTCGCCCTCGAGCTGAAGCAGGCCACCCCCGAGATGCTCGCCGAGCACTACGCCGAGCACGAGGGCAAGCCGTTCTACGAGCCGCTGGTCGAGTTCATGCTCTCGGGCCCGGTCACCGCCGCGGTCTTCGAGGGCGAGCGCGTCATCGAGGGCTTCCGGTCCCTCGCCGGCGCGACGGACCCGACCGCTGCCGCCCCCGGCACGATCCGCGGAGACCTCGGTCGCGACTGGGGCCTCAAGGTCCAGCAGAACATCGTCCACGGCTCGGACTCCGAGGAGTCGGCTGCGCGTGAGATCGGGATCTGGTTCCCCCGTCTCTGACCGCCGGCGGGGGTGCCCTGCGGGGCACCCGCAGGGCACCCCAGAACGCTGTGGACGCGGACCCCAGAGTCCTGCGTGATCACTCCGGGTCATCTCCGGTGACGAGTCACCCATCATGGGCGCTTCGCGAGGTGGGGCGCCAGATCGGGCCCTAGCGTGGTGCAGGCGTGGGGGCGTGACCGGTTCGGCCGGGCCGCCCGATGCTCGGGCCGCGCGTCACCCGACTGGCTCTGATCTGGAGATCCCACCATGCGTCCCTCACTTCGCGCCGCCGTTGCCGGCGCGCTCGCCACGACGGCGTTGGGGCTCGCGCCCCAGGCGTTCGCCGACAACATCCAGGACGACGTCCTCGAGGCGGACAACCAGGCGATCACCCTCGTCCCGGGCTCAGCCACGGGGGTCACGGCCAACATCCGGGTCATCGGCAACAACGCCGACGGCACGACGACCGACCCGGGTTGCAACTGGGACAGTGGCGAGGCACCGCTGGTGCTCGACGTCCTGACGCCTCCGGGCGTCACGGCCAGCCCGGCACAGATCAGCATCACCGCCTGTGGTGGCAGCGGCGTCGCGGTCGCCTTCACCGCCGCGGCGAACGCGCAGGAGGGCACCGCGACGGTCAGCGTGGTCTCGACCCCGGCTGGCGGCGGCGGTTACGCCAACCAGGTCAGCATCCCGATCAAGCTCCCGGTCACGAACACGGCACCGACGGGTGTCGCGGATGACTACACGACCGCCGAGGACACCCCGAAGGCCGTCGCGGCCCCCGGCGTCCTCGGCAATGACACCGACCCGCAGGGCGACGCCCTGACTGCCGAGAAGGTCACCGACCCTGCACACGGCACGGTCGCGCTGGCCGCAGACGGCTCCTTCACCTACACGCCGGCCGCGGACTACAGCGGGCCCGACTCCTTCACCTACAAGGCCAAGGACGGCGCCGGACTGCTCTCTGCCGCGACCACCGTGACGCTGACGGTGACCCCGGTCAACGACGCACCTGTGGCGCTCGACGACAGCGCCTCCACCGACGAGGAGCTCGCGGTCGACGTCGAGGTCCTCGACAACGACAGCGACCCCGAGGGCTCGTCCCTCTCCGTGACCGGCGCCTCGGACGGCACGCACGGCACGACGACGTACGACGGGGACTCGGTCACCTACACGCCCGACGCGGACTGGTTCGGCACCGACTCCTTCACCTACAGCGTGAGCGACGGGGCCGGCGGCACGGACTCGGCGACGGTCTCGGTGACCGTCTCGAACGTCAACGACGCCCCGGTCGCCCAGGATGACGGCCACACCACGGCCGAGGACACTCCGCTCACGGTGCCGGCGTCCGGCGGCCTACTGGCGAACGACGGCGACGTCGACGGTGACAGCCTCACTGCCGCGCTCGTCACCGACGCCGCGCACGGCGAGGTGGCGCTCGCCGCGGACGGGTCGTTCGTCTACACGCCCGACGCCGACTACTTCGGCGCAGACTCGTTCACCTACCGGGCGAACGACGGGGCCGTGGACTCCGGTGTCGCCACCGTCGCGTTGACCGTGACGCCGGTCAACGACGCCCCGGTCGCGGACGACGAGACGCTGACCGTTGCCGAGGACAGCTCCGGCAGCGTCGACGTCCTCGTCGGCGACTCCGACGTCGAGGGCGACGCACTCTCCGTCTCGAGCGTGACGGACGGCGACCACGGGACCGTGGTGGACAACGGTGACGGGACGGTCACCTACACGCCGGACGCCGACTACGCCGGCTTCGACTCGTTCACCTACACCGTCTGCGACGACCACGCGACGACGCCGGCGAGCTCGGCAGGGTGCGACACAGCGACGGTCACCGTGACCGTCACCGCCGTCAACGATGCGCCCGTCGTCACGGCGGGGCCCGCCGCCAGTACGGTGGAGGGCACGCCGGTCTCGATCAGCGCGACGTTCACCGACGTGGACGGCGCTGAGGGCGAGACCTACACGGCCAGCATCGCCTGGGGAGACGGATCGGCGAGCGCAGGCACCGTCACCGGAAACAGCGTGACCGGCACGCACACCTACACCGATGACGAGTCCGGTGCGGCCGACGACGTCCACCAGGCCGTGATCACCGTGACCGACGCCGGAACGACGGGCGGCGAGGCCGACGCACGCTCCGACAGCGCATCGGTGCCGGTGACGGTCGGCAACGTCGCCCCTGCGGTGGCGGCGCCGACCCTGACCCTCAACCCGTTCTCCGGCGTACTCAGCCTGTCGACGACCTTCAGCGACCCGGCCGGTGCCCACGACACCTACCAGGGCTCGTTCACCGTCGACGGGAACTCCGTCGCCGGCACGGTCACGGGAACCTCGATGAGCGGTTCGACGGTGCTCGCCCCCGGCTGCCACACGGTCACGGCCAGGGCGACGGTCAGTGATGAGGACGGTGGCAGCACCACGAGTGACGCGGCCGGCTCCGCTGCCGACCTCGACGTGTACGCCGTGTCGTTCCAGGCGCCGATTCGCGATGACGTCCGCAACGTGGCCAAGTACGGCAACGTGGTGCCGGTCAAGGTCCTGGCCGTGAGCAGCTGCACCGGACTGCCGGCCACCAGCACGCCGCTGTCGATCCAGCTGATCAAGGGCAACGTGACCGACGACGTCACGGTGGACGACTCGAACGCTGCGGTCACCGAGAGCGTCTCCAGCGCCGACTCCGGCACGCAGATGCGGGTCGCCGACGGCAAGTACATCTACAACCTGTCGACCAAGGGGCTGACCACCGGCTCCGACTACACGATCCGGATCCGCTCGGGGTCGACGACCGGGCCGATCGTCCTCCGCGCCCTCCTGAGCACGCGGAAGTAGTCCGACAGGCAGACCCGGAGGGGCTCACCGCGCGCAGCGGTGGGCCCCTCCGTCGTTCCAGGGCGAGGGTCGGCATGGCCCGTTCGGGTGATGTGGGCCGCGTGTGCGGCGAGCCTCCCGGTTTCGCCCGGTTCGGCTCCTTAACCTCGTTCGCGAGTACGCCGGGGCAGTCCAGGTCAGCCAGGTCGCTGACAGCCAGCTTTCTGGGCGGGCTCACCTTCCCCACCACTCGACCAGAGGCACTGCAGGCATGGCGAACAGCTTCATCGGACGTGACATGGCCGTCGATCTCGGTACGGCCAACACGCTGGTCTATGTCCGCGGCAAGGGCATCATGCTCGACGAGCCGTCCGTGGTCGCCCTCAACGAGACGACCGGTGAGGTCATCGCGGTCGGCCACGAGGCCAAGCGCATGGTGGGTCGCACCCCCGACAACATCACCGCCCTCCGTCCGCTCAAGGACGGCGTCATCGCCGACTTCGACGCGACCGAGCAGATGCTCCGCTTCTTCATCCAGCAGGTCCACCGCCGCCGCTACTTCGCCAAGCCACGGCTGGTGGTCTGTGTCCCGTCCGGCATCACCGCCGTCGAGCAGCGCGCGGTCAAGGAGGCCGGCTACCAGGCCGGTGCCCGCCGGGTCTACATCGTCGAGGAGCCGATGGCGGCTGCGATCGGGGCCGGGCTGCCGGTCCACGAGGCGACCGGCAACATGGTCGTCGACGTCGGCGGCGGCACGACGGAGGTCGCGGTGATCTCCCTCGGCGGCATCGTCACCTCGATCTCGGTGCGCACGGCCGGCGACGACCTCGACCAGGCGATCATCGCGTGGATGAAGAAGGAGCACTCCCTGATGCTGGGGGAGCGCACCGCCGAGGAGATGAAGATGACGCTCGGGTCGGCGTTCCCGCTGAGCAAGGAGCCCGAGGCCGAGATCCGCGGCCGCGACATGGTCTCCGGCCTGCCCCGCACCGTCGTCATCTCCAGTGCCGAGCTCCGCCAGGCGCTCGAGGAGCCGCTGCACGCGATCGTCGACGCCGTCCGCACCACCCTCGACCAGACCCCGCCCGAGCTGGCTGGCGACATCATGGACCGTGGCATCGTGCTGACCGGTGGCGGTGCCCTGCTTCGCGGCCTCGACGAGCGGATCCGGCACGAGACCGGCATGCCGGTCCACGTCGCCGAGGACCCGCTCACCTCGGTCGCCCTCGGTGCCGGCAAGTGCGTCGAGGAGTTCGAGGCGCTCCAGCAGGTCCTCGTCTCCGGCCCCCGGCGGTACTGATGGCGATGCGCGAGAAGCGCTGGCGCGGCCTCGACCGGCTCGAGCCCGTCGACCGCTCGACCCGTTCGACCGTCGTGGCCCTGGTCCTCGCCTGCGCCACCCTGATCACCCTCGACCACGTCGGTGGTGCGCTCGACCCGGCACGCCGCGCGATCGGCGAGCTCGTCGGCCCCGCCGAGCAGGCGGCCGACGGGGTGGTCGCGCCGTTCTAGGCGGTCCCGCAGTGGTTCCGCACGCGCAGCAGCCTCGAGGACCGCGTCGCCGAGCTCGAGGCGGAGAACTCCCAGCTCGAGCAGCAGGTCGCCACCACCGCGCTCGACCGCAACCGGCTGGCGGAGTACGACGGCCTGGCCGCGACCGCGAGCACGGTGCGCCACACGCTGGTCCCCGCGCACGTCATCGGCCACGGCCCGGCCCAGGCCTTCTCGCAGACGGTCACCATCGACGCCGGCACCTCCTCGGGCGTCCATGCCGACCTGACGGTGCTCAACAACGAAGGCCTCGTGGGACGCGTCATCGCGGCCACCCGCACGACCGCCACCGTCCTCCTGCTCCTCGACCGCGACTCGGTGGTCGGCGGCCGCCTCGGCTCGAGCATGGAGGTCGGCTTCCTCCAGGGACGTGGCGAGCTCTCCGGTGACGCGACCCTCGACCTGAAGCTCCTCGACAGTGCCTTCGTCGCCAACGAGGGCGACACCGCGGTGACGTTCGGCAGCGAGGACGGCGCGCCGTACATCGCGGGTGTGCCGATCGGCAAGGTCACCGCCGTCTACTCCAGCCCGCGCGAGACCTCGCGCCGCGTGGAGATCCGGCCGTTCGTGGACTTCACCGCACTCGACCTGGTCGGCGTCGCCGTTCCGTCGGGCACGCGGTCCGACCGCGGCCTGGTCAAGCCGGGTGCGTCGGCCGCGAAGGAGGAAGGCCGATGAGCCTGGTCCGTGGGTTCCTGGCCCTGCTGCTGCTCCTGGTCGCCGTCGTGCTCCAGGTGACCTTCTTCCCGCACCTCGCGTGGCACGGCGTCGTGCCGGACCTCGCGCTGCTCGTCGTGGTGGCGGCTGGTCTGACCCGCGGATCGCAGTTCGCCGCGGTCCTCGGTTTCACCGGTGGTCTGCTCCTCGACCTCGCCCCGCCGGCCGATCACTACGCCGGCCGCTGGGCGCTGGCGCTGGTCGTGGTGGGCTACGTCGTCGGCCGGCTGCGCCCGGTCGGCCAGGGCCAGGGGGCCCGTCCCGAGCCCGTCATGGTCGTGGCGGCGGCGGCTGCCGCGTCGTTCCTCGGCACCTCGATCTTCGCACTGAGCGGCCTGCTGCTCAGCGACCCGGTCGTCAGTGTGCCCGACATGCTCCAGGTGATCCTGGTGGCGCTGGTCTGGGATGTCCTGCTGACGCCCGTGCTGGTGCCGCCGATGATGCTGCTCTTCCGCCGTACCGAGCCGGCCCGGGTCTCCTTCGCATGATGTACCGCCCGACCTCCGCCGCCACGCAGCGCAGCCGCATGCGGCTCGTCGTGCTGCAGGCCCTCGTCCTCTCGCTCTTCGCGACCCTCCTGGTCCGCCTCTGGTATCTCCAGGTGGCGACCGGCGACGACTACCGGGCCAAGGCCGCCAACCAGTCGGTGCGTGAGGTCGTCGTCCAGCCCGACCGGGGCCTGATCGTCGACACGCAGGGCCGGCCGCTCGTGGCCAACCGCAGCTCGTGGGTGGTCTCCATTGACCGCACGACGCTGGCGCGGATGTCCGAAGACGAGCAGGGGCTCCTCGTCGACCGGGTCGCCCGGGCGCTGCACCGCAAGCCGGCGGCGATCCGGGCCCGGCTGCTCAACTGCGGCACCGAGGGCGCGGTCGCCGGCACCTGCTGGAACGGCTCGCCCTTCCAGCCGGTCCCCGTCGACGACGACGTCGCACAGAAGACCGCCCAGCTGATCCGCGAGCAGGCCGAGGACTACCCGGCCGTCGTGGTCCAGGAGCAGTCGGTGCGGGCCTACCCGCGGCCGTTCGCGGTCGACGCGGCGCACGTCCTCGGCTACCTCAGCCCGGTCACCGAGGACGAGCTCTCGATCGCGGAGAAGGACGCCGACCTCTCCGTCAACGGTGCCTCCCAGGTCGGCCGCGCCGGCGTCGAGAAGGAGTACGACGCGTACCTGCGCGGCATGCCCGGCTACCAGCACGTCGCGGTCGACTCCCGCGGCCAGGTGCTGGGGGAGTCCGGCGTCGACGAGGCCCGCCCCGGCGACACGCTGGTCACCTCGATCGACGCCAAGGTGCAGGGCGTGGTCGAGGACGCGCTCCACGAGGCGGTCCTGGCGGCGCGCCAGCGCACCGACCGCAACGGCCAGCGCTACAAGGCCGACTCGGGCGCGATCGTCGTCCTCGACGCCAAGACCGGCCGCGTCGTGGCGATGGCCAGCGAGCCCACCTACGACCCGGGCATCTGGGTCGGTGGCATCACCCAGAAGCAGCTGAAGCGGCTCTACTCCGAGAAGGCCGGCACGCCACTCCTCTCCCGCGCGATGCAGGGCCAGTTCGCGCCGGGCTCGACGTGGAAGCCGTTCATGACGATTGCCGCGCTGATGAACGGCTACAGCACCGACACCCGGCTCAACTGCTCCTCGTCGTTCCGGGTCGGCAACCGCGAGTTCCGCAACTACGAGTCCGGCAGCTACGGGATGATCGACTTCAAGACCGCGATCACCGTGTCGTGCAACACCTTCTTCTACCGGATCGGCTACGAGTACTGGCGCAAGTACGGCAGCGACGTCTCCAACATCAAGGCGAAGGATCCCCTCGTCTCGAAGGCGAAGCAGTTCGGCTTCGGCAAGGCCACCGGCATCGACATCCCCGGCGAGGCAGCGGGGCGCATCGCCGATCGCCGCTGGAAGCGCGACTACTACGAGTCGATGAAGGACTACTACTGCGGCATCGAGAAGAACCCGGGCGACGCCTCGTCGTTCGTGAAGCTCTTCGCCCGCGAGTTCTGCGCCGAGGGCTACGCCTACCGGGCGGGTGACGCCGCCAACTTCGTCATCGGCCAGGGGGACACGATCGTCACCCCGCTGCAGCTCGCCCGGGCCTACGCCGCGCTCGCCAACGGCGGCACGCTCTTCCACCCGACGATCGGCAAGGCGGTCGTCGACCCCGACGGCAAGCTCGTGAAGCGGATCGCGCCGCAGGTCCAGGGCAAGCTGCAGATCCCGAAGGCGATCCTCGACTACGTCCGCGACGCGATGAACAACGTGGCCCTCGCCGGCACCCTCGCCGGCACCTTCTCCGGCTGGCCGCACGACCAGGTCAAGGTCCACGGCAAGACCGGCACGGCCGAGGTCTACGGCAAGCAGACCACCGGCTGGGTCGGCACCTACAGCAAGGACTACGTCGTCGTCTCCATGATCAGCCAGGCGGGCACAGGTGCCGCGGCCAACGGTGTCGCGGTCCGCCGCATCTGGGACACCCTCTACGGCGTGACGCCGGAGGGCTACCAGCCGTCCCGGGCCGCGATCCCCGGGGTCGTCCAGACCAACGCCCTGCCGGTCTTCTCGCCCGACGGCGCGATCCTGCCGCCAGTCCGGAAGGAGGAGCGGGAGTGAACGCACCGCGCCAGGGTGGCCTCGGCCGCCACGGTCTCGACTGGATCCTGATGGGCTCCGTCCTCGTCCTGACCCTCCTCGGCACCCTGCTGGTCTGGTCGGCCACCAGCGAGCGTGACCTGCTCACCGGCGGCGACCCGACGGCGTACCTCCGCAAGACGCTGGTCAACGTCGCCATCGGCCTGGTGCTCATGGTCATGGTCATGGCCACCGACCACCGCTGGGTCCGGATCCTCGCCCCCGTCGTGTACGTCGGCTCGCTCGTCGGCCTGGTGCTCGTCCTGGTGATGGGCTCCACGATCAACGGCTCGAAGTCCTGGGTGCGTCTGGCCGGCATGTCGATCCAGCCCGCCGAGTTCGCCAAGCTGGCCGTCATCATCGGCATGGCGCTCTTCGTCGCCGAGCGCTTCGAGGGCCGCTCGCGACGTCAGGTCGGCACCGGCGAGGTGATCGGCATGCTGCTGATCGCCGGGCTGCCCGCGGGCCTGATCCTGCTGCAGCCCGACATGGGCACCACCCTCGTCCTCGGCGCCACCGTCTTCGGCGTCCTCGCCGTCGCCGGCGCGCCTGCCAAGTGGCTGGCCGGCCTCCTCGTCGGTGCCGTCGTCGGCGCGGTCGCCGCGGTCCAGCTGCACGTCCTGAAGGCCTACCAGGTCGACCGGTTCCTCGCCTTCCTCAACCCCGACCTCGATCCCCGCGGAGCGGGCTACAACGTCGAGCAGGCGCGTACGGCGGTCGGCAACGGCGGCTGGTGGGGACAGGGCCTCTTCGACGGCTCGCAGACCCGCTCCGGCTTCGTGCCCGAGCAGCAGACAGACTTCATCTTCACCGTCGCGGGCGAGGAGCTCGGCCTGATCGGGGCCGGCTTCGTGATCGCCCTGCTCTGCCTCGTCGTCTGGCGCGCCCTGGTCATCTCGCGTGAGTCGCAGGACGTCTTCGGCCGCGCTGCCGCCGCCGGCATCGCGTGCTGGTTCGGCTTCCAGGCCTTCCAGAACATCGGCATGTGCATGGGGATCATGCCGGTCACCGGCGTGCCCCTGCCGTTCGTGTCGTACGGCGGCTCCTCGCTGTTCGCCGGCATGCTCGCCGTGGGGCTCCTGCAGAACATCCACCTCCGCGGAGCTCCGGCCCTGCCCACGCGCTTCTCGCCGGGCCGGGTGCTCACCGGGCGCTGACCCTCCCGTCGAGACCCGCCTTCTGGCGCGTCGAGACCCGTCTCTGGCGGCTAGCGGAGCAGTCCGGTGCCCAGCAGCCGGTCGCGGATCTCCGTCACGTGGTCGAGCAGCACCTCGGTCGAGTAGTGCTGCATGTCGCGCCACACCGGGATGCCGTCCAGGACCGGCATGCACGCGGGGTACGTCGGGCAGACGATGTCGTTGATGCCGACCCTGCGGATCGCGCCGCCGGAGCCGATGGCCAGGGTGCGGACGATCGCGTCGGTGAGCGGCGCGGGGCGGGCCTCGACGGTGCACTGGCCGACGGTCTTCGCTGCGGCGAGGCAGTCGAGGGGGCCGACCCCGTCGTACTGCTGGATCCACGCGTCCATGACGAGCGCCTTCGCGCCGGCCTGGCGGATCTTCCGCAGGCTCGAGGTCATCGTCGTGAGGTTCAGCTCGTCGATGCCCTGGGTGCTGCCCGTGGTCGAGACGAGCTGGTCCCACGCATCGCTGGAGCGTGGCATCTCGGTGAGGATGACGACATCGATCTTCATCTTCTTCGGCAGACCGCCGTAAAAGGCCGCGCGCGCCTCGCGGCACTGTTCGACGACGTCGTCGGACGAGGAGGTCGCCACCACGCCCTCCTGCCAGGGGCAGCCGGGGACCATGCTGTAGGTCAACGTGAAGTTCCGCTGCCGGGCGATCGCGAGCAGGGTGGGGGCGAGGACGCGCGCGTGGCTGTCGCCGACGAGCATCACGCGCAGGTCGCTGGTGCCGACGTGGCCGACGCAGCTCGTCGTGTCCGTGAGGGTGCAGTACGCCGTCTCGGCGCCGCGGCTGTCGTGGATCGCGCGCCAGTCGATCTCCGGCACGGGGTCGCCCGGCGCGGGCACCTCCGCCCTCCGCGTGTCCGGCGTACGGGTGGGGGAGACCCGGGGCATCGCGGTGCCGGAGGCGCCGGGGGAAGCGGTGGCGCCGGCGACCAAGGCCGGCCGGACGTCGTTCTCGAGGACGCGGGGGACGACGGCGTACGCCGCGAGGACGGAGCAGGTGAGGCCGACCAGGATCGTCGGGCTGGCGGAGACGGCGAGCCGCGCCGACGTGCGGATCGGCTGCTCGAGGAGCTCGAACGAGAGTGCGGCCAGCCCCGTGGCGATGGCTGCGGTGAGGAGGGCGTCCGCCCACGCCGGGGCCTCGACCGCGGAGGTGACGAGCAGGAGCACCGGCCAGTGCCAGAGGTAGGTGCCGTAGGAGATCCGGCCGAGATAGGCGAGGGGAGCGGCAGCGAGGAACCGGTCGAGCGACGGAGTCGTCCGGGTCATCACCGTGAGCACGAGGCCGACCGAGAAGACCGTCGCGAGCATCCCACGCGTGCTCTGGGAGACGTCGAGGAGGCTCGAGCCGACGACGAGGAGACCGATGAACATCGGCCAGCCCGCGCTGCGCAGGGCGCGCGTGCGCGTTGCGAGGTGCCGCCAGGCGATGGCGGCCAGCACGCCGGCCATCGGCTGGTAGAGCCGCGCGTCGGTGCCGTAGTAGGCGTGCAGCACGTCGTCCTGCGCCCGCCAGAGCTGCGCGGCGAGCGACGCGGCGAGGATGGTGGCGACGCCGACGACCACCGCGGGGCGCCACCAGCGCTTCAGCGCCACCAGGCCGAGCAGCACGAACGGGAACGCGACGTAGAACTGCTCCTCGACCGAGAGCGACCAGAAGTGGAGGTACGGCGAGGTGGTGACGTCGGCGGCGAAGTACTCGTCCGCGCTGATCAGGAAGCGCCAGTTGGCCACGTACAGCAGGGACGCCTGGGCGTCGCCGACCCAGTCGAGGCGGCGTGTGACCGGTGCGACGAGCAGGAAGACGAGGGCGGTCGCCACCACCACGACGAGCGCCGCGGGCAGCAGCCGTCGCATCCGGCGGGCGAAGAACGAGCCCAGCGCGATCCGGCCGGTCGTGTAGCGCTCCTCGAGCAGGAGCGAGGCGACCAGGAAGCCGGAGAGGACGAAGAAGAGGTCGACGCCGACGAAGCCGCCGTCGGCCCAGCCGAGCTTCGCGTGGAAGCAGAGGACGAGGTACACGGCCACCGTTCGCAGCCCGTCGAGTGCGGGACGGTACTGCCAGACCATGGACGCGAGGGTAGTCGGCACCTGTCGTGCGCAGCGATTCGGTGGGGACTCACTCCGCGACGCTGAAGAGGTCCCCGGGCTGGCAGTCGAGCGCGTCGCACAGGGCAGTCAACGTGGAGAAGCGGATCGCGCGGGCGCGCTGGTTCTTCAGGACGCTGAGGTTCACGATCGTCACGCCGATCCGGTCGGCGAGAGCGGTGAGGGTCAGTCCGCGTGCGGCAAGGAGTTCGTCGAGGTGACAGACGACGCGGTGCTCCTCCTCGACGGGCATCAGACCAGCCCCTCGACGTCATGCCTCATCCGCACGCCCTGGGCGAACGCCTCCGCGATGGCACCGACGAGGGCGGCCGCCCCGAACCAGGCGAGTGGGAACGTCGAGCTCCAGCCCGGCACGTCGTTCGCGACCGCGGCGAAGGTCATCTTGGCGGAGGCGAACGCCTGGACCAGCGGGATCACGAGCGCCGCAGCGACGATGAGGAGTGCCACCCGCCGCAGCACGCGCACCGTGGCCGGCGCGAACGCGGCGCCGCAGCTGATCTGGTCGATGACCCGCAGCAGCTGCAGGGCGGCCAGCGCGACCACGATCCCGATCAGGGCCTCCGGCAACAGCGCGATCAGTCGCTCCTGGGCGCTCGGGTCGGCGATGGTGGCGACGGCCCCGCCATCCCATTCCAGCGAGGTGCCCGCGTTGGCGCGTGCCAAGGAGCCGGGGAGCGGCTCGGGATCGCCCGCGCGGATCGGCACGTCGAGGGGCTCCCCGGACAGCCAGCCCACGAGGGGGAGGGCGATGGTCGCCAACGGCGCGATGACCGCAGCGAGCAGAAGGGCGAGGCGGCTGAGGCGGATGCTGGTGGACGGTGATGCGGCCATGGCGGGTCCTTTCCGAGACTTATCGATATTCGACAACATCGACTATCGATAAGTCAAGGGCTGTGCGAGTTCGTCGCCTGCGCGGTGGCCGCGTACCCTTGGAGACGTGTCTGCCTCCGTCTTCCCCCAGCTCGAGCCGCTCCTGTCCGGCGTCCAGAAGCCGATCCAGTACGTCGGCGGCGAGCTGAACTCCACCGTCAAGGAGTGGGACTGCGCCCCTGAAGGCGCGACCGTCCACTGGGCGCTGATGTACCCCGACGCGTACGAGGTCGGCCTGCCCAACCAGGGCGTCGCGATCCTCTACGAGGTCCTCAACGAGCGCGACTGGATCGTCGCCGAGCGCACCTACTCGGTCTGGCCGGACCTCGAGAAGGTCATGCGCGAGCACCAGATCCCGCAGTTCACCGTCGACGCACACCGACCGATCCGCGACTTCGACATCCTCGGCCTCTCGTTCTCCACCGAGCTCGGCTACACCAACATGCTCAACGCCCTCGACCTCGCGGGCATCGCGCTGCACGCGGTCGACCGCTCCGACGAGGACCCGATCGTCCTCGCCGGCGGTCACGCGGCGTTCAACCCGGAGCCGATCGCCGACTTCATCGACGCCGCCGTGCTCGGCGACGGCGAGGAGGTCGTGCTCAAGATCTCCGAGATCATCAAGGAGTGGAAGGACGCCGGCTCTCCCGGTGGCCGCGACGAGCTCCTGATGCGCTTCGCTTCGACCGGCGGCATCTACGTCCCGAAGTTCTACGACGTGGCGTACGACGACGCGACCGGCCAGATCGCCTCCTACGGACCGAACCGTCCCGGCGTCCCGGAGAAGGTCGTCAAGCACACGCTGATGGACCTCGACCAGTGGCCCTACCCGGCGAAGCCGCTGGTGCCGCTCGCCGAGACCGTCCACGAGCGCTTCTCCGTCGAGATCTTCCGTGGCTGCACGCGCGGCTGCCGCTTCTGCCAGGCCGGCATGATCACCCGCCCGGTGCGTGAGCGCTCGATCACCACGATCGGCACCATGGTCGAGAACGGCATCCGGCAGTCCGGCTTCGACGAGGTCGGCCTGCTCTCGCTCTCCTCGGCCGACCACACCGAGATCGCGGAGGTCGCCAAGGGGCTGGCCGACCGCTACGAGGACTCCAACGTCTCGCTCTCGCTCCCGTCGACCCGCGTGGACGCCTTCAACATCTCGCTGGCCAACGAGTTCTCCCGCAACGGACGCCGTTCTGGCCTGACGTTCGCGCCGGAGGGCGGCTCCGAGCGGATGCGCAAGGTGATCAACAAGATGGTCACCGAGGAGGACCTGATCCGCACGGTCGCGGCGGCGTACTCCCACGGCTGGCGCCAGGTGAAGCTCTACTTCATGTGCGGCCTCCCCGAGGAGACCGACGAGGACGTCATGCAGATCGCCGAGCTGGCCAAGAAGGTGATCCAGAAGGGTCGCGAGGTCACCGGCCACAACGACATCCGCTGCACCGTCTCCATCGGCGGCTTCGTGCCGAAGCCGCACACGCCGTTCCAGTGGGCGCCGCAGCTCGACGTGGCGACGACCGACGAGCGCCTGCGCAAGCTCCGCGACGAGGTCCGCGCCGACAAGCGGTTCGGACGGGCGATCGGCTTCCGCTACCACGACGGCAAGCCCGGCCAGGTCGAGGGACTCCTCTCCCGCGGTGACCGCCGCGTGGGTGCGATCATCGAGCAGGTCTGGCGCGACGGCGGCCGCTTCGACGGCTGGAGCGAGCACTTCTCCTACGACCGCTGGGTCGCCTCGGCCTCCCTCGCGCTCGAGGGCACCGGCGTCGACCTCGAGTGGTACACCACCCGCACCCGTGAGTACGACGAGGTGCTGCCGTGGGACCACCTCGACTCGGGTCTCGACAAGGACTGGATGTGGGCCGACTGGGAGGACGCGCTCGCGGCCGCCAACGGTGAGGACATCGAGGTCGAGGACTGCCGCTGGACCCCCTGCTACGACTGCGGCGTCTGCCCCGAGATGGGCACCGAGATCCAGATCGGCCCCACCGGCCAGACCCTGCTGCCGCTCGCGGTCGTGGGCAGCGGCCAGCCGGGCATGGTCACCCAGGTCGTCCACTGACCTGCTGACCTCCCGGCCCCGCGCTGCTGACGGGACCCGTGGTCCGCGGTCCAGGGGACCCCGGGAACGCGCCTTCGGGTCGCGCAATGCGCCGGCCGGCGGGAGCATGGTCATGGGGCTGCGACCCGAGGAGGCGACCCATGGAGACCGCTGAGCTGTTCCACCGGGCGGTCGGGCGGTGGCAGGAGATCGTGCGGGGTGTGGGGGAGGGTCAGTGGCGTGCTCCCACGCCCTGCGAGGGCTGGGACGTGACCGCCCTGGTCAACCACGTCTGCAGTGAGGACCTCTGGGCCGTGCCGCTGGTCGAGGGGGCGACCATCGCGGAAGTGGGCAACCGCTTCGACGGCGATGTCCTCGGCGACGACCCGAGGGAGAGTGCGCTCCAGGCAGCGCTTGCTGCCGACGCGGCGGTGGCCGAGCACCTGCGCCCGGGCGCCCGCGTCCACCTGTCGTACGGCGAGGAGGACGCGGGCGAGTATGCGATGCAGCTGGCCGCCGACCACCTGGTCCACGGGTGGGACCTCGCGGCGGCCACGGGGCAGGAGCGCACCCTGCAGCCCGCGCTGGTCGCGGCCGTCGCCGACTGGTTCGTCGACCGGGAGGCGATGTACCGGGCCGGAAACGCAGTCGGCCCGCGCCACCCCACGCAAGGGGACGCGCAGGCCGAGCTGCTGGCTGCCTTCGGACGGGACGCCGGCTGGGCGCCTTCCTGACTCAGTCGACGACGTCGGCGTCGAGGACGCCGTCGGTCGCCTCGACCCAGCAGGCCACCGGGCTACCGGCCTCGAGCCGGGTGCGGGCGCTGGCCGCGGAGACCTCGACCTCGTCGCCGCGGAGCTGGAGGCGCGGAGCACCGTCGACGGCGCGGACCTCGACGCCGGGGAAGCTGCCGGCGATCCGCGTCAGGCAGAGCTGCATCTGGGTCCGGCCTGCCTCGACATCGGCCTGCGTCGGGGTGATCACCGCGAAGATCTGGCCGTTGTGCTCGATCGAGCACCCGAGGTCGATCATCGTGACGTTGTCGCCCTCGCTCTCGGCCTGCACGCACTGTCCCGGCTCGGCGTTGGCGGGCGTGACGATCCGGTCACCCAGGGCGAACATGCCGAGCCCGACCAGGACCATCAGCAACGTGCCGACCACGCCGAGGACGGTGCCCGTGACGGCCATCCACCGGCCGCGGGCCTTGCCCGGGCCGGTCTTCACGATGCCGATGGCGCCGAGGACGATCGCCGGGATCCCGAGGCAGCAGGTGAGGCCGCAGACGAACGACGCGATGGCGAGACCGCTGTAGCCGGCGCTGCCGTCGTTGGGTCCGGCGTACGCCTGGAAGGGCTGGGGTGCCGGCGGAGGGAACGGGCCTCCCGGCGGAGGGAACGGGCCCCCCGGCGGAGGCGGCGGGGTCCCCGCGCCTGCGGTCGGGTACATCGGTGCGGGTGGGGCAGCGGGCGGGGCGGGAGGTGCCGGCGGCGGAGGAGGAGTGACCGGCGGCTGCGGTGCCTCGGGCTTCTTCGGCTCCTCGGGCTGCGGCTGGCCGGGGTACGGCGGAAGGGTCACTGGTCACTCCCCAGGGTGAAGACGGCACCGCGTAGTTGCGAGCCGGACTTGTGGCGGACGAAGCAGGCGACGGCGTCGCCCACGGTGGGGGCCGAGTCGGTGAGGGCGAGCGGCCGGACCTCGAGGCGGCGAGCCTTGAGCTGGTCGGAGTCGACCCCGAGGTCCTGGGCCGCGGTCAGGCAGCGATCGCTGACCGCGCCGAGGTCCTCGTCCGTGCCCATCCTCTGCAGCGCGAAGACCTCGGCGTCATGGGCCTTGCTGCACCCCACGGCGTCGAGGTCGTGCAGGCTGGAGAGTCCCTGGGCCAGATCGGTGCTGAGGAGGCAGGTGCCGCGGAGGATCTGGGGGAGGGTGGCCGGCTCGTGCCGGAGCAGGCGACTGGTCAGCGCCGCGCACCCCGCGACGATGACGAGGCCGAGAACGATGGCCAGCACCAGCGCCCACCGAGGGCGGCGCGGGGTCGCGAGGGTGGTCGGGCCGACGGCATCCTCCACGGGGGCCCGGTGGCCACGCCAGGTCGGTTGCTGTGCCACGGGCCACCTTCCGTGAGTTGCCGGACTCGTGAGCCGCAGCGTAGCGCCGCGGCTGGTCCCGGCGAGGGGCAATGGCCGGATCGATGTGGGGGACCAGCCGTCTGCGGGCATATCCTCTGCCCGTGCGCGAACAGCCCGAACAGCAGGCCCCTCCGGTCCAGCGACTGCGGATCCGGTACGCCAAGCGCGGCCGCCTGCGGTTCACCAGTCACCGCGACTTCAGTCGCGCCTTCGAGCGCGCGGTCTTCCGCGCCCGGATCCCGATGGCCTACTCGTCGGGCTTCAACCCCCACCCCCGGATCTCGTACGCCGGAGCGGCGCCGACCGGCTCGGCCAGCGAGGCGGAGTACGTCGAGATCGCCCTGCGCGAGAAGGTCGACCCGGCGGCGGTGGGCGCCCTCCTCGGAGAGGCGCTGCCCGACGGCCTCGACGTGCTGACCATCGTGGAGTCGCCCGGCGGCTCGCTCGCCGACCGGCTCGAGGCG
>NZ_DATIHB010000213.1:0-10978 GCF_035481145.1 Nocardioides sp. | reverse complement strand
GCTCGACCTCGCCGACCGCTTCGGCCGCACCGCCGACGACGGCGTCCACGTCCACCACGACCTCACCCAGGAGGAGCTCGCCCAGCTGGTCGGCGCCTCCCGCGAGACGGTCAACAAGGCGCTCGCCGACTTCGCCTCGCGTGGCTGGCTCCGCCTCGAGCCGCGCTCCGTGGTGATCATGGACATCGAGCGCCTGGGTCGCCGCGCCCGCTGATCTTCCATTCGTACGCCGACGGCCGCCGCCCTTCCGGGTGGCGGCCGTCGGTGCATTTCTGGTCGCGTTCCGGCTGTCGGGTTTGGTGCGTGCAGCACGCAATGGATGCGTGGTGGACGCACCAGATGGAGAGTCCCCAGGCTGCCAGCCAGCCTTCAGCCAGCCCTCAGCTCACACGCACCAGGCTCTCGAGCACGAGTCCGTCTCCGAGCGCGTCGGCAGAGGCCGCCAGCCGCGACCGGGCCTCGTCCGAGAGGTGGGGGAGCGCCCGCAGCAGGCCGGCCCACGCATCCTTCGCGGAGGCGGTGCGGAGCAGCCCGTCGAGGCGTTCGTCGGGCAGCACCTCGACGACGTCGGCCAGCCGCGCGGGGTCGGTGAGGCAGAGTCCGGTGCGCAGCAAGGTGGCGTCGTCGAGGGACTCCAGAGCCGCGGCGACCATCGACAGCGGCATGTCTGCGACCAGGTCCGCCATTGCCAGGTAGTAGTGCGCCTGCGCCAGATGACGCGCTGCCGCAGCGACCACGTCGACAGGAAGGCCGGCGAGCAACGCACCGGCCTCGCGGGGGTCGAGGTGGGGAGCGAGCTCCGCGAGGTACGCCGGCGTGAGCCGTCCGGCGAGGTCAGCGGCCTGCGCGGGGCCGAGGAGACCGGCCACCCGGGCGGCGAGGGATGCGGGGAAGACGGCCTCGGCGATCCGTGCGGCGATGGCGCCCGGCAGCAGGGCGGTCGCTGAGGCGATGCCCGCGACCTGGGAGCGATCAGCGTCGAAGAGCCGCTCGGTCACCTGGTCGCGGAAGGCCCGGAGCGTCTCCGCCGGCAGTTCGGCAAGCATCGCGAGACGCTCGGTGTCCACACGCAGCAGCCGGGCCAGCCGGACCAGTCGCCCTGCTGGTCGAGGCTCGTCACAGTCCCACCGCACGGCGTACGGCGGCACGCACCGGCCGCGGGACCACCGCGAGTGCCTCGTCGAGCGAGGCGTGGAGCTCGAGTCGCTGGGTCTCCTCCGCGGTCGTGACCAGGAGGGCGAGCTCGGTGAGCAGCTCGTCGGACAGCTCCTCCAGTCCGGCGGCGGGCGTGGCGTGCAGGGCAGTGCCGAGGGCGTCGAGGCCGGGCGTGCTCATGGGTCTCCTTCGGGCGCGGTCGCGGAACCTGCCGCGGTCGCGCTTCCGGTACCCGAAAGCGGTGCCTTCAGCACGGCGGAGGAGGTGCCCGCGTGTCGCCCCGGCTCAGGAGCTCAGCGACCCCTCAGCGGAACACAGCCTTGAAGGCCTCCGACAGCCGCTCGCGGCCGTCGTCGGAGAGGTGGGGCCTGGCGCGCTCGACGAGATCGTGCGCCTCGAGCCGTCCGACGGTCTCGGCGATGCCCGGGAGACGCTCGGCGGTGATCAGCTCGAGGATCGCGGCGAGGCGGGCCGGGTCCTCGATCACCTGGCCGGTGCGGATCAGCGCCTCGTCGGAGAGGACCCCGAGCGTGCGTCCGATCTGCTCCAGCGGCAGCACCGCGACGAAGTCGGCCATCGCGATGTACTCGCCACGCTCACCCAGCAGCTCGCCCGCGTCGACGAGGAGCTGCGGCGGGAGCTGGTGGAGGATCGAGGTGACGCGGCGGGGGTCGAGCTTCGGAGCGAGGTCGGCGAGGAAGGTCACCGGCACTCGACTGGCCAGCGAGACCGCAGCGTCGGTCTCCATGACGCCGGCGACGCGGGCGGCGAGCTGCGGCGGGAACGCCGCCGTCGCGATCTTCGCGGCGACCGCACCGGGCACGATCTTCGTCGTACGGGCCAGACCCAGGAGGATGTCGCGGTTGGCGTCGAAGAGGCGGTCGGTCAGCCTGTCGCGCAGCTCCTTCAGTACGCCGGCCGGCTGTTCGGCGAGCATCTCCAGCGCGTCCTCGGAGCAGCCGAGCAGGGAGGCCAGGCGCGTGATCTCGACGCGGGTCTCGGTGGTGCTCACAGGCCGACCACCTTGCGCACGGTGCCGCGCAGCGGACGCGGGACGATCTCGAGCGCCTTGTGCAGCGAGGCCTCGAGCTCCTCGCCCTGCGCACGACGGGCCTCCTTGATCAGCTCGGCGAGCTGCTCGGTGTCGGCCTCGGACAGGGTGAGGCCGGCGGGCGGCTCGGCGCCGAGCTGGTGGGCCAGTGATGCTGCTGCACTCATGTCTCTCCTCCATACGCAGCCTGCGGACGAAGACCTAACGAGACAACGCGTCCAAGGTAATGAGATCTGCGTCTCGCAGGGGCGCCGAAACCCGCGACTGAACGGGCCACGACCCGGGACTCAACGGACCGCGACCCGGGGACCCGACGCGCCAAAACCCGGGTTCCGGCAGACCAGAACCCGGGTTCGGACGCGTGAGGGGAAGGGTCAGTCCTCGGTGGAGGTCGCCTGGCCGGCGGCGATCAGGTCCATGATCCCGGCGTCCGCGAGGGTGGTGGTGTCGCCGACGGCGCGGTTCTCGGCGACGTCGCGGAGCAGGCGGCGCATGATCTTGCCGGAGCGCGTCTTGGGCAGCTCCTGCACGACCATGATCTGGCGCGGCTTCGCGATCGGGCCGATCTCGGAGCGCACGTGGTCCGAGAGCACCTTGGCGATGTCGGCGCCTCCGTCACCCGCGGACTCGCGCAGGATGACGTAGGCGACCGGCGCCTGGCCCGTGTCGGGGTCGGTCGCTCCGACGACCGCCGCCTCGGCGACCATCGGGTGCGACACCAGCGCCGACTCGATCTCGGTGGTGGAGAGGCGGTGGCCCGAGACGTTCATGACGTCGTCGACGCGGCCGAGGACCCAGATGTCGCCGTCCTCGTCCTTCTTCGCGCCGTCGCCGGCGAAGTAGTAGCCCTGGTCCTTGAAGCGCGACCAGTAGGTGTCGACGTAGCGCTCGTCGTCGCCCCAGATCGTGCGCAGCATCGACGGCCACGGGGAGGTGACGACGAGGTAGCCACCCTGGCCGTCGCCGACCGGGACACCCTCGTCGTTGACGACGTCGACCTCGACGCCGGGGACGGCGAGCATCGCCGAGCCGGGCTTGCCGGCGGTGACGCCCGGGAGCGGCGTCATCATCGTCGCGCCGGTCTCCGTCTGCCACCAGGTGTCGATGATCGGGGTGCCCTCGCCGCCGTTGCCGGAGCCGCCGATGACGGTGCGGTACCAGACATAGGCCTCGGGATTGATCGGCTCGCCGACCGAGCCGATGACACGCAGCGAGCTCAGGTCGTGCGACGCGGGCACCGTGTCGCCCTGCTTCATGAACGACCGGATCGCCGTGGGGGCGGTGTAGAAGAGCGAGACCTTGTAGTCCTGGATGATCTTCCACCAGCGGCCGCGCTCCGGGGCGTCCGGCGTGCCTTCGTAGAGCACCTGCGTCGCGCCGTTGGCCAGCGGGCCGTAGACGATGTAGCTGTGGCCGGTGACCCAGCCGATGTCCGCCGTGCACCAGTAGACGTCCGTCTCCGGCTTCAGGTCGAACTGCGCCCAGTGCGTGTAGGCCGCCTGGGTGAGGTAGCCGCCGGTCGTGTGCTTGATGCCCTTGGGCTTGCCGGTCGTGCCGGAGGTGTACATGACGTAGAGCGGGTGCTCCGCCTCGAACGCCTCGGGGGTGTGCTGGTCCGACGCGGTGTCGACGGTCTCGTGCCACCAGTGGTCGACGCCGTCGTTCCAGGCGACGTCCTGGCCCGTGCGGCGTACGACGAGGACGTTCTCGACCTGGCCGTTGCCGAGCTTGACGAGCGCGTCGTCGACGGCCGGCTTGAGCGCGGACGCCGAGCCGCGGCGGTAGCCGCCGTCGGAGGTGACGATCAGCTTGGCCCCGCAGTCCTCGACGCGGGCGGCGAGTGCCTCCGCGGAGAAGCCGCCGAAGACGACCGTGTGGATCGCGCCGATCCGCGCCGCGGCCAGCATCGCGACGATCGCCTCGGGGATCATCGGCATGTAGATCGCGACGCAGTCGCCGGCGCTGACGCCGAGGGACTCGTAGGCGTTGGCGGCCTTGGAGACCTCGCGCTGCAGGTCGGCGTAGGTCAGGTCGCGGGTGTCGTCGAGCGGCTCGCCGACCCAGTGGAGCGCGACCTTGTCGCCGTTGCCGGCCTCGACGTGCCGGTCGACGCAGTTGTACGCCGCGTTGAGCTTGCCGTCGGCGAACCACCGGTAGAACGGCGGGTTGGAGTCGTCGAGGACCTCGGTGAACGGCTCGGCCCAGGTCAGCCGCTGCGCCTGCTTGGCCCAGAAGCCGAGGCGGTCGGCGGCGGCCTCGTCGTAGTCGGCCTGCGTCACGTTGGCGGCAGCCACCAGAGAGGCCGGCGGCGCGAACGTGCGCTTCTCGTGCAGGAGGTTGGACAGGGTCTCGTCGGACATGGTCGCTCCGGTGGTCATCGCGGGTGTCGGTCCTTTGTTCTCGAAGCCTAGGGGGAATGTGGTCCGGGCCACAGAGGGGTCGGTCCACGATGGTGGACCGGGGGCTGCGACCACGTTGCAGTCGCAGCCCCCGGGGTTCTCAGTGCTGGACGGCACCCTCGGCACCGGCGCCGGTGAGCGCGCGGACCTCGAGCTCCGTGTAGCGCTCCTGCGCTGCCGGCTCCTTCGAGGTGACCGAGCCGAGCCAGCCGAGGAAGAAGCCCAGCGGGATCGAGACGATGCCGGGGTTCTCCAGCGGGAACCAGGAGATGTCGATGCTCGTGGGGAGCAGCGAGAGGTTCTTGCCGGTGGCGTCGACGCCCTTGCCCGAGACGACCGGCGAGAAGATCACCAGGCCGACCGCGGAGATCAGGCCGCCGTAGATGCTCCAGACGGCGCCGCGGGTGTTGAAGCGCTTCCAGAACATGTTGTAGACGATCGCCGGCAGGTTCGCCGACGCGGCGACTGCGAAGGCGAGGGCCACGAGGAAGGCGATGTTGAGCTTCTGCGCCGGGATCGCGAGCAGGATCGCGACGAGGCCGATGCCGGCCGCGGCGTAGCGGCTGACCCGCAGCTCCTCCTTCTCGGTCGCCTGGCCCTTGCGCCAGACCGAGTTGTAGAGGTCGTGCGCCACGCTGACGCTGGAGGTCAGGGTGAGGCCCGCGACGACCGCCAGGATCGTCGCGAAGGCGACCGCGGCGATCAGGGCGAGCAGGATCGCGCCGCCCGTCGTACCGGCGCCGCCACCGACGGCCTCGGCGAGGAGCGGGGAGGCCAGGTTGCCGCCGGAGGACTTGACCTCCGCCATCTCGTCACCCTTCAGCAGGGCCGCGGCACCGAAGCCGAGGACCAGCGTGAAGAGGTAGAAGGCGCCGATCAGGCCGATCGCCCAGAGCACCGACTTCCGCGCGTCCTTCGAGGTGGGCACGGTGTAGAAGCGGGTCAGGATGTGCGGCAGGCCGGCGGTGCCGAGGACGAGCGCGATGCCGAGCGACAGGAAGTCGATCTTGGACGTCGTGGTGACGCCGTACTTCAGGCCGGGCTCGAGGAAGGCGCTGCCGTGGCCGGACTGCGAGGCCGCGGTGCCGAGCAGGTCGGAGAGGTTGAACTGGAACTTCGCCAGCACGAGCACGACGATCAGCGCCGAGCCGGTCATCAGCAGGACGGCCTTGACGATCTGGACCCAGGTGGTGCCCTTCATGCCGCCGACGGTGACGTAGAAGATCATCAGCGCGCCGACCGCGACGATCGTGAGGTTCTTGACCATGCCGGAGTCGATGCCGAGGAGCAGGGTCACCAGCGCGCCCGCGCCGACCATCTGCGCCAGCAGGTAGAAGATCGACACGACCACCGTGGAGGTGGCGGCCGCGGTGCGGACCGGGCGCTGCTTCATCCGGTACGCGAGCTGGTCGGCCATCGTGTAGCGGCCGGAGTTGCGGAGCACCTCGGCAACGAGCAGCAGGGCGACGAGCCAGGCGACGAGGAAGCCGATCGAGTAGAGGAAGCCGTCGTAGCCGTAGAGCGCGATGGCGCCGGAGATGCCGAGGAACGACGCGGCCGACATGTAGTCGCCGCCGATCGCGAGGCCGTTCTGGAAGCCCGAGAACGAGCGGCCGCCCGCGTAGTGGTCGCTCGCACCGGACGACGTACGGCTGGCGCGGATGGTGATGCCGACCGTCAGGCCGACGACCGCGAGGAAGAGGATCGTGGTGAGGAGCTGGTGGTCCATGTCAGCGCTCCTCCTCGTAGCGACGGTTCAGCTCGGCGGCGAGCGGGTCCAGCTTCGCCGTGCTGAAGCGCGAGTAGAGCCACGCGAGGCCGAACGTCGTGGCGAACTGCAGCAGGCCGAAGACGAGGGCGACGTTGATGTTGCCGACGAGCTTGGTCGACATGAGGTCGCCGGCCCAGTTGGAGAGGACGACGTACAGCAGGTACCAGACGAGGAACGCGACGGTCGCCGGGAAGGCGAAGCCGCGGTAGCGCGAGCGGAGCTCGGCGAACTCCGGCGTCGCGTGGAGCCGGTCGTAGACCGGGTCGTGCCGGTCCGCCTGCTCGTGGACGGGGCTGCTCATGGCGGGGCCTTTCGTGACAGGTCACGGGGTGACGGGGCTGATGTCGTCACTGTGGCCACGGTCACATCCGGTCCGGGAGCCCTCTGGCCGGTCCGTGCGCTCGATGGACGCCGCGCTGCGGCGAGCGGTCGGTACGCCGCGACGAGCGGTCGTCGGGCGAGCGGGGCTGGCTAGCGAGTCAGGTCGTCGACGAAGTCGGCGAGGAGTGCCAGCGCGTCCTCGATCCGCTCGCGGTCCCCGCCGCACAGCGCGTCGATGACCAGTCCGCGCACGGCGGCGACGACGAAGGTCGCGGAGGCGAGTGCGTCGCGCTGGGACCGTCCGGCTGCGACCAGCTCGGCGGCCAACGGTGCTGTCCACCCCTCCGAGACCCGTGTCAGGTAGGTCCGGTGCTCCTCCGGCGACCGGAGGGCGACGCTGAGCACCTCGTAGAAGACCGGCCAGGTGGACACCTGCGGATGGGTC
Source organism: Nocardioides sp. (assembly GCF_035481145.1). GTDB lineage: Bacteria > Actinomycetota > Actinomycetes > Propionibacteriales > Nocardioidaceae > Nocardioides. Next base: position 3,836 of record NZ_DATIHB010000213.1, on the reverse strand, counting down.
AGGAGTGCGGCCCAGGTCGCCCGGAGCCGCTCCGTCGGGGCGGTGTCGACGGTGGGCGCGGGGCCGGTCGGGATCCGGGACGACAGGCGTTCGAAGACGGCGGCGAGCAGCTCGGTGCGCGACCCGAAGTGGTGGGTCAGGGTGTTGTGGGCGACGCCTGCCGCTGTGGCGAGGGTGCGGATCGACGCGCCCTCGAGCCCGTGCTGCTGCACGTGGTCGGTGAGCAGCTCGAGCAGCTCTTCGCGACGGTCAGCCATGGACGTAACCTTCCCAGACAGGCGTCGTTGTACGACTGTACAAGACAAAGGAGCCCCTCATGCTGAAGCGCCTCGTGGCCGTCATCGCCGGCGCGATGACCGTCGTGACCCTCCATCTCCCCACGGCGAACGCCGACACCATCACCCGTCCGCGCGGTGCCGTGGTCAAGGTCGAGCAGCTCCCCACGAGCCGCTGGATCCCGGGCACGCGCGCGGCGTACAAGCTCACCTACGTCACGTCGAACACCTTCGGGCAGAAGGCGTACTCGACCGGCACCGTCTTCATCCCGCGCGGCACTGCCCCCGTGGGCGGTTGGCCCGTGGTCTCGTGGGCCCACGGGACGTCGGGCATCGCCGATGCCTGCGCCCCCTCCCGCACCGGCCCGTCCCTGCCGGAGCGCGACTTCGCCTATCTGGGCACCTGGATGAAGCAGGGTTACGCGATCGTCGCCAGCGACTACGCCGGTCTGGGGACGCCCGGGCTCCACGCCTACCTCGACGGCAAGACGGCGGCGCACAACATCGTCGACATGGTGACCGCGGGCCGCGGTTTCGCCTCCTCACGCCTCCCCGCGAGCATGCGGCTGGCGCGCAAGTGGGTCACGATCGGCCAGTCGCAGGGTGGCGGTGCCTCGATCTACACCGCCCGCTACGCCACGCAGTACAGCGGCACGGCACTCTCCTACCGGGGCGCGGTCGGCACCGGGACCCCGGCCAACATCGAGAAGCTCCTGCTGGCGCTCGGCCCGAAGGTTCCGCCGGTCCCCGCGCTGCCCCAGGGGATCACGTCGTACGTCGCCTACATCATGGCGTCGCTGGAGTACGCCCGGCCCGCGCTGGGGATCGGCAAGGCCCTCACGCCCACCGGTCGAGAGTTCGTGGAGAAGGCGAAGCGCCTGTGCGTCATGGACCTGGAGAAGGCCGTCGCCGGAGCGAACGTCGGCGACTGGTTCAACCGGCCGCTGGCACTGATGCCCGGTTATGCGAGCACGCTCAGGGAGTACATGGCGATGCCGGAGTCCGGCTTCGACAAGCCGTTCTTCATGGGCCATGGCCTCCTCGACACCGACGTGCCGATCGTTGCCACGCTTCCCTACGTCGCGGTCCTGACCCTCAACCGCCAGCCGGTGACGTTCCGGACGTACCCGACCGATCACAGCGGCACGATGCTCGCCTCGCTGCCCGACTCGGTCCCGTTCGTCGCGCGGCTCATGCGCTGAGCGGCAACGTCATGGGAGGTGGTCGTTCCAGCGGCCAACTCCCATGACGTCCGGAGCCCCGGGGAGTCAGCCGCGGTCGAGCTCGACAGCCTCGGGGGTGTGCAGGCGGACCAGGAACCGCCGGGTGTGCGCGGGGACCGTGGCGGCGGTGGCGCGCGAGACGACCACCATCGTCAGGCAGGCGAGCGGCACCGACCATGCCGCGGGCTGGCCGAGCAAGGCGTCGACCCAGCCGCCGTAGGACGCGTCGGCCAGCGTCCAGACGGTGCTCGTGACCGAGCCGACCCCGCCCACCAGGAGGCCGGCCAGGGCACCGGCAGCAGTCAGGCCGCGCCACCAGATGCCGAGGAGGAGCAGGGGCGCGAAGGTCGACGCGGCGACAGCGAAGGCGAGCCCGACGACGCGGGCGACGGCCACGTCCGGCGCGACGAGCGCCGCTGCAGCAGGCACCACCACCGCCAGCACCGCGCCGAGCCGGAAGGCGGTCACCTGCGACCCCGCGCGGCGGACCAGACGGCCGGTGACGTCCTGGCTGAGGACGCCCGCGACGGCGATCGACAACCCCGACGACGTCGACAGGAAGGCAGCGAAGGCTCCTGCCGTCACCAGTCCGGTCAGCAGGTCGGCACCCATCCCGGACAGCATCAGTGAGGGGAGCTCGAGGACCACCGTGTCGCCGCGGCCCGACGCCGCGAGGTCGCCGGCGTAGACGCGTCCGAGAGCGGCGTAGACCGGTGGGAGCACGTAGAAGAGGCCGAGCAGGGCGAGCACGAAGAGCGTCGTACGCCGGGCGGCGCGGCCGTCGGGGTTGGTGTAGAAGCGCACGACGACGTGCGGGAGACCCATCGTGCCGAGGAACGTCGCGAGGATCAGCGACCAGGTCGTGTAGAGGCCGATGCCGCCGCCGTCAGCCAGGGGAAGGCTCCAGGCGCTGTCGGAGATCGGAGCGGCGCCGGGGCGGCCGTCGCCCATCCAGACCGCAACGAGCACGGCAGCGGGGAGCAGCAGTGCGGCCAGCTTGAGCCAGTACTGGAAGGCCTGCACGAAGGTGATCGACCGCATGCCGCCGGAGCTGACGTTGGCGAGCACGACGACCGCGACGACGATGGGGCCGACCCACTGCGGTGCACCCGTGGTGGCCGCCAGGGTGACGCCTGCGCCCTGGAACTGGGGGAGCAGGTAGAGCCAGCCGATGCCCACGACCATCGCTGAGCAGAGCCCGCGGACCCGACGCGAGCCGGTGCGCGCCTCGGCGAAGTCGGGGAGCGTGTAGGCGCCCGAGCGGCGCAACGGCGCCGCGACCAGGACGAGCAGGACGAGGTAGCCGGCGGTCCAGCCGACGGGATACCAGAGCATGTCCGCGCCGAAGACGAGGACCAGTCCGGCCACGCCGAGGAACGACGCGGCCGAGAGGTACTCACCACCGATCGCGCTCGCGTTGAGGCCGGGACGGACCGTCCGTGAGGCGACGTAGAAGTCGCTCGTCGTGCGGGAGAAGCGGAGCCCCCAGGTGCCGATCGCCAGCGTCGCCGCCGAGACCAGGAAGACCGCGACGATGCCCGGAGCGCCGCTCACAACTCCTCCGTCGACGCACTCACGAGCGCGGCGAAGTCCGCCTCGTTGCGCTCCGCCCGCCGCACGTAGAACCATCCGAGCGCGAGCAGGAACGGATAGGCGAGGACCCCGAGCACCCACCACGCCACGGGTACGCCGAGCGTGCGGTGCGCCGCCAGGTCGGGCCACAGGTGGAAGAGCAGCGGCACGCTGCCGAGCACCCCGAAGAGGATGGCCAGCACCAGCACGGCCAGGCGGAGCTGCTCGCGTAGCAGTGAGCCGAGGTAGATCTCGCCGACGGGGCTCGCTGCGTCGATCTCCCGCGTCCGGGGGAGCGGAGGGCGCCGGGCCGTGCGACGGTCGGGCCCGGTGACCCGGACCCGCTGCGGCGGCTGCTCGTCCATGCGCGCTAGCTCCGTGGAGTGCGACGGGTGAGGAGCTCGCGCAGCTCGCGGGTGTGGCGACGGCTGACCTGGAGCGGCACGTCGCCGACCATGACCGTGCAGCGGCCCTCGTCCATGCGGACCTCGCGGACGTGCGCGAGGTTGACCAGCAGCGAGCGGTGGATCCGCACGAACCCGGCGCCCGCCCACTCGTCCGCGAGCGTCGTGAGTGGGGCCCGGAGCAGGTGGCTGTCAGCTGCGGTGTGGAGGCGCGCGTAGTCGCCCTGCGCCTCGACGAACCGCACGTCCGCGCGGCGGATGAACCGGGTGACGCCACCGCGCTCGACCGCGATCTGGTCGTCGACGGCCTCGGTGGGACGGGCCGTGGCGTCGACCAGGCGGCGTACGGCCTCGGCGAGCCG
>NZ_DATIHB010000212.1:0-31896 GCF_035481145.1 Nocardioides sp. | reverse complement strand
GCTCGTAGCCGTTGAGGTACTTGCCGATGAAGCCGGTCGTGTATCCGCGGGCGTCGAGCGAGACGTTGACCGATCGCTTCAGGTTGCCGTAGCGCCGGAACGCCGCCCAGCCACCCGTCGGGCGCTGGGGATCGTGGATCGTGTTGTTGAGCACGCCGGTCAGGTGCGGTGGCAGCCCTGTCAGGAGCGACGAGCGGGAGGGGCAGCACGAGGAGTCGACGACGAATGCGTTGTCGAACGAGGCCGACCTGGCCTGCAGCTTGCGGGCCTGGGGCATCGTCCGCAGCAGCTCGACAGAGAAGTCGTCCATGAGGATCAGGACGATGTTGGGGCGCGTGGTCGCCGCGCCGGCCCGCGGCACGGAGCCGCCGAGTCCGACCACCGCGGCGAGGCCGAACACCAGGGTGAGCCCCAGGCCGGCGCTGAGGAGGCGTCGCTTCATCTGCTTTTCCTACATTCTCGAGTGACTTTATATAGTTTTAGCACAGCGCGAACTCCGCCGCCGCCCAAGAGCGCGTGAGGTGGGCCATGGCTCGCGCGGCGTGGGAGGCTCAACGCATGGCGCTCGACGGACTCGGCACCCCCGGCGGTACGCCGGAGCGACCTGCCCTCTTCTTCGACGGGCCCGCCGAGTTCGCGGCGTGGCTGGAGGCCAACCACGCCACAGCCCCTGAGCTGTGGATGGGGCTGCACAAGAAGCACGTCCCCGACCGGGGGCTGACCTGGGAGCAGGCGGTGCCGGAGGCACTGTGCTGGGGCTGGATCGACTCGGTCGCCCAGCGCATCGACGACGACTCGCGCCGCCAGCGGTGGACGCCGCGACGCAAGGGCAGCCGCTGGTCCCGCATCAACATCGAGCTCGTGGAGCGGCTGAAGGCGGAGGGCCGTATGCAGCCACCCGGCCTCGCCGTCTACGAGGCCCGCACGGACGAGGTGGGTTACAGCAGCAGCGACACCATCGGCGTCACCCTCCCCGACGAGTACGCCGCCCGGCTCGCCGCCGACCCGAAGGCGGCGGCGTTCTGGGAGATCGCGACGCCGTCGTACCGGCGGATCTGCATCACGTGGGTGCTGGGTGCCAAGCAACAGGCGACCCGCGACCGTCGGATGGCGCAGCTGCTCGAGGAGCACGCTGCGGGTCGGATGATCCCGTCACAGCGCTATGGCGATCAGCCGAAGTGGGTCGAACGGGCAGCGGCGGCCGCACGCCAGGCCTAACGTTGAGCACATGCTGCGCGCGTTGCCGTTCCTCGTCGTCTTCGTCCTGGCGATCTTCTGCCTGGTGCAGGCGATCTCGTCGCGTGACGACCAGGTGCGCAACCTGCCGAAGATCGCCTGGATCCTGCTGATCCTCTTCTTCCCGCTGGTCGGCTCGATCGCCTGGCTCATCGCCGGCCGCCCGGTGCGCGCACCGCAGCAAACCTGGACCCCGCCCGGCTTCCCGGAGTACGACCGTCCGGGCCGCGCCTCCGCGGGCAACCCCGACGACGACGCGGAGTTCCTGCGGAAGGTGCGCGAGCGCGCCGAGGCGCAGCGACGGAAGTACGCCGAGGAGAAGAAGCGTCGCGAAGCGGAGGAGCAGGAGAAGCCGGACGCCGAGCCCTCCCCGGAAGGCTCCTAGCGAGCTACGCGCTCTGCTCGTCCGCGACGGCCAGCTGGCGGTGGACGGCCTGGGCAGCGGCACGTCCCGCACGGGTCGCGCCGATGGTGCTGGCCGAAGGGCCGTAGCCGACCAGCTGCACGCGGGAATCGCGCGCCGCCGTCACCGCGGTCTGCACGTCGTGGCTGGTCGTGAGCAGCTGGATGCCGCCTTCGGGGCCGCGCAGGTGCAGCGGTGCCAGGTGGTCGATGGCCGGCCGGAAGCCCGTTGCCCAGAGGATCACGTCGACGCGCTCGAAGGAGCCGTCCGCCCAGCGCACGCCGTCCGGCTCGATCTGCGCGAACATCGGCCGCCGGGCGGCGTACGCACCGAGCCGCTCGGCCTCCCGCTCCTGGTCGCGCAGCGCCAGGCCGGTCACGCTGACGACGCTGGCCGGCGGGAGCCCGCGGGCCACCCGCTGCTGCACCATCGTCACCGCATCGCGCCCGACCGACTCGTCGAAGCCGTCGCGCCAGACCGGCTCGCGCCGGGTGACCCAGAGCGTGTCGGTGATAGGCGCGAGCTCGCCGAGGAACTGGACGGCCGACGCGCCGCCACCGACGACGAGCACGCGCCTGCCGCGGAAGTGGTCGCGCCCGGGATAGGCGACTGTGTGCAGCTGCTCTCCGCGGAACGTCTCGGCACCCGGGTAGTACGGGAGGAAGGGCCGGGTCCAGGTGCCGGTCGCGTTGACCAGGGTGCGGGTGTGCCAGCTGCGGGCGCCGGAGTGGACGACGAGGAAATCACCGTCGCTCGTCACGCTGTCGACGGCGACCGGGCGGACCACGGGCAGCTCGTGCAGTGCCTCGTAGCGGGCGAACCACGCCGGCACGACGGCGTTCGCCCGGTCGTCGGATCCGCCGGGAGCGGGGGCGTCGGGCAGGTCCGCGACGCGGTGCACGTCGTTCATCGACAGCGAGTCCCAACGGTGCTGCCAGGCACCGCCGGCACGGTCGTCGGCGTCGAGGACGACGTGGTCGATGCCGAGCCGCTTGAGGTGGTACGACGTCGACAGGCCCGCCTGGCCGGCTCCGATCACCACCGCGTCGTACGTGTGCACGGAGAGGGAACGCCGACGGGTGCGCGACGATTCCGGCACGACGGGTGAACGGACTCACGCGCGCACAGCCCGGGGGGCGGCGTACTCTTTCGGATCGTGGCTGAAGCAGAGTTCAAGTACTCCGACCTCCTCCCGATCGGCAAGGACGACACTCCTTACCGACTGATCACGACGGAGGGAGTGAGCACCGTCGAGGTCGACGGGCAGACCTTCCTCAAGGTCGCTCCGGAGGCGATCCAACAGCTGACCGAGGCGGCGATGCACGACATCAGCCACTACCTCCGTCCTGCTCACCTGAGCCAGCTCCGCAAGATCATCGACGACCCCGAGGCCTCGGGCAACGACCGCTTCGTGGCGCTCGACCTGCTGAAGAACGTCAACATCTCCGCCGGTGGCGTGCTGCCGATGTGCCAGGACACCGGCACCGCGATCGTGATGGGCAAGAAGTCCGAGGGCGTGCTCACCGGCGCCGACGACGCGGAGTACGTGTCGAAGGGTGTCTACGACGCCTACACGAAGCTCAACCTCCGCTACTCGCAGCTCGCCCCGCTGACGACGTACGAGGAGAAGAACACCGGCACCAACCTGCCCGCGCAGATCGAGATCTACTCGACCGCGCAGGGGCCGAAGGGCCCGGAGTACAAGTTCCTCTTCATGGCCAAGGGCGGCGGCTCGGCCAACAAGTCCTTCCTCTTCCAGGAGACGAAGGCGGTGCTGAATCCGAAGCGCCTGCTGGAGTTCCTCGACGAGAAGATCAAGTCGCTCGGCACGGCCGCCTGCCCGCCGTACCACCTGGCCGTCGTCATCGGCGGTACGAGCGCCGAGTTCGCGCTGAAGACCGCCAAGTACGCCTCCGCGCACTACCTGGACAACCTGCCGACCGAGGGCTCGATGTCCGCCCACGGCTTCCGCGACCTCGAGCTCGAGGAGCAGGTCTTCAAGCTCACGCAGGAGTTCGGCATCGGCGCGCAGTTCGGCGGCAAGTACTTCTGCCACGACGTCCGCGTCGTGCGCCTCCCCCGCCACGGTGCCTCGTGCCCCGTCGCGATCGCCGTCTCCTGCTCGGCCGACCGGCAGGCGCTGGGCAAGATCACCGCCGAGGGTGTCTTCCTCGAGCAGCTCGAGACCGACCCGGCGCAGTACCTCCCCGACACCGAGGAGCAGCACCTGATCCAGGGCGGCGAGGTCGTGAAGATCGACCTCACCCAGCCGATGTCGGAGATCCTCGCGGAGCTGTCGAAGCACCCCGTCAAGACCCGCCTGTCGCTCACGGGCCCCCTGGTGGTGGCGCGCGACATCGCGCACGCCAAGATCCAGGAGCGTCTGGACGCGGGCGAGGGCATGCCGGAGTACATGAAGAACCACCCGGTCTACTACGCCGGCCCGGCCAAGACCCCCGACGGCATGGCTAGCGGCTCATTCGGACCGACGACCGCCGGCCGCATGGACTCCTACGTCAAGGCGTTCCAGGCCGAGGGCGGCTCGATGGTCATGCTGGCCAAGGGCAACCGCTCGAAGCAGGTCACCGAAGCGTGCGGCACCTACGGCGGCTTCTACCTCGGCTCGATCGGCGGCCCCGCCGCCCGCCTGGCCCAGGACTGCATCAAGTCGGTCGAGGTCCTGGAGTACCCCGAGCTCGGCATGGAGGCGGTCTGGAAGATCGAGGTCGAGGACTTCCCGGCGTTCATCGTCGTCGACGACAAGGGCAACGACTTCTTCACCGACCCGAGCGGCGCGGTCACCGTTCCGATCTCGGGCCTGCGGGTGCGCTCCGCAGAGTAGTCCGGCAGCTCGAAAGGGGGCGTCCACCGATCCCGGTGGGCGCCCCCTTTGACGTCGCACCGCTTACACACTGGACAGAGGCGTGCGTCCAGCCGGTGCTGGCAACTACCCGATCACCTTGTTGAGCACACCAATCGCAGACGCGCGTACTGCCGATTGATGGCGTAGGAGTGCCAGCGCTGCCGGTAGTAAGTGAGCTGCTGCGCGTAGGAGGACCCGGCCCAGCCGGTCGAGTACCTCTCGAAGAGAGCATCTACGTGCGGGATCCGCGGACTCCAGTAGGACCAGTAGCGGTGAGCGGAGAGCCCATTCCGGTAAGAGGTCAGTTCGGCCTTGAATGTCGCAAGCGCCGAGGCGCTGATCCGAATATCCGCGTCCGCTCGAGGCTGCTACTGCTTGCGCGCGGCGACGGCGCCACGAGCCGGCGAGGAATGCGTCGAGGCTGAGCGAACCCGCACCAACCACCGGCCGTGTGACGGGACACCCGCGGTGCGACGTCTCCCACTGCCCAGCGCCGCTCTGACGAAGATCCACAGTGGGCGTACGCCGCCGTCGCCATCGCACCGGCACGCCCCACGGGACCGAGACCCTGATCCGCTGCCTTGGCTGAGTGATCGAATCCCGACGCCAACAGGGCGGACGTTCTGTCCAGGAACGCCCGTGGCCCCGCCTCGAGCACAGAGGGCCACCACCTGCCGTCCTGCAGCAGCGCGCCAGGCGCAACGCCGCGCTCTGCGGGCCGATCCGTCGCCATCGGCCGGCACGAACATGCGCGCGGACCTCCGCTCGCGTCGTACCAGCTGCGTAGAGCTGACGCCGGGAGAGGACGCCAACTTGGGGGTCGCGAGCTGGACGAGCTCACCACGGCGTTCGGGATGACGGAGGCGGGGCATGGCGGCCAATGTCGCGGACTGCTCCCACACTCGTCGCACATACGTGCAGGTCGGTGGAGAAGCGCCGCCTCGCGCGGCTTGGTGGTCGAAACCGGGCCGTAGTGCTCTTCTCCCCCACAACGTCATAGGAGCTGGTCGCTAGAACGACCAACTCCTATGACATCCGGGAGGTACGAGGCCTCCAGCGACATGCACCGAAGGGGAACCTTCCGCCCTCGGCCGTACGTTGGCAGGAGGACGAGAGGAGGAACCCATGCAGTGTCCTACCGACGGCTCCACCCTGGTGATGAGCGAGCGCAGCGGCATCGAGATCGACTACTGCCCGCAGTGCCGGGGCGTGTGGCTCGACCGCGGCGAGCTGGACAAGATCATCGATCGCTCGGTCGCGATGCCCGCCCCGCAAGCGCAGCAGGCCCCGCCTGCGCCGGTCCAGCAGCGCCAGCACCAGAGCTACCAGCAGCCGTACTACCCGAAGAAGCGTCGCGAGAGCTGGCTCAGCGAGCTCTTCGACTGAGCTGTCCGGCCAGCCCGGCACAGAACAACGTCATAGGAGTTGGCCGCTCTAGCGACCAACTCCTATGACGTTGCGAGCGGAGTGCGGGTCAGGACGTGGTGCTGACCGCGTCGACCTCTTCGCCGAGCACGTTGTGCGTCGGCTCGGGCTTGGCGGGCTTCGCCTTCACCTTGCGGGCGCGGCGACGACGCCAGGCGCTCACGAAGATCGCGTCGAGGCTCAGCGCGCCGGCGCCCACGGCCAGCAGCGCCAGTGCCGCGGCGCCGATGACGGCGACCAGCTCCCAGCCACCGTCGCCGACGAACACCGTCGTGCCGCGGTGCGCGAACCAGAACGCACCGGCCATGTCACCGATGACCGCGAGCGCCGCGAGGGGCGTGAAGAGGCCGAGCAGGAGCAGGATGCCGCCGCCGAGCTCTGCGGTGATCGCGAACGCCGCCGCCGGGCCGGCGTTCGGAATGCCCATGTCGGCGAAACCGGACTCGGTGCCCTCGAGGCCCCAGTCGTTGAGCTTCTGCCAGCCGTGCGCGATGAGGACGACGCCGAGCAGGGCCCGTACGCCGAGCAGCGCCAGGTTGCGCCGCGTGCTGTTGATGACGGTCCCGAGTGCCATGAGTCTCTTCCTTGAAGGTGGGTGATCCTTCACCCAACGTAGGACCCCATGCCACATCACCGCGCGAGGCGGCGCGGCGCGGCGCGCTCACGTGGCCGACGCCACGCGGCGATCACTCCTTGTCGTACTCGTTGGACTCCGCGTTGCCCGGCGGGACGGCGTTGGGCCCGACGTCGCTCGGCAGGTCCGGTTCGGCAGCGCTCGCACTGTCGGGGTTGCCGGCCACCGCGTCGCCGTCGGAGATCGGCACCGGCCGCTCGCCGTCGGGGAAGTCGGCACCCGGCTCCTCGTCGTACGACGCGGGGCGCTCCTCGTCCGGAACGGGCCCGGGCTCGGGGTGGTCAGCGGGGTCCTCGGTGGTGCCGACCGCGCCGTCGCCGGTCGAGTCCACGGCCATCTGGATGTCGTCAGGGTTCTGTTGCTCGGTCATGGCAGCCCCGTACCCGCAGACCTGTTCCGGACACGGGGCGCCGGATTCGTCGCTATCGTGCCGCTGTACGGCGCACGGGGTCGCCGTCCGGCGTCTTCGGGGGCAGAGATGACAGAGCAGCGTGCCTGGCACCACGCATCAGTGCGGGAGCTCCCGGGCGTCCTCGTCACCGCGGGCAAGCTCTTCCTCGCGCACTGGCCGGCGTTCCTGGTGCTCGCCTGCCTTGCCATCGCCTTGCGCAATGGAGCTCTCTGGGCTGCGGTCGAGCTCTCCGACTGGCACGGGTTCGCCGGCCAGATCCTCCTGGTGCTGGCTCCCATCGGTTACCTCCTGCCGGCGATCGCCATGCTGCACCTCTGCCGTCGTTCGCTCGCGACTGAGCCCTCGGACGCGGTCCGCCCGGAATCACGCCTGGTGGACGTCGCGACGTCCGTGCTCGTCCCCTTCCTCGCGGTCTACGTCTCGCACGGGCTGCTCGCCGACGACGTGGAGCGCTTCGTCAACGAGGCGTCGGCCGACGAGTACTTCTCCAACCAGCTCAGCGGGGACGCCGACTTCTTCGGACGCGTCCTGATCTGGTCCGGATGGTCGCTGGTCGGCGTCATCGCCGCTGCCTGGGTCCTGCGATGGGCCCTGGGCCGGGCCGAGAAGCGTTCGGGCCTGCTGCTCTTCGCGATCGCGGGTGTCCTGGCCGAGATCTACTGGACCGGCAACGTCGCCCACAACGCCTCCGCACTGCAGGCGCACGTGGTCGGCTGGGTCGAGGACCGCCGTGCCGTTCACGGCATCGTGACGACGTACGACGCCACCGTCGACCGCCTCGGTCCCCTGGCCCACCCGGTGGAGACGGCCACGGACTGGCTCTTCGGCACTCTCGGAGCCTTCGACGCAGTCGTCGTGGTTCCGCTGGCGTGGCTGACGGTTGCGGCGGTCGTCCTGGGACACCAGCTGATGGAGCCGCCGGCCACCGACCGGCACCCGGTGCTCGACCGGGTGAAGGTGATCCCTGCACCGGTCCGGTCCGGCCTCGCCTCGTTGACCGAGGACGTGCGCGGGCGGTTCTCGGCCCTGTGGCAGGGCCTGCGGATGCTCGGCTCGGCGGGCCTCGCCCCCATGCTGCTCTTCGGGGTGACCTTCCTGATCGTCCTCCGCCTGCCCGGGCTCGTGTCGCGCCTCTGGCGCGCCGTCACCGGCCCCGTCGACACGTGGACCTGGCTGGCGTTCGCGCCCATCGAGAGTGCGCTCGGGCTGGCGGTGTCGCTGATGCTCGCCGTTCCGCTCCTCGCTGCAGCGGTCAGCTGGCTGACGCGGGCGGCTCCGGCCGGAACTTCAACCACTCCCGGTAGGGAATCCCGAGCCACACCTGCGTGATCTCCGTCCCCTCGTCGACGACGAGGACCGAGTGGGTGCGGTAGTGATCACCGGGACCCTCCTCCTCACCCGTGGAGAGCTCTGAGCACGCCAGCGGCTGCTGTCGCGAGTTCCTGCCGCCGTACTGCACCCCGTCGTCGCCGAGAAGGACGAGCTCGCACGGCGGAGTGCCCTCCACCTTGATGGGGTCGATCTCGAGGGAGACCTTCCACGCGTCGCTGCCATCCGGAACCGGCGCTGGCGAGTTGTAGCCGAGCGCCACCTCGTCCACGGGCTCAAGTCCGGTCACCCGCACCCGGAAGTGCCAGGTCTGATGTTGGCCGTCAAACCCCTCGAGGGAGTTGTTCCACTCCAACCACTCCCCGATGCGGGCCGTGTCGGCGACCCGCCGGGTATCCGTCTCCCACCAGTACGGCTTGATCCGGTACGACGAGGCGGCAAGCATCAGCGCGAGCGCGAGAGGAGTGGCGAACAGCCACCATCGGTTCCGCCTCCACCAGCTCATCACGAGGCCTCCGTCGGCATCGGCTGCGGCTCGGGGTCGGGCTTGGTGAACGGGTCGTTCGTGGTGGCCAGAGCCAACTCCTCCGCGAGCATGCGGCGAGCCTCGCTGGCTGAGATGCCGAGGTCGAGGTCGCCGATCTCGTCACGACGCTGGGAGGCACCCCCACCGGCGGAGTCGACCTGAGCCACCCGGAGCCGCACGTCTTCCAGGGCGAGCGTCGGGATGTCGAAGCAGAGCCGCGCGTACGTGGTCAGGCCGGGCTCCGCGTTCAGGTTGAAGCTGCAGTAGGCGCGCGACTTGTCCGGCCCGTAGATCCTCCCCTCGGTGTCGACGAGCTCGATGCCGGTGAGGGCACGTGCCTTGTCGGTACCGCGCACCGTCACGTCCACGACGAGGAAGACGCCCCGCGCCTTCACCACGTCGCTGCCCGAGACGAGCACGTCCGCAGCGTTCACCCGGTCGACGTCGATGTCGGCAAACCGCAGGTGAGCGGTCTCGCCGGCGGCGACCTCGCGCAGGAAGGGATCGGGTGAGATCTTGCTCTCCACGTGATCGGAGACCAGCCGACCGACCGCCAGCGCCGCGATCACGACCGCTGCCGAGGTGGCTGTCGCGCCCGCACGACCGAGCACGCTCATGGCCGCACCTCCACCGGGAAGACCCCCTGCGCGACCGGCCTGTCGAGGTCCCGCCATCGCTCGTCCGAGAGCCGCAGGACCGTGTCCTCGCCGACCCACTCGAGCTCATCGACGGTCAGCGTGACCGAGTCGCCGCTCCAGTCCTCGTCCTGCTGCCACACCAGCACCGCCTTGTGGCGGATGCCGGGGTTGATGTCGCGGATCTGGCTGGTGTCGTCGTAGTCGTAGACGTCGGCGTTGGTCTTGCCGAGATCGTTCGCCTCGATGCCGCCGTCCGCAGGAGCCGGGAGCGCGTCGGTGAGGACCCGGACACCCCACGGTCGGTTGCCCGTGTTCTCCACGGAGGCAACGACGACGAGCAGCTTGCGGCCCGGCTCCGGCGTCACGGTGGGCGCCAGATCGGGAACGGTGACAACCTTCTCCAGCGTGACCTCGAACGGGCCGACCTGCATCGGCACACCGATCTCGATGGACCCGAGAAGAGTCGAGGCAGACACCGACTCAAAGCCGCCGAACGGCGCGGTGAGCAGCGCCAGTGCCAGCCCGCCGCCGACCAGCTGCTGCGAGCGCGGACGCCCTTTGACGAACGTCGCGCTGCGCCCCGCGAACGCGCGCACCCGAGAACCCGAATCCCCCACGCGCGCATCGTAGGTCCGAACCATCACATCCGCGACGAAAACGGCACCGACAGATCTGCTGGCCGGGGCGGATCGCGATTGCAGTCGTGCGCGGAGCGCGCGATCGGGAAGGATGGCTCCATGCAGGAGACCGAGCTCGCCCGTTCCACCGGCCCCACCGGGGAGCTGGTCCTCCGGCGGCGTCGCGACGAGCGGGGCGAGGACGGCACCGCGATCGAGCTCCGCGCCAACGGCGTCTTCGTCATGGACACGGTCGAGACCGCCTCCGAGCAGGCCATGGCCACCGCGACGCTCTCCGCCTCACGCCGCTCCGGCCGTACGCCGCGGCGCGTCCTCGTCGGCGGCCTCGGCCTCGGGTTCACCCTGGGCGAGGTGCTGGCGGACTCCTTCGTGGAGCACGTGACCGTGGTCGAGATCGAGCCCGGCCTCGTCGCGTGGATGCGCGACGGCACCATCCCCTACGGCCCCGACCTGCTGGCCGACGATCGGGTCGAGCTGGTGACCGCTGACGTCGCCGACTTCCTGCGTGGCACCGACGCGCCCGACGGCGACCACTCGGCGTACGACCTGGTGCTGCTCGACGTCGACAACGGTCCGGGCTATCTCGTGCACGAGAGCAACGCCGACCTCTACGAGGCCCCGCTGCTCAGGGCGGTGCGTGACCGGCTGACCGCGGGCGGCACGCTGGTCATCTGGTCGGCGTTCGAAGAGCCCGAGCTGCCGCTGGAGATGCACGATGTCTTCGGCAACTGCCGGGCGCTGCCCATCCCGGTCGACCTGCAGGGCCGCGAGGAGCAGTACTGGCTCTACGCCTCCGAGCGCTGACCACCTGTGGCCTCCGCGCTAGCGTCGATGCCATGAGCAGCGACGACTTCCGGATCGAGCACGACTCCCTCGGCGAGGTCCGGGTCCCCCGCGACGCGCTCTGGCGGGCACAGACCCAGCGAGCGGTGGAGAACTTCCCGATCAGCGGCCGTGGTCTCGATGCCGCCCACATCCGTGCGTTGGCGCTGGTGAAGGCCTCGGCGGCACGGGTCAACGGCCGGCTGGGCGTGATCACCGAGGAGCACGCTCGTGCGATCGACGCCGCGGCCCACGAGGTCGTCGCCGGGGAGCACCTCGACGCCTTCCCGATCGATGTCTTCCAGACCGGCTCCGGCACCAGCTCCAACATGAACACGAACGAGGTGCTCTCCTCCCTCGCCTCCCGCGCCGGCATCGAGGTCCACCCCAACGACCACGTCAACGCCAGCCAGTCGAGCAACGACGTCTTCCCCACCTCGATCCACGTCGCTGCCACGCGCGCGACCGCCGAGGAACTGATCCCGGCCCTCGACCACCTCGCGGAGGCACTCGGCGCGAAGGCGGAGGAGTTCGCCGACGTCGTCAAGGCCGGCCGCACGCACCTGATGGACGCGACCCCGGTGACGCTCGGCCAGGAGTTCGGCGGCTACGCGACCCAGGTCCGGCTCGGCATCGAGCGACTGCAGCAGACGCTCCCCCGGGTCGCGGAGCTGCCACTCGGCGGCACCGCCGTCGGCACCGGCATCAACACGCCCCCGGGCTTCTCCGCCGCCGTCATCCAGGAGCTCGCCGAGGCGACGGGGCTACCCTTCGTCGAGGCGCGCGACCACTTCGAGGCCCAGGGCGCGCGTGACGCCCTCGTCGAGCTCTCGGGCCAGCTGCGCGTCATCGCGGTCAGCCTCACCAAGATCTGCAACGACCTCCGCTGGATGGGCTCCGGCCCCGCCGCCGGCCTCGCCGAGATCCACCTGCCGGACCTCCAGCCGGGCTCGTCGATCATGCCCGGCAAGGTGAACCCGGTCCTCCCCGAGGCGACCCTCCAGGTCTGCGCACAGGTGGTCGGCAACGACGCCGCGATCGCCTGGGCCGGTGCCTCCGGCAACTTCGAGCTCAACGTCATGCTGCCGCTCATCGCCCGCAACCTGCTCGAGTCGATCCGCCTGCTCACCACCAGCGGCCGGCTCCTCGCCGACCGCTGCATCAGCGGCATCACCGCCAACGAGGCCCGCCTCCGCGCGTATGCCGAGTCGTCGCCGGCGGTGGTCACCCCGCTCAACAAGTACGTCGGCTACGAGCGCGCCGCGAAGATCGCCAAGGCCTCACTCGCGCAGGGCATCACCGTGCGCGAGGCCGCCGTCGCCGACGGCGTACTGGAGGACGGGTCGCTCACCGAGCAGCAGCTCGACGAGGCGCTCGACGTCGACACCATGACCGGCCGCTGACGCGCCCGGCGCGCAGGGAGGTACCTGCCCGGCACTTGAGGGTGTTAGCGAGCGCAGCGAGCGAGCCCGAAGCCGGGTGGGAGCCTCACAGAGCGACGGCCGCCCACGACCCGCGCCTCACGGGGCGCAGGGCGCCTCACGGAGCGTCGGGCGCCCGGCGTACGGCCGTCAGTACCAGCCGTGGCTCTCGCTGTGCCCCCACGCACCACACGGACTGCCGTAGCGGTCCTGGATGTAGCCGAGGCCCCAGGTGATCTGGGTGACCGGGTTGTGCTGCCAGTCGGCACCGGCCGAGGCCATCTTCGAGCCGGGCAGCGCCTGCGGGATGCCGTAGGCGGACGAGCTCGGGTTGTCGGCGGTGATGTTCCAGCCGGACTCGCGGGTCCACAGCGAGTCGAGGCAGCCGAACTGGTCGCTCGACCAGCCGAAGTCGGAGATGAGCGCGCGGGCAACCGAGCGCGGGTCGAGGTCCTTGGCGTCCTCGGTGCGGGTGTAGCCGTTGGCGACCGAGTCGGTCGCGGCCAGCGGAGCGAGCTTCGCCGGGGCGGCGGCGTCACGCTGGTCGGAGCGGGAGACGACGGGGTCGCGCTCGATGTCGTCGCCGTTGATGCCGTTGACGCTCGCGAGGTCGAGGTCGACCTCAGCGGAGGCCGCAGCGGCCGGGGAGGTGGACTCGCTGAGCAGGCCAGTGGCGACGGCGGAGCCCGTGGCGCCCACCGCGATGGCGGAGAACACGACGGAGTTGCGGAGGATCTTCTTGGGCGTTTCGGTGGCCGGAACGGCGGCACCACGGTGCTTGGGAACGTACTTCACATGCTTCGACACAGTCAGGGTCTCTGGCTAGACGTCAGGGCAACGCCTTCGGCCGAGAGAAGCCGCCCGGAGCTGGATCACAGCGCGGGCGGCCCGAAGACGAAGTACCACCATGCAGGAAACGGGCGTCAGCACCAAGTCGAACGCGCCCGAGTGTGAGGGGAGCGACACCGACTCCAGGTGGTCGGCACCACTCCCCTCACACGAGTCACAGGCGTCCCGTCACATCGTGACGTGCTCGAGCATCTCCGTCACCAGGGCTGCGATGGGCGAGCGCTCCGAGCGGGTCAGCGTCACGTGCGCGAAGAGCGGGTGGCCCTTGAGCTTCTCGACCACGGCGACGATGCCGTCGTGGCGACCGACCCGGAGGTTGTCGCGCTGGGCGACGTCGTGGGTCAGCACCACCTTGGAGTTCGCCCCGATGCGGGACAGCACCGTGAGCAGCACGTTGCGCTCGAGTGACTGCGCCTCGTCGACGATGACGTAGGCGTCGTGGAGCGAGCGCCCCCGGATATGGGTCAGCGGGAGCACCTCGAGCATGCCGCGGTCGAGGATCTCGTCGACGACGTCCTGCGAGGTGATCGCGCCCAGGGTGTCGAAGACCGCCTGGCCCCACGGGCCCATCTTCTCCTCGGCGCTGCCGGGCAGGTAGCCGAGCTCCTGCCCACCGACGGCGAAGAGCGGGCGGAAGACCACGACCTTCTTGTGCTGGCGGCGCTCCATCACGGCCTCGAGGCCGGCACAGAGCGCGAGCGCGGACTTGCCGGTGCCGGCGCGGCCACCGAGGGAGACGATGCCGACCTCGGGGTCGAGCAGCATCTCCAGCGCGATGCGCTGCTCGGCAGAGCGCCCGTGGATGCCGAACGCCTCGCGGTCGCCGCGCACCAGGTGGACCTGCTTGTCGGCCCCGATCCGCCCCAGCGCGGTGCCCCGGTCGGAGAGCATCACCAGGCCGGTGTGGCACGGCATGTCCTTCGCCGCGTCGAGGTCGACCACACCGTCGTCGTACAGCTCGTCGAGGACGCCGGCCTCCACGTCGATCTCCGCCATGCCGGAGTAGCCGGTGTCGGACTCGTGGATCTGCTCGCTGCGGTACTCCTGCGCATCAAGGCCGACCGAGCTGGCCTTGATGCGGAGCGGGAGGTCCTTGGAGACCAGGGTGACGTCGCAGCCCTCGTCGCTCAGGTTCTTCGCAACCGCGAGGATCCGGGTGTCGTTGTCGCCGAGGCGGAAGCCGGACGGCAGGGACTCGGGGTTCGTGTGGTTGAGCTCGACCCGTAGCGTGCCGCCGTCGTCACCGATCGGCACCGCCTGGTCCAGCCGCCCGTGCTTGACCCGCAGGTCGTCCAGCGAACGCAGCGCCGAGCGCGCGAAGTAGCCGAGCTCGGGGTGGTGCCGCTTGCCCTCCAGCTCGGTGATCACGACCACCGGGATGACGACCTCGTGCTCCTCGAAGCGCTTCAGCGCCCCGGGATCGGCGAGCAGCACGCTCGTGTCGATCACGTAGGTGCGGACCGCCTGCTTCTTCGTCGTACGCCGGGAGGTGCCGGCGCTGCTCGACGCGGACTTGGCGCTGGTGCGGGTGCTGGTGCTGCTCGTGGCCACGACTACCCCTTGGAAACCAGCGTGCGCACTCCGCGCCGGTCCTAGCTCAGCTGGATGGACCGGCTGGTCCGCAGGCCGGAGTGCCGGCCCCTTTCCACACGACAGCACCAGCGGTGCTGTCGGGCAGTCAGTCCGTGATCACTCACGTTGCGGGCCTTCCGGTGAGGCGAGCTTCCCCACTCGCCATTGAGGTGAACGTACGTCCGGTACCCCGTCGCTTTTGTGGCGACACGCCCGCACGCGCGGGCCGTTCATCGAGGGTTAACACGGGGCCTGTGACGCGTGGTGCACGAGGTGCGAGGGGTTCGGCTGGCGGCACGGGCGCAGGGAGGTGCCGGCCCGGCACTTGAGGGTGCTAGCGAGCGCAGCGAGCGAGCCCGAAGCCGGGTGGGCGCCTCCCGGAGGCCGTGTCGTCAGCCGGGCGCGGTTCAGGAGCCGAAGCGGCGCTCGCGAGCGGCGTACGCACGAAGGGCGCGGATGAAGTCGACGCGGCGGAACTCCGGCCACAGCGCTTCACAGAAGTAGAACTCGCTCTTGGCGCTCTGCCAGAGCAGGAAGCCGCCGAGACGCTGCTCGCCCGACGTACGGATGACGAGGTCGGGGTCGGGCTGGCCCTTGGTGTAGAGGTGCTCGGCGATCCCCTCGACGTCGAGCGTCTGGGCGACCTCGTCGATCGAGAGGCCCTGCGCGGAGGCCTCGACGAGCAGTGACTTCACCGCGTCGGCGATCTCCTGGCGGCCGCCGTAGCCGACGGCGACGTTGACCAGCATCCCGTCGACGCCGCGGGTGGCCTCCTCCGCCTCCTTCAGGCGCTGGGCCGTGCGGGCCGGCAGGAGGTCGAGGGCACCGACGGGGTGGATCCGCCAGCGGCGCTGGTCGACGAGCGAGGCCACCGCCTCCTCGATGATGCCGAGCAGCGGCACGAGCTCCTTCTCGGGACGGTGGAGGTTGTCGGTGGACAGCAGCCACAGCGTGACCACCTCGATGCCGAACTCCTCGCACCAGTCGAGCAACGGCTCGATGTTGGCGGCGCCGGCCCGGTGGCCGTGGGCGGTGTCGCGACCGACCGCCTTCGCCCAGCGACGGTTGCCGTCGAGCATGACCCCGACGTGCTTGGGCAGGCCGTCGGTGGGGAGGAAGCGCACCATCCGGGCTTCGTACGCCGGGTAGAGCATGCGCTTGACCCGCTGGCGCGCGCGCATGATCTGGTCGTTGGTGGCTCCCACGCTGACGATGCTACCGGCGTCGATACCCTTGCCCCGTGAACCAGACGACCCGCCCCGACCACGACGATGCTCAGCAGAGCCGTCGCGGCGCCGCGAAGGAACGTGCGGAGGCAGCCGTCGACCGAGCCGTGGACCGTGCCGGCCACGCACGCGACCGGGCCGTGGGTGCGGCCAGCCATGCGCGCGACAAGGCGCAGGACGCCCGCGACCGCGCCATCGAGGCCGTCGCCGACAAGATCGACGAGCTCAAGCCCCATCTGCGCGGCTGGCTGCACGCCGGCATGATCCCGCTGCTGACTGCGGCGTTCGCGGTGCTGATCGTCCTGTCCCCCACGACCATCACGAAGGTCGGTTCGTCGATCTACGCCGCGAGCGCACTGCTCCTCTTCGGCGTCTCCGGCATCTACCACCGCGGCACCTGGGCGCCGCGGATGTGGGCCTTCTGGCGCCGTTTCGACCACGCCAACATCTACGTCTTCATCGCGGGCACCTACACACCGATCGCGTTCCTCTACCTCCACGGCGGCTCCCGCTGGACGCTGATCGGCGTCGTCTGGACCTGCGCGCTCGCGGGGCTGATCTTCAAGATCGGCTGGCCGCACGCGCCCCGGTGGGTCTCGATGCTCTACGTCGTCATGGGCTGGCTCGCGGTGCTCTTCATCCCGCAGTTCCACGAGGGCGCGGCCCACTTCCCGACCTGGGTCAACGTCTCGACGTTCACGCTGATCGCCGTCGGCGGCGTGCTCTACACCGTCGGCGCGGTGGTCTACGCGACGAAGCGCCCCAACCCCTCACCCACGTGGTTCGGCTTCCACGAGGTCTTCCACCTCTTCACCGTGCTGGCCTTCATCAGCCAGTACATCGCGGTCTCGATCGCCACCTACTCGCTGCGCTGAGGCACCTTCACCGCGGAACCGGCGTATGCCGGGAGGCGTCGTACCGGCATGCGCTCCTTCCTTGCTGCCCTGCTCCTGGTCTCCCTCGCGGCCTGTACGTCGGAGCAGCGCGCGACGCCGCTGGACCGACCGACCGCGACGATCACGTCGCCGACGGCCGAGCCGGTCGTGCCGACGGAGGTCACGTGCCCGAAGGGGCAGGTCACGATGATCGACCTGGGATGGGTGGGTGCGCACACCTTCGCCGGCATGCTCGCGTCCACTGAACAGATGGGACGTCCGCACGTCGACAGGAAGAGTCGCCGGATCTGGTTCCTGCGCGACGACGGCTCCGCGCACTCGGCCGCTCCTTGGCACCGGGCCCGCAGCGCCCACCAGAGCCGCGAGTGGTTCATCGACTCCTACGAGCAGTGCGCCGACCACGCGGAGTGGAGCGAGGTCGCCGCTCCGTCGACACGTCTCGAACTCACGGTGGGCCACTGCTGGGTCGAGCCCGTGGAGGTGGAGGGCCGGAGGTGGGACGTGACCCGCGAGGAGCAGTTCGGCTGGGGCGGCCCCACACCGCGCGGGCTCGTGCCGCGCCGCGGCATCACCACGGAGTTCGTGCTCAGCGGCGAACTCAGCGTGGCCGGTGACGTGGCGATCTACGTCGCCGATTCCGGCGTACGCCTCACGCTCGTCCCGGAGAACGACGCGTGGGCGCTCAACCGCGGCGGGTGCGACTGAGAGGCCGTTCGCTGCGCGGTTCGACGGGAGTAGGCGAGCCGGGTGAACCCGTCGACGGCAGAGTGCAGGTAGGTATATCCGGTCCTCGTCCCACGCGTCTTAGTACGTGCGGCCGCCCGGGCCTGCTTGCTGTTTCTGCCATGGACGCGCCACCCGCCGCCGTCGGGGATTCGGCCGACCTTCTTCACGTCGATGTGGACCATGTGCCCAGGTCGGCGGGCGGTGATCTTCTGCGGCTCGCGGTTGCTGGCGCCGGTCGGGTCGATGAACCTTCGTCGGTTGAGTTGGAGCCGATTGAGGATGCGAGTGACGGTGCGTCGGCTGACCGAACAGCCGAGTTGTTCGAGCTCGAACGCGATGCGTGCTGCCGGCCACTTATTGTTGCGGCGCATCTGCTCGATCAGTGCCACGACGTCGCCAGGTGTCGCGGCGGGTTGGCGTCGCGGGACCGAGGAACGGTCGTGGAGTCCGGCGTCACCGAACTCTCGATATCGGTAGACCCACTTCGATGCCGTAGTCCGCGAGATGCCCATCTCGGCGGCAACGTGAGCGATCGGCCGATGCTCGCAACGTGCGACCAGCCGTCGACGACCCTCCACCGACAAGGGCGCATTGGGGTGGCTCATGACGCCCTACGCCGCGTCACGCCGGGCTCGTTCCTCCGCGCTGGGATGCCGGTCCACGTATTCCTGCCCGGTGAGGCGTTGGATCGATGCCATCAGTTCGTCCGTCGCTTCGCGCCAAGCGACCGGATCGTTGGCTGCCGCTGCCGACCATCTCGTCAGGTCCAGCGGTTCGCCGAGCCGAATCTCCACGCGTCCGCGGCGCCAACCACGCGAACCCGGCTGGTTGACCGAACGGGTGCCGACGACACCTACGGGGAGCACCTCGTGCGCGCCCGGCAGAGCAACCCGCATCACGCCGGTCCGGCCGCGCCACAGGCGACCGTCCGGCGAGCGTGTTCCCTCTGGGTAGATCGCCCAGACACCTCCGCGGGCGAGGATCCCGTTCGCGGCCTCAAGCGCGACGTCAGCGCTTCCGGCACCCTCTCGCTTGATCGGAATCTGGCCCGTCAATCGACACAACGTGCCGTAGAGCCATGCGCCCGCCCCGCCCTTGGCGAAGTATTCGCTCTTCGCCACGAAGGTAAGGCGCCTGGGCAACGCTGCACACAACACCAGCGAGTCGATCTCGGCGAGGTGATTGGGCGCGAGCACGAACGGCCCGTTCGGCAACGTGCCGATCACGACCGGGCGAGCGAACCAGCGGATCACCGGGCCGAGCAGCACCCACTTGAGAATCCAGTACATGACGAACCTCCTAGACAGTGTCTAGGCGGCATTCTGACCAGACTCCTAGACACTGTCTACATGGACGTGCGCGACCAACTTGTTCAGGCCGGAGTTGAGCTTCTCGAAGCAAAGGGCCTCGCCTCGCTGACCCAACGACAAATCGCGACAAGGGTGGGCGTTTCCCACGGCGCACCCCGCCACTACTTCCCGACCTATGCGAACCTGTTGGCCGCCATCGCCAGGGTGGGAGTCGAGGAACTCGACGCCACCATCCGCGCAGGCCTTGCGATCCCAGACGCCCGATCAGCGCTTTCATCGGTAGCCGAGAACGTCGTGAACTTTGCCATTGACCGTCCCGCGATGTTTGAACTGATCGCGCGCCACGACCTGCTCGAAGGCGCCGGCGGCAATCTGCGTGAGATCACGAGCAGTTGGCTGGAACTCTTGACCACCCGCATTCGTGACATCAGGGCCGACGCGGACGAGCGGCACGGACTCGCCCTGTGGGCCGGTGTTCAGGGGTTGGGAACCATGCTCGGTCGGCGAAGCACCGACGTCATCAGCACCCAGAAGGTCAATCCGAAGCCAGTCCTAGCGGTCCTGATCGACGGCATCACACAAACCAGCTGATCAGTTCGCGGCTCGCCGACTGTCAACAATGTCCTGGCCAGCAACACCGGTGCCACGGTCGCCGGGTCAGCCCGCCCCCCGCACGTGCCGCAGCACCTCGGCCACCACGGCTTCGCCCTGGCACTCGGGAATCCAGTGGTCGGCGTCGGCCAGCTCGACGAAGCGGTACGGCGCGTCGACGTGCTCGCCGCAGCGTTCGGCGCCGGAGCGGCGCAGGGCGTCGTCGCGGGCACCCCAGAGGTACGTCGTCGGCACCTGCACGGCGGGCAGGTCGGCGAACCAGGGCCCCATCGCGCGGTACCAGCCGAGGGCCGCCGTCAGGCCGCCGCCGTCGACCAGCGTGCGCAGGTTCTGCTCGACGATCGCGTCCGGCACCTCGGGCGAGAACATCGCCCGCAGTCGTCGGGCACCGTCCTCGAGGAGGACCTGCTCGGCCTTCCCCTCGGCCCTCAGCAGCTGGATGTACGCCGACCCGGCCTTCTGGTCGGCGTCATTGCGCAGCGCCCAGCCGAAGGCCGCCGGGTGCGGCACGGACACGGCGGTCAGGCTGTGCAGCCGCTCGGGATGCCGGGCCGCGACGAACCACGCGACGGCCGAGCCCCAGTCGTGGCCGACCAGGTGAACGCGCTCCCATCCCAGCGTGTCGAGCATGCCGACCACGTCGGCGACCAGGTGGTCGACCTCGTAGTCCGCGACGGAGGTCGGTCGGGCACCCGGTGAGTAGCCACGCTGGTCGGGTGCGAGCACCTGGAGTCCAGCCGCGGCGAGCTCGGGCAGGACCGTCTGCCAGGACGCCCGGCACGCCGGGAAGCCGTGCAGCAGGACCACCGGCGTCCCGTCGACGCGACCGGCCAGGGTGGCGTCGAAGACCAGGTCACCGACGGCCAGCTGGACCTCCCGCGCCTCGCGGTGGGTCACGGTCGCCTCATCCATCACGTCGTCCTTCGTCTCGGCCGGCTCCGGTCAGGGCGGATGCTGCGCGCTCGGTCACCCAGTAGAGCCCGGTCAGGAAGAGGAGCGCGAGGGTGACGTGGAGCAGCAGGGCGAGCCCGATCAGCATGATCCACCCCGCGACCCGGAAGCGGCCCCAGAGCAGCCCCAGCACGGCGGGCAGGACGACTGCCATCGCCGCGCCGCGTCCGAGCTCGGCGGCGAAGGTGCCCGCACCCATCCACGGAAGGACGTCGACCAGGTCGAGGAGGTCGAGCGTTGCGAGTACGCCGAGCGTGGCGACCACGCCGATCGTCAGCGCAGCGACGAGCCGGTGCCGCCACCGCTCGCCCGCGCGCCAGCCCGTCCCGCCGCCGTGCAGCATGGTCGCGGTCGCGACCGCTGACCACGCCAGCCAGCGGCGCACGAGGGCGGTGCCGGTGTCGCCCATCGCATCGCGGAAGACCCGGTCGGCGTCCTCGCGGAGCACCGTCGTGTCCGGCTCGGCGACGTACTCCTGCGCACGCAGCCCGTCGTGGAGGAGGGCGGCCGGGAGGTGCGCCCCGGTCCTCGGCACCAGCCAGGTGAAGAGCCACGGCACGGAGGCGAGGTCGGTCGTGAAGTCAGGCGTCCGCGGCACCAGCAGCTCGCCGAGGCGCCGGTCGGCGTACCCGATCCGCCGGAGCATCAGGAACCGCTCGCGGCCCCCGACCAGGTGGCGCTCGAGGACGATCCGGGGCGGCGCGTCGAGGGCGGGCGGCACCTCCACCTGGTCCCCCACCCCGATCACCCCGCCGTCGTGGAAGCGGAGGCGCTGTTGCTGGAGCGGCAGGTCCATCCTCCGATTCTGGCCCATCACTCCGGGCCGTCGCCGTTGCTCGTCGCTCGCGGCCTGTCGCCCGATTTGAGAATGAGAATGATTGTCACTAGCGTCTGGCGCATTCTTCCCGGTGACCTCCGCCGGGCTTCCGACGAAAGGCACGACCGTGCTCCACCTCCTCCGTACCGTCGCCCTCGCGGCAGGGACGACCGTCGTCCTCGCCTCCTGCGGCGGCGCCTCCGGCGCCGATGACGCGAACGCGCCGCTGCGGATCGCCGGGCCCTTCGAGATCCACAGCCTCCAGCCGGCCGCGAGCAGCGGCCTCTTCACGCGCCTGCAGGTCGTCGAGACCCTCGTGGCGAGCGACCTCGAGGGGCAGCTGGCTCCCGGGCTCTCCCCTGCCTGGTCCGCGAGCCGCGACCAGCGGAGCTGGACGTTCGACCTCCCCGATGCGGTCACCTTCCACGACGGCACCACGCTCACCGCGGCAGCCGTCGCCTCCTCGCTCCGGCACGCAGCCGACGACGCGGCGAGCCCGCTGGCCGAGGCCCCCATCCGCCGGATCGAGGAGGCCGGTGACGACCTGCGCATCCGGCTGACGAAGCCCTTCCCCTCGTTGCCGGCGGTGCTGACCCACTACAGCACCGCGATCCATGCGCCCGCGTCGTACGACGGAGCGGGTGCCGTGGTCGAGGTCATCGGCACCGGGGCCTATCGGGTGACCGAGGCGACCCTGCCCGCGCGGGTGCAGACCGCGCGGTTCGCGGACTTCCGGGGCGCGGCACCCGGGATCGAGGAGGTGACCTTCCAGTCCGTGCCGCGGGCCGAGTCGCGGGCCCTGCTCGCGACCAGCGGACAGGCCGACATCGTCTTCGGCCTCGAGCCCTCCGGCCGCGACCGGGTCGACGCCACGGACGGCGTTGCGATGGTCTCCACTCTGCAGCCGCGCTCGCTCTACCTCAAGGTCAACGGCGACCACCCCGCCCTCGGGGACGTGCGCGTACGCCGCGCGCTGAGCCTCGCGCTCGACCGGGAGACGATCGCGGGGGCGGTCCTGCGCGAGCGCGACCTCGCCGCCACCCAGCTCTTCCCGCCGTCGCTGCCCGGCTGGAACGACCCCGACCTGGCACCGCTCACCGAGGACACCACCGAGGCGAAGAAGCTGCTCCGGCAGGCCGGTCTGGTCGGCGACAAGGCCCTGCGGATCACCCTGACCACCTACCCCGACCGGCCCGAGCTCCCGGCCCTGGCGACTGCTGTCCAGGCTGCGTGGGAGGCGGTCGGCGTCGCCGTGAAGGTCGACGTCACCAACTCCAGCGAGATCCCGGCCCGGCACCAGGACGGATCACTCGACGTCGCGCTCCTCGCCCGCCACCTCGCCCTCGTCTCCGACCCGCTCGTCACCGCCGTCGACACCTTCGCTCGCAACGGCTCCGACTGGGGCGTCATGAACTGGCACGACGATGCAGTCACCGACGCGCTCGCCACCCTCCAGGACGGCGCCGACGACGAGGAGCGCCTCCGGCTGCAGTCGGTCGTCAGCAGCACCGCCCACGAGCAGCTCCCCGTCATCCCCGTCGCCTGGTACCGGATGAACGCCGCCGTGACGGACCGGCTCGACGGCTTCGTGCTCGACCCGCTCGAGCACTCCTGGCGCCTCTCCGACGCGAGTTGGCGATGACCCCGACTCTCCCTCGTGTGACGAACCGCTTCGCTGTCGTCCTGCTGCAGCGCTGCGCGCAGGCGATCGGCGTCGCCCTCGCCGTCTCCGTGCTCTGCTTCGTCGCGGTGCGGCAGCTGCCGGGCGACGCGGCGTACCGGATCGCGGCGGGGCGCTACGGCTACGACCTCGTCGACGCCGCCGCAGCCGACGGCGTCCGGGCCGAGCTCGGCCTGGACCGCCCGGCATGGCAACAGCTGCTCGACTGGCTGGCCGCGCTCCCCCGGCTCGACCTCGGCGCCTCGATGGTCACCGCGCGACCGGTCGCCGCCGAGCTCGCCCACCACCTCGCCGGCACCCTGCAGCTCGCGGCCGCCGGCCTGCTGGCCGCGGTGCTGATCGGTACGCCGTTGGGCTTCGCCGCCGCCCGTCGTCCGGGAGGCGTCATCGACCGGGCGACGCTGGCCTGGGTCGGAGCGGTGCGCGCGCTGCCGCCGTTCCTCCTCGGCCTGGTGCTCGTCGTCGTCTTCTCGGTCCAGCTCGGGCTGTTGCCGACGGTCGGGAGCGGCAGCCTGCCCACACTCGTGCTGCCAGCGATGACGCTCGGCCTCTCGATCTCCGGCCTGGTCGCGCGGATGACCCGTGATGCCGTCGTCGAGGTCCGCGGCGCCGGCCATGTCGGCTTCGCCCGAACCAAGGGCCTGCCCGAGTCGTCGGTGACCCGCCGCCACGTCGTCCGCAACACGCTGGCGCTGGTGGTCCCGTACCTCGGCGCCCAGGCCGTCCTGCTCGTGGAGGGCGTGGTGGTCGTCGAGAGCCTCTTCGCCTGGGACGGGCTGGGACACGCGCTGGTCCATGCCGTCTTCTGGCGTGACATCCCGATGCTGCAGGGCGCGGCGCTGGTGCTGGGCCTGCTCGTCGTCGCCCTCAACACCGCCGTTGACGTCGCCGGCCTCTGTCTCGACCCCCGCCCACGCTCCCGAGGAGTCTCCGCATGAGCCGCACGATCCAGGTGCCCCTCACCGCTGCCCGTGCTGCCGCCCGTCCTGCTGACCGACCTCGGGTCCGGTCCCTGAGTCTCCTGGCCCTCGGCCTGCTGCTCGCGTTCGCCCTCCTCGGTCCCGTGCTGCTGGGTGACCCGGCCCGACAGGACCTCAGCCGCTACCTCGCCGCCCCCACGTGGGACGAGCCGCTGGGCCGTGACGAGTTCGGGCGCAGCGTGCTCACCCGGCTCGCCCACGCCACCCGCCTCTCGCTGGTCCTCGCCGCCCTGAGCGTGCTCACGGCCCTCACGCTCGGCGCCACGACGGGGCTGCTCGCCGCCTGGCGCGGAGGCTGGGTCGACTCCGTGCTCCGCGGAGTCTCCGAGGCGTTCGTCGCACTGCCCGCCCTCCTCATCGTGCTCCTCTTCGCCGCACTCGCCACCGGCGGGAGCATGTGGACCCTGTACGTCGGCCTCGCGCTCGCGCAGTGGGTCGAGTACTTCCGTGTCATCCGCGCCCGCAGCGCGCTGGTGCTCGGGACACCGGCCGTCGAGGCGGCACGGCTCCTCCGGCTCGGCCCGCTCCACGTCGTACGCCGCCATGTATGGCCGGAGCTGCGCGGCACGGTGCTGACCCTGGCGTCGCTGGGGATGGTCACGGCGATCCTGGCGATGTCGACGCTGGGGTTCGTGAAGGTGGGGCTGCAGCCGCCCCGCGCGGAGCTCGGCCTCATGGTGACCGAGGCGTTCCCGCACTACGACGCCGCTCCGTGGCTCGTCGTGGCACCGGTCGCCATCCTGTTCCTGCTCACGGTCGGGTTCCTCGGCCTCCGACGCGACGAGGTGCGCGCATGACCGCCGACATCACCCTGACCAGCACCGGCTCGCAGGCTGGCTCCCTGGCAGGCACCACCGAGCTCACGCTGGCCGACGTCACGGTCAGCAGCAGCGGCACCCGTCTGGTCGACCGGGTCGGCCTGACCCTCGGCGCCGGGGTGCCGCTGACCGTCATCGGCGCGAGCGGATCAGGCAAGTCCCTGCTCGCGCACGCCCTGATGGGCACGCTGCCGACCGACCTCGAGGTCAGCGGACGGCTGGAGGTCGACGGCACCGCCCACGACCTCTCCGACCGGCCCGGCCGTGGCTGGTGGGGCACGCGCTTCGCGTTACTGCCCCAGGAGCCGCACCTCGCCCTCGACCCGACGATGCGGGTGCACCCGCAGGTCGCCGAGGGCGTGGCGCCGGGTCGTCGGCGTACGCCGGAGCACGCCGCGGCTGCGGACCGGGCGCTCGGCTCGGTCGGCCTCGCGGGCGTGGGCCGCGCGTGGCCCCACGAGCTCTCCGGCGGGATGGCGCAGCGGGTGGCGTACGCCGCCGCGACCGTCGGCGGAGCCGAGGTGCTCATCGTCGACGAGCCGTCGAAGGGGCTCGACGCAGCCGCGGTCGACCAGCTCGCGGACCTGCTCCTCGCGCACGTACGCCGCGGTGGCCTCCTGCTCACGATCACCCACGACCTGCGGCTCGCGCGGCGCCTCGGCGGCACGGTCGCGGTGATGCGTGGCGCCCAGGTGATCGACCACGGCTGCGCAGCAGACCTGCTGGACCGCCCGACGCACGCCTACACGCGGGCGCTCGTCGAGGCCGATCCGAGCACCTGGCCCGCGCACACGGCGGACCCCATCGACACCTCCGCGCCGGTCCTCGTGCACGCCGAAGGGATCTCACGACGGTTCGGCTCGAACCGCCTCTTCGACGACCTCACCCTCGAGCTCCGCAGCGGCGAGCGGTGCGCGCTCGTCGGGCCGAGCGGCGTCGGCAAGACGACGCTGGGCCGGACCCTGCTCGGCCTGGCCCGCCCCGACGCCGGCGAGGTCCGCCACCATCGCCTCCTGGACGGCGGCCGGATCCAGAAGCTCTACCAGGACCCGGTGCTCTCGTTCCCGCAGCGGGTGCCGCTCCGGGGCGGCCTGCAGGACGTCGTCCGTCGACACCGCCTGCCCGCGGGCCGCCTGCCGGCACTGCTCGACGCGGTCGGGCTCGACGGCAGCCTCCTGGACCGCCGCCCCGGCCAGGTCTCCGGCGGCGAGCTGCAGCGGCTGGCGCTGGTCCGCGCCCTGTTGATGGACCCGCTTCTGCTGCTCGCCGACGAGGCGACGTCCCGGCTCGACCTGCTCACGCAGCAGCAGACGGTCGACTGCCTCAGGGCCGAGCTGCCCGACGCGTGCGCCCTGCTGCTGGTCACGCACGACCAGGCCCTCGCGGCCGCACTGACCGACAGGAAGGTCGAGCTCGGCGTTCCCACCCCGCAGCTGTAAACCCCCGTTCACCCGCACGAGGTGGCCGCTGCAACGCCCACCTCGAGTGGGTGAACGGGGTTCACAGCGCGGCGGGATCGGTGACCGGTCGCTCGCAGACGAAGTTGCGGCAGACGTACGCCGCCGGCCGGCCGTCGACGGTCGGCCGGTGGCGCAGCAGGTCGAGCGCCGCGTCGGCACCGGTCTGCTCCGGGGTCACCACCAGGACGATCGCCCCGGGGCGCCGGCGGGCGGCGAGCGCCAGGGCGTCGCGGTCCGGGCCTGGTGCGCCGACGACCACGATCTCCTCGGGGCCGGCCAGCATGGTCTCGGCGGCGGTGAGGGCCCAGCCCGCGAACCGCGGCGCCCGGGTGGCCAGCGGACCGAGCACGGCCAGCGTCTCCTCCGCGGCCGTGCGGTAGCGGCCCTCGCCGGTGATCGCGGCGAAGATGGCCAGTGCGTGCACCACCGCGGACTGGCCGCACGGGCTGGCGTTGTCGGCGTACTCCCGCGGGCGGGTGACCAGCGCCTCGGCATCGGCCGCGGTGTCGAAGAAGCCACCGTCCTCAGCGCGGAACTGCTCCAGCGCCGTGTCGAGCAGGCCGCGCGCCCGGTCGAGCCACGCAGGGTCGCCGGTCGCCTGCAGCAGGTCGAGGAAGCCCTGCGCGACGCACGCGTAGTCCTCCAGCACCCCGGCGTGCGCCCCGACCACTCCGTCGCGCGAGACCCGTCGGAGCCGGCCGTCGACCAGGTGCACCTCGAGGAGCAGCCGGGCAGCGCGCACCGCAGCATCGACGTACGCCGGCTGGTCGAGGAAGGTGCCGGCGGCGCAGAGGCCGCTGATGGCCAGGCCGTTCCAGGCGGCGACCACCTTGTCGTCGCGGTGCGGCCGGGCCCGCAGGTCGCGCACGTCCAGCAGGCGCGCCTTCACCTCGACCAGACGGGCCAGCTCGCCCGGCGCCGTCGGTGGGTGCCGCAGCTGGAGCGTCGACATCCCGTGCTCGAAAGTGCCCTGCTCCGTCACCGCGAAGAGCTCGGCCGCCCAGGCGCCGCGGTCGTGGCCAAGCGCCTCGACGAGCTGCTCGGGGGTCCAGGCATAGAACGCGCCCTCCTCGGAGTGCCCGTCGGCGTTCAGGGAGTCGGCGTCGAGTGCTGAGGCGAAGCCGCCCTCGGGCGTCAGCAGCTCACGGAGCAGGAAGTCGGCGGTCTCCTGCGCCACCCGCCGTGAGAGGTCGTTGTCGCGCCGCGCGTAGACCCCGAGCAGCTGCGCGTTGTCGTAGAGCATCTTCTCGAAGTGGGGCACGACCCAGCCGCGGTCGACGGCGTAGCGCGCGAAGCCACCGCCGATCTGGTCGTACATGCCGGAGCCGGCCAACGCGTGCAGGGTGCGCACGAGCATGTGACGGGCCTGGCGGACCAGCTCCTCGTCGTCCTGCGCGGCGTCGGCGGAGCGGGCATCGACGTACCGCCGGAGGAACTCCAGCGCCATCGACGGCGGGAACTTGGGCGCGCCACCGAAGCCGCCTGCCTGCGGGTCGAACTCGGAGGCGAGACCCCGGACCGCGAGGTCGAGATCCGCGGGGCCGAGGGTGGCGGCGGCCGCGACGGTCGCCGTACGCAGGTGGTCGGTGATTGCGGTGGCGGCCGAGGCGACGTCGTCGGGCTTCTTGACCCAGACCTCCGCCAGCGAGGTGAGCACCTGCCGGAAGGCGGGCTGACCGTGCCGCGGCTGGTCCGGGAAGTAGGTGCCGGCGAAGAACGGCCGGCCGTCGTGGTCGAGGACGCAGGTCATCGGCCAGCCGCCGTGCCCGGTCATCGCCTGCGTCGCCGCCATGTAGACCGCGTCGACGTCGGGCCGCTCCTCGCGGTCGACCTTGATGTTGACGAAGAAGTCGTTCATCAGGGCCGCGGTCGCCTCGTCCTCGAACGACTCGTGCGCCATCACGTGGCACCAGTGGCAGGCGGCGTAGCCGACGCTGAGCAGGACCGGTACGCCGCGGCGTCGGGCCTCCTCGAAGGCCTCCGGTCCCCACTCCCACCAGTCGACGGGGTTCTCCGCGTGCTGCAGCAGGTAGGGAGAGGTCGCGGAGGCGAGGCGATTGGACATGTCCACCAGCCTGTCACGCCAGCGGAAGCGCCACCGTCACGGTCAGGCCACCCTCGGGGCGGGCAGCGAGGACGAGGGAGCCGTCGTGTGCTTCGGCGATGCTCCGGGCGATGGCAAGGCCGAGCCCGACGCCGGCCTGGTCAGCGCGGACACGGGCGGTGCCGCGCTGGAACGGCTCGGCGAGGGTGGACACCAGACCGGGTGCGAGCACCTCTCCGGTGTTCGCCACGACGAGCTGCGCCACCCCGTCGTACGCCGATGTCGAGACCCACACCCGGCCGTCGGCGTGGTTGTGGACGATCGCGTTGTGGACGAGGTTGGTGACCAGCTGGAGCAGCAACGGCTCCGAGCCCGACGCCGATGCCGCCTCGCTGACGACCTTCACGGCGACGCTCCGCTTCTCCGCCAGCGGCAACAGGGTCTCGGCCGCCTCCTCCGCGACCAGCGAGAGGTCGACGGGCGCCCGGGTGAAGTTCCGCCGCTCGGCACGACTCAGCAGGAGCAGCGCCTCGGTCAAGCCGATCGCCCGGGTGTTGACCGCGAGCAGCCGGTCCACGAGCGCGTCGACGTCGCGGCCGGGGTCCTCGCGGGCGACCTCGAGCAGCGTCTGCGTGACCGCGAGCGGCGTGCGCAGCTCGTGCGAGGCGTTGGCCGCGAAGCGCCGCTGCTCCTCCACGTGGGCCTCGAGCCGGGCCAGCATCGCGTCGAAGGTGTCGGCGAGGTCGCGGAACTCGTCGCGCCGACCCTCCAACGCGACCCGGTGCCCGAGCGACCCACCACCGGCACGCCGCGTGGCCTCGGCGATCCGGCTCAGCGGGGCCAGCATGCGGCCGGCCAGCAGCCAGCCGCCGACGAGCCCGAAGACCAGCAGCGCACCCATCGCGATCGACGCCTTCGGCAGGAACGCAGCGATCAGGTCGTTGCGGCCGGGCACGAAGAGGCTCGGGGTGCGCCGCGCGTCCTCGCCTCCCAGCTGCACCGCCTGCTCAGGCACGTAGCGGAGCAGGAAGACCCAGACCACGGCGAGCAGCAGCCCGCCAGCGAGCACGACGAGCCCCGCGTAGCTCAGGGTCAGCTTCAGCCGGACGCTCAGGCCGGGCGCTCGGGCCGGGGAGGCGCTGCTCACGCCCCGCCCTCGTCGTACGCCGGGGCGTCGATGCGGTAGCCGACACCCGGCACCGTGGCGATCAGCCACGGCTCCCCGAGCCGCTTGCGCAGCGCCGAGACCGTGATCCGGACGGCGTTGGTGAAGGGATCGGCATTCTCGTCCCAGGCCCGTTCGAGCAGCTCCTCCGCGCTCACCACCCCACCCTCGGCCGCGACCAGCACCTCGAGCACGGCGAACTGCTTCCGGGTCAGCGCCACGTAGCGGCCGTCGCGATGCACCTCGCGGCGGAAGGCGTCGACCCGCAGGCCGGCGATCTCGCGCACAGGCGGCCGATTGTGTGCCCGACGGCGGTCGAGCGCGCGGAGCCGGAGCACGAGCTCGCGGAAGGCGAACGGCTTGGTCAGGTAGTCGTCGGCGCCGAGCTCGAATCCGGAGGCCTTGTCGTCGATGCGGTCGGCGGCGGTGAGCATGAGGATCGGCGTGCCCGTGCCGGAGGCGACGATCCGCGCCGCGATCTCGTCACCCGAGGGCCCGGGGATGTCGCGGTCGAGGACCGCGATGTCGTAGGAGTTGACTGCGAGCAGCTCGAGCGCGGTCTCGCCGTCGCCCGCGAGGTCGGCCGCGATCGCCTCCAGGCGCAAGCCGTCACGGATGGCCGTCGCCAGGTCCGGCTCGTCCTCCACGATCAACACGCGCACGAGGCGACTCTACGAGCGCGGGCATATCGCCGGCGTATCGAAATCCGCATACGTTCCGGCAACGTGCCTCCCCCTTGACTGGCGTCATGACCACCATCACCTCCACCCGAGGGGCGCTGCTCTTCGCAGGCTTCGCCGCCGCCCTCGTCGCCGGCGGCACCCTCGTCGCCCGCGACCTCGAAGCACCCCCGCCGACGCCCGCACCACAGGGGCGCGTCTCCCTCCCCGCAGCGGAGATGGCCCACCCACACCGCGACCACGACGGCGGCGGCGTTGCCTCAGGCGCCCGCACGGCCGGCGGAGACGGATCGCTCCCCGACGGAGCCAGCCCCTTCGACCTCGACCTCGCTGGCATCGCGCGGCTCGACCCCGACCTGCTCGCGGCCCTGCAGCAGGCGAGCCGCGACGCGGCCGACGACGGCGTCGAGCTCGTCGTGAACAGCGGCTGGCGCTCGGCGGCCCACCAGCAGCGCCTGCTCGACGAGGCGGTCGCCGAGTACGGATCACAGGCGGCGGCAGCCCGCTGGGTGGCGACGCCAGCGACCTCCTCGCACGTCTCCGGCGACGCCGTCGACGTCGGCCCGAAGGAGGCCGCCGCATGGCTCGCCGACCACGGGTCCGCCTACGGCCTGTGCCAGACCTACCGCAACGAGGCGTGGCACTACGAGCTGCGCCCGGGCGCCCCCGAGGACGGCTGCCCGCAGCCGTACGACGACCCCACCGACGACCCGCGGATGGGGCGATGAAGATCATGCCGCTGACCGAGCCGTGGCAGTGGTTCGGCACCTACACCGGGGTCGCCTACCTCACCGCACTCTGTCTCCCCCTCGCCCTCCTGCTCACCCGGGCAGTCACCCACGCGCGCGTCGCCCGGGGCGCGGCGCCGGCGACAGCCCGTCGTACGGCGTGGGCGGAGGTGGGCATGGTCTACGGCACGGTGCCGTGGGTCTGGATGACGATGCTGCCGGGCAGCCGCGCAGGCGAGGTGGTCGGCGCCGTCAGCCTGGTGCCGCTGCGCGATCTGGGGACGATGGACGACGTCCAGGTGGTCGGCAACCTGGTCATCCTCGCGGCGCTCGGCTGCCTCGCCCCCGTCCGGTACGCCGCGCTGGCGTCGCTCCCCCGGGTGCTCGCGCTCGGGGTCGCCGCGTCGACCCTGATCGAGGTGCTGCAGTACGTGCTGGTGCTCGACCGCGTCAGCTCCGTCGACGACGTCCTGCTGAACGCCTCGGGGGCCGTGCTCGCCGCCCTCCTCTCGCGTCCGTGGTGGGCACGGACGCACGAGCGGATGACCGACCTGCGGACCGGTGCGCGTCAAATTCTGGACACGACCGCGTCATGAAGCCGGAGGTCGCCCGTTCCACCGGCGTACCGGAAAGCAGGACTCGGCCTGCCCACCAACCTCGGGGGAACCCATGACCAACATCGTGCTCGGCACCGTGGCGATCGTCGCCGCTGCCACCTTCGCCGCCACCACCGACTCGACCACGGCGGAGGCGCCGGTCCATCGGGTCGTCGTCCAGCACTGACGGAGACGTGACAGGGCCCCTCGTCATTGGCGAGGGGCCCTGTTCTGTGCGGGCTTGCTCGTGTCTGTGCGGGCTTGCTCGTGTCAGCCGTCGGTGCTGTCGGATGGGGCCGGGGTCGGGGTGGTCTGCTCGTCCTGCGGCGCAGGCAGCAGCTCGCCCCGCCGGCCGGGCGCCATCTCTCCACCGAACCGCCGACCGAAGCCGCGCTCGTCGAATCCCTGCCCGCCCGGCTCCCCCATCTGCACCATGAC
>NZ_DATIHB010000211.1:0-10571 GCF_035481145.1 Nocardioides sp. | reverse complement strand
CGTCCGTGATGTGGACGGCTGTCCCACATGGTGGCTGGTGGATTTGCCGAGGCGGATGCGGTTTCGATTAAAGTCAAGTAATCCACTAGGAAAACTTCGAAAGGGCGAACCATGCCGCGCCAGCTCAGCCTCAACGCCTTTCTCCACGACACCGGCCACCACGAGGCCTCGTGGCGCCACCCCGAGAGCGGCGCCGAGCACGTCGGTGACATCGCGTGGTACCAGGACCTCGCCCGGCGGGCCGAGGCGGCCAAGCTCGACGCGGTCTTCCTCGCCGACGGCCCGGTGCTGTGGGGGAGCGGTCACCGGCCCAGCAACCAGTTCGAGCCCATCACGCTGCTCACCGCGCTCGCCACTGTCACCGAGAAGATCGGCCTGATCGCGACCGCCTCCACGAGCTACTACGAGCCCTACAACCTGGCCCGTCTCTTCGGAAGCCTCGACCGGATCTCCGGCGGTCGTGCCGGCTGGAACATCGTGACCACCCAGGGCGACGAGGCAGCGGCCAACTTCGGCCGCGCCCAGGCGGCTGACCCCGCGACACGCTACGAGCGCGCCCAGGAGTTCATCGACGTCATCACCAAGCTCTGGGACAGCTGGGAGGACGACGCCGAGGTCGTCGACCGCGAAAGCGGCGTCTTCTACGACCCGGCCAAGGTCCACGCCATCAACCACCGCGGCAAGCACCTCTCCGTCAAGGGCCCCTTCAACGCCCCGCGTACGCCGCAGGGTCGCCCCGTCTACGTCCAGGCCGGCTCCTCCAACGACGGTCGCAGCTTCGCCGGCCGCAACGCCGAGGCGATCTTCACCGCCCACCAGACCCTCGCCGACGCCCAGGCCTTCTATGCCGACATCAAGGCGAAGGCGGTCGGCTTCGGCCGGGACCCGGAGTCGGTGAAGATCCTGCCCGGCATCAGCCCCTTCATCGGTGACACCGAAGCCGAGGCGAAGGAGCTGTACGACGAATTCAACCGCCTCACGGTGCCAGCGGCGGGGCTGCGCCAGCTCCAGGGCTTCGCCGGTGTCGACCTCTCCCACCTCGAGCTCGACGAGGTCGTCCCTGTCGACACCTTCGGTGGGGCCGGCAACGTGCTCGACAACCAGCGCAGCCGCCTCCAGGTCGTGGCGAACATCGTCGAGCGCGACCGCCCGACGCTCCGCGAGCTGCTCCACCGCCTCGCCGGCGGCCGTGGCCACAACGTCGTGCACGGCACGCCGGTGCAGATCGCCGACACGATCCAGGAGTGGTTCGAGGGCGGTGCGGCCGACGGTTTCAACGTGCTCCCGCCGCTCTACCCGCAGCACCTGGACGACTTCACCTCCAAGGTCGTACCGATCCTCCAGGACCGCGGCCTCTTCCGCACGGAGTACTCCGGCTCGACCCTGCGCGAGCACTACGGCCTCGCCCGTCCCGACAGCCAGTACGCCGCTACGCCGGCCGCCGCTGACGCCTCCTGACCCGCACCACCCCACCCGAGAAAGAACCGAGAGGACACCATGAGCACCACCTCCACCGCCCCCGTCCGTCGCCTCCTCGCAGGCACCGCGGCCGCTGCCGCCCTGCTGGGCGGTCTGACGGCCTGCGGTGCCGCTGGTGCCGACGCGGAGACGGCAGCCGACGGCAGCACGGTCGTCCGCTACCAGAGCTACCCCGGCTCCGTGGACCCGCTCCAGCTGGCCGACGCGCTCGGCAAGCTGCCCGGCATCACGCTGAAGAAGGTCGGCGACGTCCAGGGCGGCCCCGAGTCGCTCCGTGCGCTCGCCAGCAAGCAGGTCGACATCTCCTCCTCCGCGTTCTACGGCGCCATCGCGCAGACCGTCGCGACCGGCGTGCCGATCAAGGCCGTCGTCTCGACCTACGGCACCAACGCGAAGACCGGGTCCGCCGTCGTGGCGAAGAAGGGCTCCGGCCTCACCGACGACCCCCATTCCTTCATCGGCAAGAAGGTCGCGGTCAACACCCTCGGTGCGAACGCCGAGGCCGTGCTCGACACGTGGTTCGCCAAGGGCGGACTGAGCCGGGACGAGATCAAGAAGGTGACGCTCGTCCCGCTGCCTCCGCTCAACACGGCCCAGGCGCTGAAGAACGGCCAGGTCGACGCGGCGTACATCGGGGTTGGCCAGCTCAAGGCGACCCAGGACGCCGTGCCGATCGAGACCGTCTTCAAGGACAGCGACGTCATCGGCTTCTACAACGGCGGCGGCGTGGCGCTGCGCAACGACTGGATCAAGGACCAGAAGAAGGCGGACCAGACGCTCGTCTCGGGCATCGCGTACGCCATCGACTACATCGAGTCGCACAGCCGGGAGGAGACCCTCGCGGTCTACACGAAGTGGCTGAAGGAGAACGGGTACGCCGAGGCGGCGCCCGTCGTGGAGAAGAACTGGAACGGCTCCACCGGCGTCTCGAGCAAGGGCGGCGTGATCGCCGACAAGGACATCTCGGTCTGGCTGGACTGGCTCGGCAGCCGCGGCGACGTGGACCCCGCGAAGATCACGCCCGCGGACGTCTACACCAACGAGTTCAACCCGAACGCGAAGTGAGGACGCCATGAGTTCCCGCATCCAGCTCAGCGACGTGGGCCAGACCTTCCTGGTCCGCGGCAACGACGACCGGCAGCTCCGTGAGTTCGTGGCCCTCGACGGGCTTGACCTCGACATCGCAGCCGGGGAGTTCCTCACGATCGTCGGGCCCTCGGGCTGCGGCAAGTCCACGGTCCTGGACCTGATCGCCGGTCTCGCGAAGCCCACCTCGGGCAGCCTGGCGATCGACGGCGCGCCGATCACCGGTCCGGGCCTCGACCGCAGTGTCGTCTTCCAGCAGTACACGCTGCTGCCCTGGCGCACGGCCCGGGCCAACGTGGAGTTCGCGCTCGAGGCGAAGGGTGGGCTCTCGAAGGCTCAGCGACGGGAGCGGGCGGAGACCTATCTCGAGCTGGTCGGCCTGCTCGAGTTCGCCGACCGCTACCCGCACGAGCTCTCCGGCGGCATGAAGCAGCGCGTGGCGATCGCGCGCAGCCTCAGCTACCAGCCCGAGGTCCTGCTCATGGACGAGCCGTACGGCGCGCTCGATGCCCAGACCCGCGAACGGCTCCAGGAGGAGCTCGTCGCGATCTGGCAGCGCACCGGCACCACGGTCGTCTTCATCACCCACGACATCGACGAGGCGGTCTTCCTCGGCCAGCGGGTCGCGGTGATGAGCAGCCGTCCCGGTCGGATCAAGGAGATCGTCGACATCGAGCTCGACCGTTCCGGCGCAGGGGACCGGGACGTGCGGGCGACGACCGAGTTCGCGGCGTACCGGCACCAGGTGTGGACGCTGCTCCGTGAGGAGCATGCGCCCGCTCAGGAGAAGGAGGTGGCCCATGTCTAACCTCCTCGCAGAGCGCACCGAGGCACGGCCCAACCCCCGCCAGGAGGCGGCGGTCAAGGCGCGCGGCGTCTCCCGCGGACGCAAGCAGGCCGTCACCGTCGGCCGCGGGGTGGCAGGCGTGCTCACCCTGGCCCTGGTCTGGGAGGTACTGCCGCGGCTGGGCCTGCTGGACCGGCAGTTCATCCCGCCGCTGAGCCAGGTGCTGCAGGCGTGGTGGGAGCTGATCACCAGCGGTGAGCTCTGGCGTCACCTGCAGGCCAGCCTGGTCCGCTCGGGGGCCGGCTTCGCGCTGGCCACGGTGCTCGCCATCCCGCTCGGTGCGGCCATCGCGTGGTACCGCCCGGTGCGCGAGTTCTTCCAGCCCGTGCTGGAGGTCTTCCGCAACACCGCGGCGCTGGCGCTGCTGCCGGTCTTCACGCTGATCCTGGGCATCGGAGAGGCGTCGAAGATCGCGATCATCACCTACGCCTGCTTCTTCCCGATCCTGCTCTCGACGATCGCCGGTGTCGCCACCGTCGATCCTCAGCTGCTGAGGTCGGCGAAGGTGCTCGGACTCTCGCCGGTCGCGACGTTCCGCAAGGTGGTCTTCCC
Source organism: Nocardioides sp. (assembly GCF_035481145.1). Classification (GTDB taxonomy): domain Bacteria; phylum Actinomycetota; class Actinomycetes; order Propionibacteriales; family Nocardioidaceae; genus Nocardioides. The sequence goes on along the minus strand of NZ_DATIHB010000211.1, from coordinate 6,607 downwards.
GGCGGCGGTGCCGACGATCTTCACCGGGATCCGGATCTCTGGCGCCGCGGCGATCCTCGTCCTCATCGCGGCGGAGCTGGTCGGCGCCAACGCCGGCCTCGGCTTCCTGATCACCTACTCCAACAACAACATGCTGATCCCGAAGATGTACGCCGCGATCCTCACGACGTCCGCCCTCGGTCTCGCCGTGAACTACGGGCTGGTCGGCCTCGAGCGCCGCTTCTCCCGCTGGCGTGCATAGGTCGCGCCGTACCGACTCCGGCCGCGGGCGCCTCACCTTCGGGGCGCTCGTGGCCGGTGTCTGTACCTACACCCTGCTCCAGTCGATGACCGTCCCGGCGCTGCCGCACATCCGTGCGTCGCTGGGAGCCGACCAGGCCTCGGCCTCGTGGATCCTGACCGCCTTCCTGATCTCAGCCTCCGTGGCGACGCCCATCGTGGGACGGCTCGGTGACGCCCGTGGCAAGGTGCGCATGCTCGTAGGCAGCCTGGTGCTGCTGGCGGTCGGCTCGCTCGCTGCAGCGCTCGCCACGTCGCTGGGCGCGATGATCGCCGCGCGCGTGCTGCAGGGGCTGGCCGGAGGAGTGCTGCCGCTCGCCTTCGGCATCATCCGCGACGAGCTCCCGCCGGCGCGGGTCCCGGGGGCGGTGGCGCTGCTCTCGTCGCTCATGTCGGTCGGCTTCGGCACCGGCATCGTGGTCAGTGGCCCTGTCGTCCAGTACGCCGGCTACCGCGTCCTCTTCCTGCTGCCCGTCCTTTCGGGCCTGATCGCCGCGACCGTGGTCGCCCGGTGCGTCCGCGAGTCGCCCGGCCCCACGGGCGAACGGGTCAGGGTGCTGCCCGCGGTCGCACTGGCCGGCTGGCTGGTCAGTGCCCTGCTCGCGGTGTCGGGCGCGCCTCACGCCGGCTGGACCTCGCCGCGCACCCTCGTCCTGCTCGGTGTGGCGGGGCTGCTGCTCGCTGCATGGGTGCTGGTCGAGGCACACATCGATGTGCCCCTGATCGACCTCCGCCTCCTGGTCGAACGACGGGTCGCTGGTGCCAACCTGGTTGCGCTGCTGGTGGGTGTCTCGACGTACGCGTCGTTCGGCTTCCTGCCCCAGCTGCTGCAGACGCCCGTGGCGAGTGGCTACGGGCTGGGCGCCTCCGTGGCGCTCGCCGGCTACCTGGCGCTGCCGAGCGCGGTGCTGTCCTTCGTCGGGGGCCTGACGTCGCCCGGACTGACCCGGGTTATCGGTGCGCGTGCCGTGATCGCGCTGGGCTGCGGGCTCTCCGCGCTCGGTCTGGTCGCGATCGCCGTTGCGCATGAGCACGCCTGGGAGTTGGCACTGGCCAACGCGGTCAGCGGCCTGGGTAGCGGCTGGACCTTCGCGGCGCTGGCCAACGTGGTCGTCGACGCGGCTCCGGTGGGTAGCACCGGAGTGGCTGCCGGGCTCAACGCCAACCTCCGCACGATCGGTGGCGCGATCGGGTCGGCCGTCATGGCCAGCGTGGTCACCAGCCAGCTCCTGCCGGGCGGGTGGCCGGCGGAGTCGGGCTACACGACGGGGTTCGCGTTGCTGGCCGCGGTCGCGTTGCTCGGCACCGCGGTCGCGCAGGTCGCACTGCCTGCCTCAGGCCGGGATGCCGTGGTGGCGAAGCGCCGCCTCGGCGTCCTGACGGGGTGACGAGGCGCCGTCCCGGCATACGGATCCGTCGTCTGTGGCGCTGCGCAGCTGCGCCCGAAATGGCCAGAAGCGGCGCGAACCTGTGCAGGTACGCGCCGCTTCGGCGTGGGTGCGGTGCGAATGCGCGCCGCTTCGGCGTGCAGGTCAGTCGTCGTTGTCCCAGTCGCGGCGCGGACCGGTCATCTCGTCGCGCTTGGCAGCGTCGAGGCGGGCCGACGCGACCAGCGACGCGACGGTGGTGACCAGCAGCGTGCCGAGGATGACCGAGAGCGACACCCAGATCGGGATGTCCGGGGCCCACTCGACGTGGTGGCCGCCGTTGATGAACGGCAGCTCGTTCTCGTGCATGGCGTGCAGGACCAGCTTGACGCCGATGAAGCCGAGCAGGAAGGCCAGGCCGTACGAGAGGTAGATGAGCCGCTCGAGCAGGCCGCCGATGAGGAAGTAGAGCTGACGCAGGCCCATCAGCGCGAAGATGTTCGCGGTGAAGACGAGGTACGGGTCCTTGGTGAGGCCGTAGATCGCCGGGATCGAGTCGAGCGCGAAGAGCAGGTCGGTCGTGCCCAGGGCGAGGATCACCAGGAACATCGGGGTGATCAGGCGCTTGCCGTTCTCGGTCACGAACATCTTCGTGCCGTGCCACTCCTTGGTGGCGGGGAGGCGCTTCTCGGCGAACGCGACGAGCTTGTTCTCCTCGTACTCGTCCTCGTCCTCGGAACCCTCCTTGGCGAGCTTGACCGCCGTGTAGATGAGGAAGGCGCCGAAGAGGTAGAAGACCCAGCTGAACTCGTTGATCGCCGCGGCGCCGAGCACGATGAAGATGCCGCGGAAGATCAGCGCCAGCACGATGCCGATCATCAGTGCCTTCTGCTGGAACTGCCGCGGGACGCCGAAGCTGGCCATGATGATGATGAAGATGAAGAGGTTGTCGACCGACAGTGAGTACTCGGTCAGCCAGCCGGCGAAGAACTCCGCAGCCGGCGCCTCGGAGAGCTCGTGGGGCTCGGCGAAGACCGCGAGCCCGAGGCCGAACGCCACCGCCAGCAGGATGTAGAAGGCCAGGTGCCGGCTGGCCTCCTTCATCGACGGCTCATGCGGCCGGCGGCCGATGATGATCACGTCGACGAGCAGGAGGCCGACGGTCACAAGGAGGGTGACCAGCCAGACGGTGGGGGAGGCGACGGAGTCGCCGATGATGGAACTCAAGGAAAGACCTTTCCGGAGTGCGTGCAGGGACTTACTCCGGAGGTCTCTTCCGCCCCGCGTGGATCTCGACAGGCTCGATCACCTGGCACTCGATCAGCTGCTGGGCCGGTGGCACCGGGACTCGCGTCCGTACTGACGACACCACCGCGAAGGAATACTCCCCTCCAAGCGGTCCCCATCCTAGGGTGCAGGGGTGAGTCTTGCCCAACGCGCGATGGAGCACCCGTTCCTGGCGCCGATCTACCAGCACGTCTGGCGACCGGCCTGGTGGCTCGGCGCGATGGCCTTCGACGTGCCCCACCTGCTGCGCGAGAAGCGCAAGGCGGTCGAGACGCTCCGCCTCGCTCCCGGCGACCTGGTCCTCGACGTCGCCTGCGGCCCCGGCAACTTCACCCCCGCGTACGCCGCGGCCGTCGCGCCCGACGGGCTGGCGATCGGCGTCGACCTCTCCCGGCCGATGCTCCGGCAGGCCGCACGTGACCACGGCGACCCCGGCACGGCGTACGTCGAGGGGAGTGCGCTGCGGCTGCCGTTCGGCGACGACGCCTTCGACGGGGTGGCCTGCTACGGCGCGCTCTACCTGATCCCGGACCCGTTCACGGCGCTGGACGAGATCGTGCGGGTGGTCCGCCCCGGCGGCCGGGTCGCGATCATGACCACCACGGCGCCCGACGCAGTGCGTGGGCTGGCCGGCCAGGTCGCGCGGCTCTCGGGGCTGCGGGTCTTCGGTCCGGACGAGGTGACGGGTCGGCTCGCGGCCGCCGGGTTCACCGATCTGAGCCGGGAGATCCACGGCTTCTTCCAGTACGTCGCGGGCACAGCGCCCGGGCAGCCCTGAACCTGCTCCGGGATCTCCCTGAAACCGGTGTAACTTCCCTGCATTTCGGTCCCCGGACGGGCAGCATGTGCCCATGGGAATCGCCGCTCCGCTGGTCCGGCTCGCTGCCCGCGTCGGCAGCCGCAGGCTCGACCTGTCACGCCTGGACAGCCTGCCGGAGTCGCTTGCGTGGCCGCTGCAGCGCGATGGCATCGCCATCGACGCGCGGCTGGTCGACGGCCAGCCGATCCGGCGCCTCGCCTCGGTGCTCGGCATGCAGGTCTGGCTGGTGACCGACGCAGAGGCCGGCCGGGCGGTCCTCGCCGAGCCGACGGCGTACTCCACCGACATCCGCCCGTACGTCGGGGCGCGCGGCGCTGCGGACGGCGACATCGGTGGCCTGGGGTTCACCGATCCGCCCGAGCACACGGTGCTGCGCAAGCTGGTCGCGCCGGAGTTCACCAAGCGGAGGCTGGAGGCGCTGCGCCCCCGGATCGCGGCGATCGTCGACGAGCAGCTCGACCTGCTGGAGCGACGGGGCAAGGCGGGCGACCCCGTCGACCTCGCGGCGACCTTCGCCTTCGATGTGCCGTTCCTGGTGATCTGCGAGCTGCTCGGGCTGCCGCTCGACGACCGCGGCACCTTCCGGCAGCTGGGCGGTGCCCGTTTCGACGTGTCCCAGGGCGGGATGGGCGCCTTCGGGGCCATCTCCGGCTCGCGGACCTTCCTGATCGGCGCGACGCAGCGCCAGCGGGTCGAGTCGGGTCCCGGCCTGATCGGGCGGCTGGTCACCGAGCACCCGGAGATCTCCGACCACGAGCTCGGCGGTGTCGCCGACGGTGTCTTCACCGGCGGCATGGAGACGAGTGCGGCGATGCTCGCGCTCGGCACCGGCCTCCTGCTGGAGCACCCGGAGTGGTGGGAGGCGCTCGCCTCCGGTGCCGACCCCGTGCCGGTCGTGGAGGAGCTCCTGCGGCACCTCGCGGTCGTGCAGGTGGCCTTCCCGCGCTTCGCCCTCCGGGACATCGTGGTCGCGGGGCAGCGGGTGCGCAGGGGAGACGTCGTGATGGTCTCGATTCCCGGCTCCAACCAGGTCGGCCGGCCCGGCTTCGACCCTGAGCGTGAGCCCGCGTCGCACCTCGCCTTCGGCCACGGCATCCACCGGTGCGTGGGCGCCGAGCTGGCCCGCCTCGAGCTGCAGGTCGCCCTGCCCGCTCTGGCTCGTCGCTTCCCGCTGCTGGCCACGGCAGGGGACCCGGCGTACCGGCAGACCTCGATCGTCTTCGGCGTCGACGCCATGCCCGTGCGCACCTGCCCCGTCGCCCACTGACCGAACGCGGCGACCGGTTCCGCCTCCTGACCGCCGTGCGCACGCCGTGCGAACGTCGGCTGCGTGTCATCCGGCGTTCGCCCGGCCATGCGACGAAGGTGGTGTGAACGCGCAGCTGGGACGGAGCCTCGTCCCCACCCCCGCCGTCGCCGGCCACCGCGGAGCGAGCGGCCAGCGACCGGAGCACACGCTGGAGGCCTACCGCCTCGCGATCCGGATGGGTGCCGACGACATCGAGCTCGACGTGGTGCCGACGAAGGACGGCGTGCTCGTCGCGCGGCACGACGCCACCCTCTTCGCCACCACCGACGTCGCCGACCACCCCGAGTTCGCCGCGAGGCGGACGGTGCGGACCGTCGACGGCACCGAGCACGACGACTGGTTCGTCGAGGACTTCACGTTCGAGGAGCTCCGGACGCTGCGGGCGCGCGAGCGGTTCCGCAAGGTGAGGCGGGCCAACACCGCGTTCCACGGGCGACTGACGATCCCGAGCCTGGACGAGGTGCTCACGCTGGTCGCGCTGGAGTCGCGCCTCCTCGACCGCACGGTCGGTGTGCTCATCGAGCTCAAGCACGCCGCCCACTACGCCACCCGCGGCCTCGACGTGGTCGAGCCGCTGCTCGCGACCCTCGGCGACCACGGCGTCGACCACGCCCGCTCGCGCGTGACCGTGATGAGCTTCGAGACGACCGTCCTGCGCCAGGTAGCCACCCGGTCACCGGTGGCGATCATTCAGCTCCTCGACCGCAAGGGGGCTCCCGCCGACCTGGTCGCGGCGGGCGACCCCACGACGTACGCGCAGATGGCGAAGCCGGCCGGCCTCGCCGAGATCGCGACGTACGCCGGCGGGGTGGGCGTGCACAAGGAGATGGTGCTGCCGCGCGACGACAAGGGCCGGACCCGGAAGGTGTCGAAGCTCGTCACCAAGGCGCACAGCCGGTGGCTGACGGTCCACGTGTGGACACTGCGGGTGGAGAACCGGTTCCTGCCGCTCGAGCTCCGCTCGAGCGACGCCCCGGGGCACCACGGCGACCTGTTCACCGAGGCCCGGATGCTGCTTGAGGCCGGGGCTGACGGCCTGATCACCGACAACCCCGACCTCGTGCTCGCTGCGCGGGAGGACTACTTCGCGCGGCTCACAGGCGCTTCCGCTGCGTCAGCACCGCAGCCACGAGGCCCGCTCCGCCGCCGACGAGCCACGGCACCGGGAGCAGCCAGCGCAGGTCGTCCTGCGGAACCGTCCCGCTGACGAAGAGCGCCCACACCGTCAGCAGGCCGGTGAAGGCCAGGCCCATCACGAGGTGGCCGATGTTGACCGGGTGGAGGCCGCCCCGCTGCGGGGACTCGGCTGCCTCGTCGGGGAGGGGCGGGATCACCGTCGTCTGCTCGTTCATCACTTGCTCCTCACGATCACGTGGCCGAGGTCGGCGCTCGCCGAGACGGTCAGGTGACCGGCCTCCTCGGGGACGTCCTGCGTCCGGTGGTTGCTGATGTCGATGCCGCCGCCCTCCTCGCCGAAGAGCTCGAGGCCGCCGGGGCCCTCGACCCGTCCGGTGGCGTCGACGTCGAGGTTGTCCGGGACGATCA
>NZ_DATIHB010000210.1:0-6078 GCF_035481145.1 Nocardioides sp. | reverse complement strand
GGAGCACCCAGGTGCCCGACCTCGGCGCCTCCACGTGGAAGCCGACCGTGTTGCGCTGGGCATCCATCGCGTGGGCGTGCAGGTACTCCAGCGACTCCCGGCGAGTGCCGACCAGGTGACCGCCTGCCCCGAGGTAGGGCTCGAGCTCGACCGGCTGTCCGGCCTTCGTCACCGTGAAGGTGTACGTCGAGCCGTCTGCCTCGAGCGCCACGTCGAAGCCGTCGACGGAGGCGGTGTCGTTGGGCTCGGTCCGCGCGACCCGCGGACGGCTGTCGCCTGCCACGGCGAGGTCAGCGGTCAGCACCTGGGCCACCGCACCGGTCGGGGTCGTGTCGGCGTACACGCGGTAGTCGCCCGCGAGCAGTCTCGTCCTCACGCTCCACTCCCGGTCGGCGAACGTCGGGTGCAGGTGCTGGTAGACCTCCGGGTACTCCCGGTCGACCACGATCAGGTGCAGCTCCTTCTCGTGCACCACGTCGTACTCCGTGACCGGCTCGCCGTCGGCATCGAGCACGGAGAGGCGCAGCTCGACCTCACCGGCCTCGAGCGAGGAGTCTGCGAGCTTCACGGAGTAGCGCGGCGCAGGCTTCTCCGACGCGTGGCCGCCGTGCCCGGCGGGCGACGTCTCGTCGCCGACCAGCTGTCCCAGCCCGAAGGCGAGCGCGAAGGCGCCGGCTCCGACGAGGAGGAAGACGACGATCTTGCGGAGCGAGCCACTCATGCGAGCTGGTAGCCCGCCTCGGTCACGGCGGCCTCGACGGCCTCCCGCGACAGCTCGGCTTCACTGGTCACGACGACGGCGCCGGTCGGCAGGTCGACCTGCACGTCCGTGACGCCGTCGACCTCCTTCAGCTCCTCGGTGACCGACGCGACGCAGTGGCCGCAGGTCATGCCGGTGACGGCCCAGGTGGTGGTGCTGCTCATGGTTCTTCCTTTCCGGAGGTGGGTGCGGTCAGGACCGCAGGAGACGCGCGATCGCGTCGGAGGCTTCCTTGACCTTCGCGGCGGCTTCGTCGTCGCCGGCGCGTGCCGCATCGACGACGCAGTGCCCGAGGTGGTCCTCGAGCAGCCCCATCGAGACTGCCTGCAGCCCCTTGGTCACGGCAGAGACCTGCGTGAGGATGTCGATGCAGTACTGCTCTTCCTCGACCATCCGCTGCAGGCCTCGCACCTGGCCCTCGATCCGGCGAAGTCGCTTGAGGTACGCGTCCTTGTCGCCGATGTAGCCGTGTGTGGCGTGTGCTTCGTGCATGCCACACACAATACCCCCAGGGGGTATATCTATTCCCCCGGGCCGCTTTCGCCCGTCAGAGCAGAGCCCTCGTCGGGCACCGCGTCCGGTGTCGTCACCGGCGTCGCGCCCGGACCGGCCTCCGGGGCCAGTCCCAGGATCGCGTCGATCTCGTCCTGGTCGAGCGGGCCGGCAGCCCCGCTCGCCGCGATGATCAGGTTGGTCGTCATCTCGACCTCGCCGAGGAGGTCGGGGTCCTCGAGCGACACGTCGAACTGGTCGGACATCACAGCCTCCCTCCGGTTGCTCCACTGCCCATGGTGCCCGACCCGATCAGGCGTCGCACGGAAAGTCCCGGTTTGGCATCCATGGACTGGACCACCAGAAATGGGAGGAGCCCCGGACCCCAGCGATTGCTGGGGTCCGGGGCTCCGAACGTCAGAGACAGGTGCGTCTCGGACAGGCCCGCCAGTCTGACGAATCAGACGGGGCGAACGTTCTCCGCCTGCGGGCCCTTCGGACCCTGGGTGACGTCGAACTCGACCTTCTGGTTCTCGTCCAGCGACTTGTAGCCGTTGGTCTGGATGGCCGAGTAGTGCACGAAGACGTCGTCGCCGCCGTCCTCCTGCGCGATGAAGCCGAAGCCCTTCTCAGCGTTGAACCACTTCACGGTGCCCTGAGCCATTGCTCTTCTCATTTCTTTCATCGGGGCGAGAGGCCATCAAGATCGACAGCCCCGCAACACGTGCGGGTGACACGTCGCTCCGACTCGAAATGCTGGGACTCCGAGAAAGACACGCCGTTGGATCACAAACCCCGCCGGCGTCAACCTGCTGGAACTTGCACCTGTTGCGCCGACAACACTAGCAACACACGCCCCGGATGGAACCAGTGAAATCGATGAACTTTGCGAGGCGCGCGCGTTACATGGTTCGCAGAGCCGCACCACCATGAGGAAAGCCCCGTCGTACGCCGGGCGCGCGGCTCTGCGCCGCTCGCCTCAGACTCGCCCTAGACTCCCGTTCCGTGCCAGGCCACGGGTCACGGCACGGGCCCTTAGCTCAATTGGCAGAGCATCGGACTTTTAATCCGCGGGTTGTGGGTTCGAGTCCCACAGGGCCTACTGCTCCTCCGAACGCCGGATCACTTCGGGCCACTCGTCAGGACCCACACCCTCCCGCACATAGAGGCTGGGCGGCTCACCTGGATTGATCGCGACGACCACCGCCACCCGCGGGTCGACGCCCTCAACGGCCTCCACCTCGACCCTGTGGTCCGGCTCGCGCTCGCAGTCCAGTGCGTCGCCCGTCCCGACGGGCTCAGCAGCCGGCGGCGGATCCACCAGCTCGTTGTGACTGCGATAGGTGACGTCGTCGTACGCGATGCGCCATCCGCAGTCGACGGCCTCCTGCGACGCGCTGGATCCGCCGAGCATCGTGGCGCCCGCCAGCGCGACGCCGGAGGCCGCAGCAGCCACGAGCACTCGAGCCGTCATGCTCCCCCAATCGCCGACTGTCGCCGTCCCTCGACTGTGCACCTGCGACGTGTCCTTTGACCAGCGCTTCCCAGCAGGCGCGCAGCCCGCGGAGCCAGTCCATGCTCCGCGGGCTCACGTCCACACGACTCAGCAGCAGGGGACGCCGCCGCAGCAGTCGTCCTGCGGCGTGCCGGCGTCCGTCGCGCAACAGATCTCGAGGTCGGTCATGACTCTCCTCCTCTCCTAGATCGATGGATGTCGATGTACTACATCCTGTGTTCATCCATCGATTGTTGTCAATATGCATGACCATCGATATTTTGGTGGCGTGACGAAGAACCTGCTGGAGCTCACCCCGGTGCAGACGGTCGCCTGCTGCTCACCACTCACCTCCACGCCGTTGAGCAGCGAGCAGGCCGGACGCATCGCTCCCCTGCTGAAGGCGCTCGCGGACCCGGTTCGCCTCCGCCTGCTCTCGCTCATCGCGGCGCACGAGGGCGGCGAGGCGTGCGTGTGCGACCTCAACGACGCCTTCGACCTCTCCCAGCCGACGATCAGCCACCACCTCAAGCAGCTCCACGAGGTCGGCCTCCTGGACCGCGACAAGCGCGGCACCTGGGTCTACTACTCCGTACGCCGCGAGGCGCTGGCCGACCTCGCCGCACTGATCGGTGGCGGCCTGTGAGGGTCGCGGTCCGCAGGGCGTCCGCCGAGCTGGTGGGCACGGCGTTCCTCGTCGCCGCCGTGGTGGGGTCCGGGATCATGGCGACGGAGCTCACCGACGACGTCGCCCTCCAGCTGCTCTGCAACAGCCTGGCGACAGGTGGCGCGCTCGTGGCGCTGATCCTGACCCTGCAGCCGGTGTCCGCAGCGTTCAACCCGGTCATCACCCTGGTCGAGACTCTCCTCGGCGGGATCTCCTGGCGCGACGCAGGCCTCTGCGTCCTCGCCCAGGTCGTGGGCGGCGCGCTCGGCGCGGTCGTGGCGAACCTGATGTTCGACCTCGACGCCGTCGCCCTCTCGACGACGGTGCGCACGGGCGGCGGCCTGTGGCTGGCAGAGGTCGTGGCGACGGTCGGTCTCGTGCTCGTCGTCTTCGGCAGCATCCGCGCCGGCCGCACCGAGACCATCGCCTTCGCCGTCGGCGCCTACATCACCGCCGGCTACTGGTTCACGTCCTCCACCTCGGTGGCCAACCCGGCCGTCGGGATCGCGCGCATGTTCACCGACACGTTTGCCGGTATCTCGCCGACGTCCGTGCCGATGTTCGTGCTCATGCAGCTCGTCGGCGGCGCCCTGGGCCTCGGCCTGGTCCGGCTGCTCTGGCCCGGCCTCCCCTCCATCCCGACGTCCACCCCACTCTCCGAGGAAGCCCGATGACCACCCCCACCGTTCTGTTCGTCTGCGTCCACAACGCCGGCCGCTCCCAGATGGCGGCGGGCTACCTCCAGCACCTCGCGGGCGACCGGATCCAGGTGCTGTCCGCCGGGTCGGAGCCCGGCGACCAGATCAACCCGGCCGCCGTCGCGGCGATGGCGGAGGAGGGCATCGACATCGCGGGCAACCAGCCGAAGGTGCTGACAACCGAAGCCGTGCACGCCGCCGACGTCGTCATCACCATGGGTTGCGGCGACGAGTGCCCCTACTTCCCGGGCAAGCGCTACGAGGACTGGAGGCTCGATGACCCGGCCGGCCAGGGCATCGACGCCGTACGCCCCATCCGGGACGAGATCCGTCGGCGCATCGAGGCGCTGATCCAGGAGCTCCTCGACGCGCCACGCGGCTGAGCGCCATTTGACGGCCACTGCTGCGTAACGCCAGCCCGACGCTGTAGTTTCGGCATGTATGAGGCCGAGCACACCACCCGAGGGCACGCCCCGGGCCGGTGGCAAGGCCGCACGCCCGCAGCAGAAGGACGAGGACGCCATGTCGGCGGAGAGCACTGAGCCCACGCTCGGCGCTGACGTGTCGCCTGACGACATCGTCCTCCGGACGGCCCAGGAGGCTGTCGAGACGGGCCAGAACGCTGCTCCGAAGATGCCGGTCAGCCCCCGCACGGCGCTCTGGCGCCGCGTCCGTGGCGGCGCCGCCGACACCGACACCGACGCCGATCCCGAGGCCGAGCCCGAGGAGCCGTGGCTGCCCGCCGAGCAGTCGACCGAGGCACTCTCGTTCGACAGCTCCGACGACGCGCCCCTGGGCGACGAGCACATCCTGGGCCAGGCACTCTCCGGCCTCGCCGACGACGAGGACGAGGACGCGGGCGCGCAGCCCTCCTCGGCCGAGCGCAGCTCGTGGATGGACCGCCTGACCGCGGCGCGCCAGGACGACAGGCAGCAGCGCCCATCCGCCGCGCCCGAGCCTGCGGCGGACGCAGAGCCCGCTTCCGAGACAGCACCGGAGACCGCGGCCGACGTTGACGTCACGGCCGCAGACGCCGCACAAGCGACGACCCCCAGCACCACCGACGAGCGTCGCGGTCGCCGCGGCCGCCGCTCGGGCGCAGCACCCACCAAGCCCACCAAGCCGACGAAGCCGGCGCGGTCCGCGGCGGCCACGGCAGACGCGACTCCCCTGTCCACGTCGGCGTCGGACGAAACGGTCAGCGGCCCCGGCGACCGGGGCGACGACCTCGACTCCATGCGCAAGGCCGCCGTCGCACGCGCCACCCAAGGCCTCGCCGCTGCCGCAGAGCGTGCAGCCGCCGAGCAGGAGGCCGCCGCCCTCGCTGCCGCAGAGAAGGCGAACCGTGAGCGAGCCGCCGCGGAGAAGGCTGCCGAAGCCGAGCGCGTCGCTGCTGCCCGTCTCGCGCAGGAGCAGAAGGCCCTCGAGACCGCCGCCGCCGCGGAGCGCGCCACCGCCGAGCGCGCTGCCCGAGAGGAGGCCGCTGCTGCCGAGCGGCTGGCCGCCGAGCAGGCAGCCGCCGAGCGCGCCGCGGCCGCCCAGCAGGAGGCTGAAGCACGCGCGAAGACCGAGCGACGGGCCGCCGAGAAGGCAGCCGCCGCCGAGCGCTCTGCCAACAAGCGCGCGCTCGCCGAGCAGGCAGCCCACGAGCAGGCGCAGATCGCCGAGCAGGCTGCCGCTGAGCGCGCCGCGCTCGAGTTGTCGGCCCAGCACCACGCCCGGGCAGCGGAGAAGGCCGCTGCCGTGCGCGCTGCCGCCGAGCAGTCCGCCGCCGAGCAGGCCGCCCTCGAGACGAAGGCCGCCGAGGAGCGCGCCTCCGCCCAGCGGTCCGCGGCCAGGCTGGCTGCCGAGGCCCAGCAGATCGCCGCGCAGCGCCTCGAGGCCGAGCACCGTGCGGTCGAGCAGGCTGCCGAGGCTCAGCGCTTCACCGAGGCTCGCATCGCGGCTGAGCGCGTCGCCCACGAGC
>NZ_DATIHB010000209.1:0-4303 GCF_035481145.1 Nocardioides sp. | reverse complement strand
CCCCGAGGAGGGCGAGCCCGGACCCGGCATCGACTTCGCGACCGCGTTCCCCGAGCCGGCGACGTACCGCCTCTTCCTCGACTTCCAGGTGGACGGCAGGGTCCACGACGCGACGTTCGTCCAGCAGCTCGAGGCCGACGGTCCCGACGGCATGGGCGGACACATGGACATGGGAGGCGACGAAGGCGATGAGCACGACCACTGACCGCCTCGAGCTGCAGATCGAGGGCATGACCTGCGCCTCCTGCGCGAACCGGATCGAGCGCAAGCTCAACAAGCTCGACGGCGTGAGCGCCACGGTCAACTACGCCACCGAGAAGGCGGCGGTCTCCGTGGCGCCCGACGTCACGCGCCAGCAGCTCGTCGACGCGGTGGAGGCCGCCGGCTACGGCGTCGTCGACCCGGAGGGGCCGGTCGAGGCAGGGGCCGTGTCTCCGGGCCGGCGCGTGCTGGTCTCCGCGGCGCTGACCGTGCCGGTGGTGCTGCTGGCGATGGTCCCCGCGCTGCAGTTCAGCTACTGGCAGTGGGTCTCGCTGGCGCTCGCCACGCCCGTCGTCCTGTGGGCCGGGTGGCCGTTCCACCGCGCGGCATTCCTCAACCTGCGGCACGCGACCTCGACCATGGACACCCTGGTCAGCCTCGGGACGCTCGCGGCGTTCGGGTGGTCGGTCTTCGCGCTGCTCTTCGGCACGGCTGGTGAACCCGGCATGGTGCACGAGTTCTCGCTGGTGCCGCGGCGCACCGGGGGAGCCGGTGACATCTACCTGGAGGCGGCCGCGGGGGTCACCACCTTCCTGCTGACCGGGCGGTGGCTCGAGTCGCGGGCCAAGCGGCACGCCGGTGACGCGCTCCGCAGGCTGCTCGAGCTGGGCGCACGCGACGTCGCAGTGCTGCGCGACGGCGTCGAGGTCCGGGTGCCGGTCGAGGAGCTCGTGGCCGGCGACCGGTTCGTCGTACGCCCCGGCGAGCGGGTGGCGACCGACGGCGAGGTCGAGGACGGCCGCTCCGCCGTCGATGTCTCGCTGCTGACCGGTGAGCCCGTGCCCGTCGAGGTCGGGCCCGGGGACGCCGTCGTCGGCGCTTCGGTCAACGCCTCGCGGCGGCTGGTGGTGCGGGCGACCCGGGTCGGCGCCGACACCCAGCTCGCCCAGATGGCTCGTCTCGTCGAGGAGGCGCAGACCGGCAAGGCGGCCGTGCAGCGCCTCGCGGACCGGGTCTCCGGCGTCTTCGTCCCGATCGTCATCTGGGTCGCCGTCGCGACGCTGGGCTACTGGCTGGGCACGGGGTCGGGTGCCGGCCTGGCCCTCAACGCCGCCGTCAGCGTGCTTGTCATCGCCTGCCCCTGCGCCCTCGGTCTCGCGACCCCGACGGCGCTCATGGTGGGCACCGGTCGCGGCGCGCAGCTCGGCATCCTGATCCGTGGACCCGAGGTGCTGGAGTCGACGCGACGGGTCGACACCGTCGTGCTCGACAAGACCGGCACCGTCACGCGGGGTGAGATGGCCCTGGTGTCGGTGGAGGTGGCCGACGGGGAGTCGGCGGCCGAGGTGCTCGCGCTCGCGGCCGCGGTCGAGAGTGGGTCGGAGCACCCGATCGCCAGGGCGATCGTCGACCACGACTCCCACCTCGAGGGACCACAGGCCACACCTCGGCGCGCCACGAGCCACACTTCGGCGGAGTTCGAGGCGGTCGCGGGGCTCGGTGCGCGCGCCACGGTCGACGGTGACGACGTGCTGGTCGGGCGGCCGTCGTGGGTCGCGCCACAGCTCGCAGCCGGCCTACCGGGGCCGCTCGCGAAGGCGGGGGAGGCGGCCGAGGCCCGGGGCGAGACCGTGGTGGTCGTCGCTTGGGGTGGCCGCGCACGGGGCGTGCTGGGGGTGGCGGACGAGGTCCGGCCCACCTCCGCCGACGCCGTTCGCCGACTCCGCGCCCTCGGCCTGGACGTCACCCTCCTCACGGGCGACAACGCCGGCAGCGCCGGTGTGGTGGCAGAGAAGGTCGGGATCACCAGCGTGATCGCGAACGTCCTGCCCGCTGACAAGCTCGAGGAGGTGCGCCGGCTGCAGGACGAGGGGCGCGTCGTCGCGATGATCGGCGACGGCGTCAACGACGCCGCGGCGCTCGCCCAGGCCGACCTCGGCATCGCGATGGGCAGCGGTTCCGACGTCGCCATCGAGGCCGGCGACCTGACGCTGGTCCGTGAGGACCTCCTCGTCGCAGTCGATGCGATCCGGCTGTCGCGCCAGACGCTGCGGACGATCAAGGCCAACCTGTTCTGGGCCTTCGCCTACAACGTGGCGGGCATCCCGCTGGCTGCGATGGGGCTGCTCAGCCCGATGCTGGCCGGTGCGGCGATGGCGGTCTCGTCCGTGTTCGTCGTCACCAACAGCCTGCGTCTCAGGCGCTTCCGCGCCGACGCCGGGTGAACGGAAGGTGAACGCCCGGGGACCCAGCGGTGCTCACGTTGCGCGACACGCTCCTGTTGCCCCTAGCATGTCCAACGTTCCGCTCCTCCTCACCCGGAGTTCACCGTGGCCTTCCGCTTCCGTCCTGTCGACGCAACCTTCTACGACCTCTTCTCCGCCTCCGCCCAGCACCTGGTGACGGGCGCCGGCCTGCTCGCCGAGATGCTCGCCGAAGGCGCCGACCGCGAGGCGGTGGCCCAGCGCATGCGCGACGCCGAGCACGCGGCCGACGAGACCACCCACGAGATCGTGCGGCGGGTCAACAGCACCTTCATCACGCCGTTCGACCGCGAGGACATCTACGCGCTCGCCTCCGGCCTCGACGACGTCATGGACCTCATGGACGAGGCCGTCGACGAGATCCTCCTCTACGAGATCGACAACCTGCCGTCCGAGCTGTCGACCCTGGTCGAGGTGCTCCAGCAGTGCGCCGAGCTCACCGCCGACGCGATGCCACGGCTGCGCTCGATGAAGGACCTCTCGGAGTACTGGATCGAGATCAACCGCCTGGAGAACACCGGCGACAAGGCGTTCCGCCGGATTCTCGCCAAGCTCTTCAGTGGTCAGTTCCAGGCGCTCGAGGTCCTCAAGCTGAAGGATGTCGTGGAGTCGCTCGAGGGAGCGGTCGACGCCTTCGAGACGGTGGCCAACATCGTCGAGCAGATCGCCGTCAAGGAGTCCTGACGCCGTGGAACTCGCGATCATCATCGCGGTCGTCGTCGTTGCCCTGATCTTCGACTACACCAACGGCTTCCACGACGCCGCCAACGCGATCGCCACCTCGGTCTCGACGCGGGCCCTGACGCCGCGGGTCGCGCTCGTCATGGCGGCCATCATGAACTTCATCGGTGCGTTCCTCGGCCAGAAGGTCGCGCACACGGTGGCGGACGTCATCAAGTTCGATGAGGCCACGCTCGCGGGCGACGTCTCGTCGGAGCTGAAGATCCACGCCCTCATCATCGTGATGGCGGGCCTGCTCGGTGCCATCGGCTGGAACCTGCTGACCTGGTACTTCGGCATCCCGTCGTCGTCGTCGCACGCCCTGATCGGTGGCCTCGGCGGCTCCGCGATCGCCGGTGGTGTCGCGGTCAACTGGGACACCGTCGTGCAGAAGGTGGTCATCCCGATGATCATCTCGCCGTTCTTCGCCTTCGCGGCCGGGTTCGTCGTCATGATCGCGATCATGTGGATCTTCCGCCGGATGAACCCCCACAAGGCCAACCGCAACTTCCGCCTGGCCCAGACGGCCTCCGCTGCGGCGATGGCCCTCGGCCACGGCCTCCAGGACGCCCAGAAGACGATGGGCGTCATCTTCCTGGCCCTCCTCGCGGGCGGTTACGTCTCGCAGGGCGACGACCTGCCGTTCTGGGTCATCGCAGCCGCGGCGTCGGCGATCTCGCTCGGCACGTACGCCGGTGGCTGGCGGATCATGCGCACCCTCGGGCGCCGCATCATCCACCTCGACCCGCCCCGCGGCTTCGCGGCGGAGTCGGTGGCGGCCTCGGTGCTCTACACCACGGCGTACGTCTTCGAGGCGCCCATCTCCACCACCCACACGATCACCTCGGCGGTCATGGGTGTCGGCGCCACGAAGCGCTTCTCCGCGGTCCGCTGGGGCGTGGCCAAGTCGATCGTCTTCGCGTGGGTCAGCACGTTCCCTGCGGCGGCACTCATCGCGGCGGCCTGCTACTGGCTCCTGCACCTTCCGCTCGAAGGCTTCTGAGCCCGGAGGACACGCAGCAACGCAGAACGCCCCTGCCGATCGGCAGGGGCGTTCTGCGTTGCTCGGGCACCCAAGGGTCAGGCGCGGGGTGCGAGGCCCGCCTTCAGTACGGCGG
>NZ_DATIHB010000208.1:0-8794 GCF_035481145.1 Nocardioides sp. | reverse complement strand
GTGCCGAGAGGGCGCGAACCTGCAGGTGGTGGGTGCCGAGGCGGCGCGAACCTGCACGCGAAGGGTGCGTTTGCGCCCTCTCGCCTGCCGAGCGCTCGGTTCCCCTAGGTGCACCCGTCGACCATCCGGAACCGACACGTTGACGCGTCACACACCGTTGGTTGAGCGGGACCGGTGTGCAGGTGACACGTCACTGTGTTGGTACGAGAAGGATGCGTGACCCAACGCGGGGTGCGGGTTCGGGCCGCTTCGGCGTGTGCGGGGTGCAGGTTCGGGCCGCTTCGGCGTCTCCGGGGTGCAGGTTTGCGCCGCTTCGGCGTGTGCGGCGTGCAGGTTTGCGCCGCTTCGGCGTCTCCGGCGTGCAGGTTCGCGCCGGCTCGGCGGATCAGGCGAAGAGCGCGGCGAGCACGAGCGTCGCGGTGAACGTCGTCTCGACGACCGCGCCGTAGACGTCGCCGGTCGTGCCGCCGAAGCGGCGTACGCAGTGCCAGGCGAGCAGGTGGCCGAGCGCGGTGGCGGCGAGGGCGGCGAGCACGAGCCCCTGGACCCGGGAGGCGTCCATCCAGCCGGGCAGCCCGAACAGGCCCGTGGCCACGACGACGAGGCCGACGGCGAGGACGAGCCCGATGACCAGCTGCCGCGACGACACGCTGCCCGCCATGGTCGCGCCCAGGCCGTCGGCGCGGGCGGGGGAATAGCGAGGCCCGCAGAGCACGGGCAGCATCGCCCGGCTCGCGACGAGGGCGACCACGACTCCGGCGAAGCCGCGACCCGACGCGATCAGGTCGCCGAGCGCCACCACCTGCAGCAGCAGGACCACGACGAGTGTCGCGACGCCGAACGGGCCGATGTCCGACTTCTTCATGATCTGCAGCGCAGGCTCGCCACGACGTCCGCTGCCGAGCCCGTCCGCGACGTCGGCGAGCCCGTCGAGGTGCATCGCCCGGGTCAGCACGGCCAGGGCCGCGACCACGAGCACGGCGAGCAGGGCCGCGGAGCCGTGGCCGAAGCGCCACGCGAGCTGCAGCGGTACGCCGACGAGCACGGCCAGCACCAGGCCGGCCAGCGGAGCGAGGGTCATTGCCCGGCCCGCGACCGCCCGGTTGACCAGGCGCGGCGGGGCGACCGGGAGAACGGTGAGGGTGCCGAAGAGCAGCCGGAACGGGTCGAAGAGCGCTGGACGCAGCGGGCGCGTCGCGGGGCCGCGGAGGCCGTCGAGATCGTCGCCGCTCACAGTCGCACCTGCCGTCCGGCCACGCACCAGACAACGTCGTCGACGACGCTGCCGAGTGCGGAGTTGAGTGTGCCCATCTCGTCGACGAAGCGCCGCGTGCCGGGATCGGCAGGCACGACGCCCTGGCCTACCTCGTTGGTGACCAGCACGAGGTCACGCGAGGACGCGTCCACGGCCGCGACCAGCTCCGCTACGTCCGCCCGCAGGGCGCCTGCACCACGGTCCCAGGCGCTCCAGCAGTCGTGCGCGTCCATCGTGCGGGTGAGCCACAGCGTCATGCAGTCGACGAGCAGGGCGCCACCCTCGGTGGAAGCCAGTCCGGCGATGTCGAGCGACTCGACGTCGGCCCACGACGCGGGGCGGCGCGCCCGGTGCAGAGCCACGCGCGAGGCCCAGTCGGCGTCGTCGTCCGCGGCCGGGTATCCCGTCGCGACGTACGTGGTGTCGGGACGGTCGAGCAGGAGCGACTCGGCGTACCGGCTCTTGCCGGACCGGGCGCCACCGATCACCAGGGTCTTCACGCGGGGAACTTACCGCCTAGGCTGGAACCATGAGCCAGTTCGACCAGTCGGGTGTCCGTTCCGCCGAGGCGAAGCCGTGGCGCTGGCGGCTCGAGGACGGTGCGGGTGGCGAGGTCGCTGCTCCGGCCGACCTCGCCGACCAGACGTTCCCGAGCCAGGCAGACGCGGAGTCGTGGGTGGGGGAGTTCTGGCCCGAGCTCGCC
Organism: Nocardioides sp.; assembly: GCF_035481145.1. Classification (GTDB taxonomy): domain Bacteria; phylum Actinomycetota; class Actinomycetes; order Propionibacteriales; family Nocardioidaceae; genus Nocardioides. The sequence goes on along the minus strand of NZ_DATIHB010000208.1, from coordinate 6,836 downwards.
GACGCGGGTGTTGCCGCGGTCACGCTCTTCGAGGCCGATCGCGAGGTCTACGGCCCGATGTCACTGTCGGCCTGATGGCGACGCGACGCCTTCTCGGGGCGCTCCTCACGAGTGCGGTCGTGCTCGCTGCCCTGCTGGTCGGGCTCAGGCCGACCGGGGACGGCCCGACGGGGACTGGGCCATCCACGACCGGACCCACGACCGGACCCACGGTCACCGGACCGGTGGTCCCGACGTCGGCAGCCTCCGACGACCACATCAACCGGATCCTCGTCATCTCGCTCGACGGTCTCAACCCGACCGCTCTCCGCAAGCTCGGCAGCACCGGCACGCCAGCGCTGCACCGGGTGATGCGTGAGGGGCCGCGCACGCTCAACGCCCGCACGGCCTACGAGCGCACCGAGACCCTTCCCAACCACACCGGCATGATGACCGGCCGCCGGATCCGGGTCGCGCTCGGCGGCCACGGCGTCTCCTTCAACGACGATGACGCCCGCACAACGGTGCACCGCGCGGCCGGCGAGTACGTCGCCTCGGCGTTCGACGTCGTCCACGACCGTGGCGGCCGCACCTGGCTCTACACCTCGAAGAGCAAGTTCGCCCTCTACAACCGCACCTGGTCGGCCAACGGTCGTGCGGACCGGGTCGGCGTCGACAACGGTCGCGACAAGATCTCGCGCTTCGTCTACGACCAGGACGAGACACGGCTGACCAGCTCTCTGGTGCGGGCGGTCACCTCGGCGACGAAGCCGCGCTACGCGTTCCTCCACCTCGCCGGGCCCGACCGCGCGGGCCACGCCTACGGCTTCATGAGCCAGCGCTACCTCGATGCCGTGAGGGCCACCGATGCACGCGTCGGCCGGGTGATGGCCGCGATCCGCGGCAACGCGGAGCTGCGCGATCACATGGCGGTCATCATCACCGCGGACCACGGCGGACTCGGCGCCTCGCACGGCGACCCGACGCTGGCGGCGGACTACACCATCCCCTTCCTCGCCTGGGGCAAGGGGATGGCGGCAGGCGCCGACCTCTATGCGCTCAACCCGGCGTACGCCGACCCGGGCGCCGGCCGTCCGACGTACGGCGCGGCGGAGCAGCCGGTCCGCAACATGGCGGCGGCCAACCTGGCGATGGACCTGCTCGACCACCCCGCGGTCCCGGGCGCCCAGTTCGACAACCGCATGAACCTGCGCGTCTTCCGGTGACGTCGCACGCGCTTCCCAAGCAGGTCGTGGAGGTCTGCACGACCTGGCTCGACCTCGTCGACGGCCTCGCGCCCGGGCTCGTCACCGGCCTCCACGTCCGCGGCGGTGTGGGATTCGGCGAGTTCGTCCCGGGTGTCAGCGACATCGACATGGTCGCCGTGCTCGCGCACCGCCGGTCGTACGCCGAGGTCGACGCCCTTGCGGAGTCCCACGCGCTTCTGGGTGAGCGAGGACTCGCCGCTCCGCTCGATGGCGTCCACGTGACTGCTTCCGACCTCGCGCGCGACCCCGATGACTGCCCGGACGTCCCGTGCGTGCTGCACGGGTGGTTCGAAGCGGAGGGACGCTACGACGTGAGCCCGGTGGGATGGCACGAGCTCGCCTTCCACTCGGTGCCTGTGCGCGGCGACCTGCCGGCCGTCTGGACCGACCACGACCGGCTGCTCGCCTTCACCCGCAACGCGCTCGCCACGGAGTGGGCCGCCCACGCGTCGTCGCTGGCGAAGTTTCCCGACGAGGCCGCGACCGACGCCGCCACCTGGCACGTGCTCGGCGCCGCGCGGCTGCTCCACCTGGTCCAGACGGGGAGGCAGACCTCCAAGTCGGCCGCCGGCCGCTGGGCGCTCGCGACGCTGGACGAACAGTGGCACCCGGTGCTGCACGATGCCCTCCGCCTGCGCGACGGCCTCCCCGGCACCAGTCCGTACGCCGATCCGGCCGACCGCGGCGCCGACGTCGCGGCGTTCGTGGCGCACGTGGTGGCGTCCGCCTGAGACGGTCACCCGGGTCGGGCCCCGCACGGCCCGTCGCAGCGTCGACCTCAGCTGAACCTCACGTTCGCGCGGTGGTACGTCCCGTCGTCGAGCAGCACCACGAGCTGCCGGCAGGTGCCGGCCCACGCGGTGCTCGTCGTCCAGCCGTAGGTGTAACGGCCCGTCGGCGAGGCGAGGTACTGCAGGCCGCGGCGCGAGGTGGTCGGCGTCCCGGTCGTCAGGCTCGGGGACGTCCCGCAGGTGATGGGCGCCGAGGCCGGGAAGCCCGCTTCGAGCACGCCGAGTCCCTGGAAGCCGCTGAGCGACCAGGACACCTGCACGGTGTCACCTGCACGGACCGTCGCGGTGGACGGAGGGTTGAGGAGCGGCTTGGAGAACCCCGTGAAGGCGTAGACCACGTCGAAGGTGCACGTCGCGCTCGACGCGTGGCCCACGTTGTCGTCGGCAGTCGCCGTGACGGTGCGGGTCGCGATCGTCGAGGTGTCGAGGGCGATCGTCCCGGTCGCCGGAGTCGCCAGGCCGCTGTGGGCGTCGGAGGCGGACCACGCCGCTTGCGCGCTCGATCCGAGGACGACCGCGCTCGGGCAGGAGTCGAAGCCGACGACGGGCGGGGTCGCGTCGACCTGTACCGAGAGGGCCGCCGCGGCCGACACGTTGCCGGCACCGTCGGTGGCTGTGCCTGTCGCGGTGTGCAGGCCGCTGGTGGCGAAGACCTGCGGCAGCGAGTACGACGCGACGCCGCTGCCCGCGCTCCCGTCGACGAGGTCAGGATCGGTCGACCCGTCGAACGAGACGCTCACCTGGTCGGCGAACCAGCCGCCGTCGTCGGCGTACTCCGCGGTGCGGTCGGTGGCCGGCACCGGCAGGGTGGGTGCCGTCTGGTCGACCTTGACGGCTGAGGAGGTCGGCGAGCTGCCGCTGGCCAGGTTGCCGTCGGATGCCGTCACGCGGAACCGCCACACCCCCTCGGGGTGGCCGGCGAACTGACGGGCGTTCGTCGTCGTGGTGCCGACGCTGGCGAAGGCGTGCTGGTCGGAGCGTTGCTCGGTCAGCACCCACGAGAGCGGGGTGCCGTCCGGATCGGTCCCGGGCGTCCAGGTGAGTCCGAAGCTGCCCCGGTTGGGCGAGACGTGGCCAGCGGCGAGGGTCGGTGCCCCGGGTGCTGTCGGCGGCTGGTTCTCCAGGGCACCCGCATCGCAGGCGGCGCCGCGTGGCCGGGTGAAGCCGCGTTGGTCGCTGCTGTCGCAGGAGCTGCCGCCGGCGTCGAACGCCGCGCTTCCGGCACCGAGGGCCATCGTCTTCGTGTCGCCACCCCGGAGCGCCGGGGCCAGCAGCTTGGGGTCGCCGACGGTGAAGTCGGCGCCGCAGGTGCCCGCCGACGGGTGGACGACGTTGTCGCCGAAGTCGAGCACGCTGCCGGCACAGTGGCTGGACGAGCTGCCGAGCACAGAGGCCTCGAGCGACACCGCACCGGCGCTGCTGTAGACGCTGTCCCCGGTGTCGGCGTCGTTCTCGGCCATCGTCACCTGCTCGAGCCGCACGCCGAGGGCGTTCGCCACCGCTCCGCCGTCGCTGCCGGCCTCGTTGCGCCAGAACGTCGAGTCCTCGACCTGGGCGAGGCCGCTCGACCCGTTGTCGAGCGCACCGCCGTCGATCGCCGCCTCGTTCTCGCCGAAGTAGGAGCCGGTGACGATGAGGTCGGCGGAGCCGTTGTTGTCGATCGCTCCGCCGAAGTTGGCGGAGTTGCCGGTGAACGAGCTGCCGTGAACCTCCAGCACGCCCGAGTTGCGGATGGCCCCGCCGGTCGCACGGGCGTGGTTGCTGTCGAAGGTGCTGTCGTAGACGAACATCGTCCCGCTGTTGGAGATCGCGCCTCCGACCTGGACGCCGATGCCGCCGGAGATCAGCCGGACGGTGTTGTTGCGGAAGGTGCTGTCCTGGACGACCGCATAGCCCTCGTTGTTGATCGCGCCGCCCGCACCTCCGTCGACGTCGAACTGGTTCTCCACGACGGAGTCGATCATCGCCAGGGTGCCGGCGGCACTGACCTCCACGGAGGCTTCCTGCTGGCCGGTCGGGGGAGTGTTGGTGATCGTCACGTCCGAGAGCACCGCGGACCCGCTGACCCACAGGTAGGCGCCGTTGAACCCCCAGAACTCGCGCATCGTCAGGTTCTGCATCAGGAGGTCGCCGCTGACATCCGTGAGCCCGAACGACGGCGCGCCGGCTGCGCGCTCGATGATCGCGCCGTTGCCGCGAACGGTGATCGCGCTCGAGGACGGGATGCGAGGCAGCGCGTCCTCGGTGTCGCCGTACCGCTCGGTCAGCGAGTAGGTGCAGCCCGACGACAGGACGATGGTGTCGCCGCCGGGGTACTTCGACTCGTCGTTGGCCAACTCGAAGGCGAGCACCAGGCCCAGCGGTGTGCAGCCGACGAGGATGTCCGGATTCGCGTGGGCGGGTGGGGCCACCGCGAACGGGAGGCCGGCCACGAGCAGGGTCGGGGCGAGAAGGGCGGTGCGGGCGCGGCGTACGTTCATGGGACTCTCCAGACGCGGAGGACCGGCGTCGCCCGAGGGCGCCTCGACAGTTCGAATCTAGGCTGCCGCGGGCCACGCCGTCAGTCACATGTCGCACGTCTGGGGTGGGGTCTGGGGAGGCTAGGCTCAGGCCCGTGCAGACCTATCTCGACTTGCTGACCCGCGTGCTCGAAGACGGCACAGAGAAGGGTGACCGCACCGGCACCGGGACCCGAAGCGTGTTCGGCCACCAGATGCGGTTCGACCTCACGGCTGGCTTCCCGCTGCTCACCACGAAGAAGCTCCACACGCGGAGCATCTTCGGCGAGCTCCTCTGGTTCCTCCGCGGCGACACCAACGTGCGCTGGCTCCAGGAGCGCGGCATCACGATCTGGGACGAGTGGGCCGACGAGCACGGCGACCTCGGACCCGTCTATGGCGCGCAGTGGCGCTCGTGGCCGGCGCCCGACGGCCGCCACATCGACCAGCTCGCCACGGTGATCGACCAGATCCGCACGAACCCGGACAGCCGCCGCCACATCGTCTCGGCGTGGAACCCTGCCGAGGTCGACAACATGGCGCTGCCGCCATGCCACTCGCTCTTCCAGTTCTACGTCGCGGACGGCCGGCTGAGCTGCCAGCTCTACCAGCGCTCGGCCGACATCTTCCTCGGCGTGCCGTTCAACATCGCGTCGTACGCCCTGCTCACGCACATGGTCGCCCAGGTGACCGGCCTCGAGGTCGGCGACTTCGTCCACACCCTGGGTGACGCCCACCTCTACTCCAACCACGTCGAGCAGGCGCAGCTCCAGCTCACCCGCGAGCCGCGCGCGCTGCCGACGCTGCTGCTCAACCCCGACGTGAAGGAGATCGACGCCTTCGAGCTCGAGGACATCACCGTCGAGGGCTACGACCCGCACCCCGCCATCAAGGCCCCGATCGCCGTATGACGACTGCTGCAGGCCGCACGGTCACGATGGTCGCCGCCGTCGCGGAGAACGGCGTGATCGGTGGCGACGACGACATGCTCTGGCACATCCCGGAGGACTTCGCCCACTTCAAGGCGACCACCATCGGCCACACCCTGGTCATGGGCCGCACCACCCACGAGGGCATCGGCAAGCCGCTGCCGGGCCGCACCACGATCGTGTTGACCCGCGACCCGGCATGGCACGACGACGGCGTGCTCGTCGCACACTCGATCGAGGAGGCGCTCGCCCTCGCCGACACGCTGCCCGGCGAGGTGATGATCGGCGGGGGAGCGGCCGTCTACGACGCGGCCATGCCGTACGCCGACGTCCAGGTGCTCAGCGAGATCCCGCTGGCGCCGGAGGGCGACGCCCACTACCCGGCATTCGACCGCGCGGAGTGGGTCGAGGAGCGCAGGGAACAGCGCGACGGGTTCGTCATCGTGTGGTGGCGACGCGCCGCAGAGGACACGGCGCCCGTTTTGACCTGAATGGTGCCCGTGGGTGGCTAATGTTCCGCCCATGCTGGAGCCAGGGCCCGGAGTCGAGTTCGGCCGCTACGTGGTGGTCGGCCGTCCTGCCAACTACGGCGCTGGCTCGCTGGTCCCGGCGCGTGAGACCAGGTCAGGGGCGCGGCGGACCCTCTGGCTGGTCATGCCCCAGGCCGTGGCCGATCCGGTACATCGCGCGGCGGTCTGCCGGGTGGCGACCGTGCTCCGCAAGCTCGAGTCGCCCCACCTGCTGCGCCTGCACGAGTTCGGCGAGGTGGAGGGGCAGCCGTTCTTCGCCACCGCGCCCCTGGACGGCGTCGACCTCGCGCAGGTGTGTGCGCCGGACGGTATCCCGCCCGAGGAGGCCCTCGACCTGATCGCCCAGGTGGGCGCCGGCATCAACCACCTGCACCACGCAGGGCTGGTCGAAGGGGCGCTGGGACCCCACCGCGTGCTGGTCGAGGAGCGTGACGGCCGGATCCACGCGACCGTGGTCCATGCGGCGATCCTCCCCGCGCTCCTCTCGACGAGCGCGCTCTTCGGGAGCCAGAAGCAGGAGGCGCTCGACTTCGGGGCACCCGAGCTGCACCGCGGGGAGGAGTCCACGACGCGTTCGGACGTCTACTCCCTCGGGTGTCTGCTCTGGCTCGCCCTGACGGGGGAGCGACCAGTGGCCTCCCATGCCGGACACCGATCGGCGCCGACGCCGCAGGTGCAGAGCGACGGGCCGGTTGCCGAGGCGCTCAACAGCGTCCTGCAGCGCGCCCTCGCCAAGGACCCCGCCCACCGCTACCGGGATGTGGCTGCCTTCGCGGCGACGATCCGCGCGATCGCGGCCCTCGCCCGCGAGGGAGACGTGGGCGACCTGCCCGAGCGGCTC
>NZ_DATIHB010000207.1:0-18795 GCF_035481145.1 Nocardioides sp. | reverse complement strand
CCTCGACCTCGCCGACGTCGACGCCGGCCGTGATCCGGCGTCCGTCGAGCGCCGCCGGGTCGATCTGGGTCAGGTCGACGACCATCTTGCCGAGATCGAGGTGGTAGTCGCCGTCCGCGGGCAGCTCCGCTGCGCTGGCGGGCGTGTAGCGCACGTCCTCGCCCTCCCAGTGGTCGGCCGCGGTCGCAACGGCCGTCACCGGGACCAGCAGCAGGCCGAGCAGGATCAGTCCGCCGGCACGACCCCAGAACGAGCCGAGGAGCAGGAGGACCGCGACCACGGTCAGCGCCAGCGCGGGGTACGCCGCCGCGATGACGTGGGTGCCGGCCAGGTCGACCGTGCCCAGCACGCCGAGGGCCAGCGCGATCAGGGGGAGGGCGATCCAGAAGAGCAGCGGGCCCTTCTTGCGAGGGTCACGCACCCAGCGGTAGCCCGTGCGGGGATCGCCGGTGACCTGCCACGCGTTCACGTCGCGGTACTTCTCCGGGTTCGCCTGCGCGTCGGCCTTCAGGCCGGCGGCCGGCCCGGCGGCGTACGCCGCGGCCCAGGCGGGCTGCCCGGTCTCGCCGCCCTGTGCCGTGAAGTGGGCCTGGCGGCGCTCACGTCGACGGAGCACGACGTACGCGACGTAGCCGACGATCGCGAGCGGGATCAGGGGGAAGAAGAGGAAGCCGTCGTGGTTGCCACCCCATCCGCCGAACACGTTGCCGAGGAAGCTCAGTGCCGCGATCACGCCCACGACGACCAGTGCGACGCTGCGGCTGCGCGGGTCGAGGTTGATGGGTGCGGCCTGCTCGTCCTCCTCGGGGACCAGGAGCCAGAGTGCGCCGTACAGGAGCAGGCCCGCGCCGCCGAAGAGGGTGAAGACGACGAAGCCCACCCGGACCAGGATCGGGTCCACGTCGAGGTGGCGGGCCAGGCCGCCGGCGACGCCGGCGATGTGGCGGTCGGTGACGCTGCGGCGCAGCCGGCTGACGTCACGGATGTCGGCGCCGCTGACGCGGGGACCGTACTGCTGCCCGTACTGCTGTCCGTACTGCTGCCCGGGCTGGGGGCCGGAGGCCGGGTCCTGCCCGGAGGCCGGGTCCGGCGGGGTCTCGCCGGCCGGGGGAGTGCTGTTCTCGTCCATGGCTCCAGCCTTCCGTGCCGCAGCCGCCCGGACCATCGGGGACGACCCTGAACCTCTGCCGGGGCTCTCCTGCGGCCCTCGGGGTCGGGTCGGGGGCGATCCCGATCCCGCCACGCGCCCGCGCGTGCCACGATGGCCGCACCATGACCTCCGCTGCCCCCTTCCCGCCCGCAGGCTCCGCTCCGGCGTACGAGCCCCGGCGGGCGTACCGCGACCCCGACGCGGGCTTCCTCGGCGGAGTCGCCGCCGGGATCGCCGCCCATCTCGGTTGGCCGGTCACCTGGGTGCGCGTCGGGTTCGTGCTGCTCGCGCTCGCCAACGGTGCAGGTGTCCTGATGTACGCCGCCCTGTGGCTCTGGCTCCCGGCTGCCTCCACCGCCGAGCCGGCTCCCGGGCTGGCGGCCGCTGAGCGCGGCGGCCGGCGTACGACGCGCCGTGGGCTGGCCGATGTCGGCCCGGCGGTCGCGGTGGTCGCGCTCGGCATCGGAGCGCTCTTCGTGGCGCAGCTGGTCCTCGGCACCGGCCTCGTGCTGTGGGTGCTGGTCCTCGGCCTCGGTGGCGTCGCGCTGATCTGGCGGCAGGCCGACGAGTCGAGCCGCGAGCGGTGGCGCGACAGTTCCGGCCGGATCGATCCCGTACGAGCGCTCGTGGGCGACGGCGGCTGGGCCGGGTGGGCACGCCTCCTGGTCGGCGTGCTGATGCTGCTGACGGCGCTGGTGCTCTTCGCACTGCGCTCGGGCCGGCTCTCGGTCGCGCTCGACGTGCTCGTCGCGACCGGGCTCGGGCTGGTCGGTGTGCTGCTCGTCCTCGGACCCTGGCTGGTCCGCCTGCTCAACGACCTCGGCGCGGAGCGCGCCCAGCGGGTCCGCTCGCAGGAGCGGGCAGACGTCGCGGCGCACCTGCACGACTCGGTGCTACAGACGCTCGCGCTGATCCAGAAGAACGCCGCCGACCCTGCCCAGGTGGCCCGGTTGGCGCGCGCCCAGGAGCGCGACCTGCGGTCGTGGCTCTTCGAGGACGCCGCTCCGTCGGGCTCCCTGTCGGCGGCGCTGGCCGCGCTCGCCGCGGATGTCGAGGCCGACCACAACGTCACCGTCGAAGTGGTCACCGTCGGCGACCTCGTGCTCGGCGAGCGCACGCAGCCGGTCCTGCTGGCCACGCGCGAGGCGGTCGTCAACGCCGCCCGCCACGCCGGCTCGGGCCGCGTCGACGTGTACGCCGAGGCGTCGCCGTCGCAGCTCGAGGTCTTCGTGAAGGACCGCGGTCGAGGCTTCGACCCCGAGGCCGTCGCCGCGGACCGCCACGGCGTACGAGGATCGATCGTGGACCGGATGGAGCGTCACGGGGGCAGTGCCCGGGTGACCTCGCGTCTGGGGGAGGGCACCGAGGTGGTGCTGAAGATGTCACTGGAGGACAAGTAATGAGCACCCGTGTGCTGATCGTCGACGACCACGCGATGTTCCGCGCTGGCGTGCGCTCCGAGCTGGCGGCCGCGCCGTCCGTGGACGTGGTGGCCGAGGCGGAGGACGTCGACTCGGCGGTCGCCGCCGTCCTGGCCCACGCCCCGGAGGTCGTGCTGCTCGACGTCCACCTGCCCGGCGGGGGAGGCGCCGAGGTGATGCGCCGTGTGGGTCCGTCCGCGACCCGGTTCCTCGCCCTGTCGGTGAGCGACGCCGCCGAGGACGTCATCGGCACGATCCGCGCCGGTGCCCGTGGCTACGTCACCAAGACGATCACCGGTCCGGAGCTGGTCAGCGCCATCGCGCGGGTGGCCGGCGGAGACGCGGTCTTCTCGCCGCGGCTGGCGGGTTTCGTGCTCGACGCGTTCGCCGGCACCATCGAGGTCGCTGCGGTCGACGAGGACCTCGACCGGCTCACCGAGCGCGAGCGCGAGGTCATGCGGCTCATCGCGCGCGGCTACTCCTACAAGGAGGTCGCCGGCGAGCTCTTCATCTCGGTGAAGACCGTGGAGACCCACATGTCGGCCGTGCTGCGGAAGCTCCAGCTCTCCAGCCGCCACGAGCTCACGCGCTGGGCGTCGGACCGTCGGCTGCTCTGAGCTCCACGATCGTCCACGGCAGGAAGAGCTGGACCAGCGGACCGATCGCCACGGCGTACAGCACGGTGCCGAGACCGACCTGGCCGCCGAGCAGGAAGCCGACGACGAGCACGCTCACCTCGAGGCTGGTGCGGACCAGCCGGATCGAGCGACCCGTACGCCGGGCGAGGCCGGTCATCAGACCGTCGCGCGGGCCGGGGCCCAGCTGCGCGCCGATGTAGAGCGCGCCGGCGAGGCCGTTGAGGACGATGCCGCCGACGAGGAGGGCACTCCGGGCCAGCAGCCCGTCGGGGGCGGTGAGGAGCGCGAGCGTCACGTCGGTGGCGACGCCGATGAGGACGACGTTGGCGACCGTGCCCAGCCCCGGCATCTGGCGCAGCGGGATCCAGAGCAGCAGGACGAGAGCGCCGACGGCGATCACCACGGTGCCGAAGGAGAGGCCGACGTGGGTCATCACACCGGCATGGAAGACGTCCCACGGGTCGAGCCCGAGGGCACCGCGGATCACCATCGCCATCGAGGCGCCGTAGAGCCAGAGGCCGACGGCAAGCTGGACCAGGCGCCGCGGGAGGCGGCCGGCGCGGAGCTGCTCGCGCGGGGTGAGGGAGGCGAGTGCCCGGGCCGGCGCGGGAGTGGGCCCGAGAACGGGGGACACAGGCGGGACGATCGCGGTCATGGTGCAAGGCTGACCGAAATCGGCCTTGTAAGAAATAGCCAATCGCTGGATAGTGGCCTGTATGAACGCGGTCATGACGGCAGGTCGGATAGCCACCCTGGTCGGCGGCTTCGACCGGAGCCCGGCGTACGCGGGGCTCTCCGACTCGCTCCGTCTCCTGATCGGCGAGGGCCGGATCCCGCTGGGCGCGCGGCTCCCCAGCGAGCGTGACCTCACCGTTGCGCTCGACGTCAGCCGCACCACCGTCACGCGGGCCTACGCCGACCTGCGCGAGCGTGGCTTCGCCGAGGCGCGCACCGGCGCCGGCACCTTCACCTGCCTCCCGGGCGGACGTCGTGCCACCCTCGACCGCGCCCTCGCGCCGCTCCCGGGCACGCCCGAGCTGATCGACCTCAACTGCGCTGCCGGCAGCGCGCCGACGGGGATCGCGGCCCACTACGAGGCGGCGGTGGCCGAGCTCCCGGCGTACCTCGCGGGGCACGGCTACTTCCCGGCCGGCCTGCCCGCGCTGCAGGAGCGGATCGCCGCTGGTTACGCGGCGCGGGGGCTCCCGACCGATCCCGACCAGATCCTCGTGACGCCCGGCGCCCTCTCCGCCACCGCGATCGTCGCGCAGGCCCTCACCTCGCCCGGCGACCGGCTCCTGGTCGACAGTCCGGTCTACCCCAACGCGACCAACGCCCTGGCCAGCCGTGGTGCCCGGCTGGTGACCTCGCCCGTCGACGCGAGCGGCTTCGACATCCCGGGCATGGTGGCGACCGTGCGCCAGGCGGCGCCGCGGGCGGCGTACGTGCTGGCGGACTTCCAGAACCCCACCGGCCACGTGATGACTGCCGACGAGCGCGAGGTGTACGCCGCGGCGCTGCGCCGCAACCGGGTCGTCGCGGTGGTCGACGAGGCGCACCAGGGCCTCGCGCTCGATGCGATCGAGATGCCCCCGCCCTTCGCGACGTTCCTGCCGGACGCGATCACGGTGGGCTCTGCGAGCAAGGAGTTCTGGGGCGGGCTCCGCCTGGGCTGGATCCGGGCGCCGCGGCAGCGGATCGAGCAGATCACCACTGCCCGTCTCGGCATCGACCTGGGCGCGCCCCTGGTGGAGCAGTTGGTGCTCGCGCGGATCCTGGCCGACCCCGAGCCGATCGCCTCCGTCCAGCGCGACCGGCTCCGCGAGCAGCGCGATGCGCTGGTGGCCGCCCTGCGGGAGCGGCTGCCCGACTGGCGCTTCCGCGTGCCCGCGGGCGGACTCTGCCTCTGGGTCGAGCTGCCGGCACCGGTCTCGAGCATGCTCGCCGCCGAGGCCGAGCAGCGCGGCGCGTCCATCGCGCCGGGGCCGGTCTTCGCTGTCGAGGGCGGACTCGAGCGGTTCATCCGGCTGCCGTGGTCCCGCCCGGCCGACGAGCTGCGCGCCGCGGTCGACGTCCTCGCTGACTCCTGGGAGGCTGCCCTGCACGCGGTCGAGCGGCGGCAGCCGGAGCGCGTGCGCGTCGTCTGAGCCCCGTCGGTAGGCTCCCGGTCATGGACATCGTGCGTCAGCTCCTCCTCGTCGTTCACCTGGTCGCGTTCGCGGCACTCCTCGGTGGCCTGCTCGGCCAGGCGAAGGCCACGCAGAAGGCCGTGCACCTCTCGACGATCTGGGGCGCGCGCATCGCGTTCCTCGCCGGCCTCCTCCTGGTGGGCGTCCTCGAGGCGGGCGACGGCGACGTCGACCACGCCAAGGTCGGCGTGAAGCTGCTGGTCGGCCTGGGTGTGGTCGGACTGCTCGAGGCGCGCCGCAAGAAGGGGCTGAGCGACCCCCTCTACTGGCTCGCCGTCGGGCTCACGGTCGCCAACGTCGCGGTGGCTGTCCTCTGGTCGTCCGCGCACGGCGGCTGACCAGACCCGGGACTCAACACGCCAGAACCCGGGGCTCGAACGCACCACAACCCGGGTTTCGGGGAGTGTCGGTGAGCGCCCGTAGGCTGGGCGCAGCATGAACGCTTTCCCCATCCCCGGCCAGTCGTCGTTCCCGATTCCGGGACTCGAGTCCGTCGAGCCAGCACGCACGTCCAGCCGCGAGGCGCTGCTCGAGGGACTCAACGAGCCGCAGCGCGCAGCCGTCATCCATCAGGGGCGGCCACTGCTCGTCGTGGCCGGCGCCGGCTCGGGCAAGACCAGGGTGCTGACCCGCCGCATCGCCTGGCTGGTGCAGGAGCGCAACGCGCATCCCGGCAGCATCCTGGCGATCACCTTCACCAACAAGGCCGCGGCCGAGATGAAGGAGCGCGTCGAGGACCTCATCGGCAAGCGGGCCCGCGTGATGTGGGTGAGCACCTTCCACTCCGCGTGCGTGCGGATCCTGCGGAAGGAGTCCGACAAGCTCGGTTTCAAGAGCAACTTCTCGATCTACGACGCCTCGGACCAGAAGCGGCTCATGCAGCTGGTCCTCAACGACCTCGAGCTCGACCCGAAGAAGTTCCAGCCGCGCGCGGTGCTGGGCTGGGTCTCCAACCAGAAGAACGAGCTCAAGGACCCCGACGACGCCACCAAGGACGCGTCCAACGACTTCGAGCGCGCCTACGCCTCGGCGTACACCAACTACCAGCGTCGCCTGCGCGAGGCCAACGCGCTCGACTTCGACGACCTGCTGATGACGACGGTCCACCTCTTCCAGGCCTTCCCCGACGTGCGCGAGGTCTACCGGCGGCGCTTCCGCCACGTGCTGGTGGACGAGTACCAGGACACCAACCACGCGCAGTACGCCCTGATCCACCAGCTCTGTGCCGACGCGATGGACGAGTCGCGGGCCGGTGGCGATTCCAGTGGGCACCGCATCGAGCCCGCCGAGCTGATGGTCGTCGGTGACGCCGACCAGTCGATCTACGCCTTCCGTGGCGCCAACATCCGCAACATCCTCGACTTCGAGCAGGACTTCCCCGACGCCACGACGATCCTGCTGGAGCAGAACTACCGCTCGACGCAGACCATCCTCGAGGCCGCCAACGCGGTCATCAGCAACAACAAGGGCCGCAAGCCCAAGCGGCTCTGGAGCGACGCGGGCATGGGGGAGAAGGTCGTCGGCTACGTCGCCGACGACGAGCACGACGAGGCCCGCTTCGTCTCCCGCGAGATCGACGCGCTCACCGACACCGGCGACTTCCGCCCGGGCGACGTCGCCGTCTTCTACCGGACCAACGCGCAGAGCCGGGTCTTCGAGGAGATCTTCATCCGCCACGGCATGCCCTACAAGGTCGTCGGCGGCGTCCGCTTCTACGAGCGCAAGGAGATCCGCGACGCGCTGGCCTACCTCCGGATGCTGGCCAACCCCGCCGACGAGATCTCGCTGCGCCGCGTCCTCAACACCCCCAAGCGCGGCATCGGCGACCGCGCCGAGGCCTGCGTCGCGGCGTACGCCGAGCGGGAGCGAGTCACGTTCTGGGAGGCGCTGCTCCGTGCCGACCAGGCGGCGGGGATCGCGACCCGCAGCCTCAACGCGATCCGTGGCTTCACCGACATGGTCCAGGAGCTCCAGTCGATGGTGGCCGCCGACGAGCGGGCTGACGTCATCCTCGAGTCGGTGCTGACCCGCTCGGGCATGCTCGCCGAGCTCGAGGCGTCCGACGATCCGCAGGACGAGACCCGCGTGGAGAACCTCGCCGAGCTCGTCGCTGTCGCGCGCGAGTTCAGTGACGACCCGCAGGCCGGTCCCTCGGCTGACCCTGCCGACGTCGACGCCGGCATCGTCTCGCCCGGTCTCTCGGACTTCCTCGAGCGGGTCGCGCTGGTCGCCGACTCCGACCAGATCCCGGAGTCTCCGGAGGCCGAGGAGAAGGGTGTCGTCACCCTGATGACCCTCCACACCGCCAAGGGCCTGGAGTTCCCCGTCGTCTTCCTCACCGGCATGGAGGACGGCGTCTTCCCGCACATGCGGACGCTCGGCGACCTCACCGAGCTCGAGGAGGAGCGGCGCCTGGCGTACGTCGGGCTGACCCGCGCCGAGAAGCGGCTGCACATCTCCCGCGCCGTGCAGCGCTCGGCCTGGGGTGCGCCGGCGCACAACCCGGCCTCCCGCTTCCTCGACGAGCTCCCCGCGACCCTCGTCGACTGGAAGCGCACCGAGTCGGAGATGACCTCATGGCGCCGTCGGTCGTACGAGGACGCCGGCACCACCTGGGGCTCCGGCACCGGAAGCGGTGGCTCCTTCGGGTCCGCTGCGACGGACCGCGGGCGCCGTGCGTTCGGGTCGGCCGCCTTGCGCCTCGATGCCGCTGCGAAGCAGAAGCAGGCGCGGGCCATCCCGTCGCTGGCCCCTGGTGACCGGGTCACCCACGACTCCTTCGGCCTCGGCACCGTCGTGTCGGTGGAGGGTGCGGCCGAGAAGGCAGTGGCCTCGATCGACTTCGGCAGCGAGGGCGTCAAGCGGCTGCTGCTCCGCTACGCGCCCGTCGAGAAGCTGTAGGGCGCCGCTCTCTACACTCGCGGCATGGGAGCAGGGCACGACCACGGTGGTCACCAGCACGGCGTCTCCGGCGAAGCCGACCGGCGCCTGCTCTGGGGTGCCCTGATCCTCCTGTCGACCTTCATGGCCGGGGAGGTCGTGGTCGCGTTCGCCTCCGGCTCGCTCGCCCTGCTCTCCGACGCCGCCCACATGCTCTCCGACGTCGGTGCGATCGCTGCGGCGCTCTGGGCGATGCGCCTGGCCGCGCGGCCCGCGTCGCTGGTGTGGACCTACGGCTTCAAGCGCGCCGAGATCCTCGCCGCCGCCGTCAACGGCATCACCTTGCTCGTCGTCGCCGGCATGCTCACCGTCGAGGCCGTACGCCGGCTTGCCGACCCGCCCGAGGTCGCCGGCGGCGCCGTCGTCGTCGTCGCCCTCATCGGCTGCGTGGTCAACATCGCCGCGGTCGCGCTCCTCGCCCGAGCCAACCGCTCCAGCCTCAACGTCGAGGGCGCCTACCAGCACGTGCTGACCGACCTCTACGGCTTCATCGGCACCGCGGTCGCCGGTGTCGTCATCATGACCACCGGCTGGATGCCCGCCGACACGATCGCCACCCTGCTCGTGGTGGTCCTGATGGTCCACGCTGCCTGGGGCCTGCTGCGGCAGTCCGGGCGTGTGCTGCTCGAAGGGGCACCCGACCACGTCGAACTCGCCGCGGTCCGTGCCGACCTGCTGGCCGTCGACCACGTCCTCGACGTGCACGACCTGCACGCGTGGACGATCACCTCGGGGCTGCCCGCGCTGACGGCGCACCTCGTCGTCGAGGACGGGTGCTTCCAGGACGGACACACGGCTTCCTTGCTCGCTGAGGTGCAGCAGGCGTTGCACGCGAAGTTCGACGTCGAGCACTCGACGTTCCAGTTCGAGCCGGTGGCGCACGCCAGTTCGGAGACCGGCCGGCACTGACCGCCGAGGCGGCGCGTACTTGCAGCCGGGGGGTGTCGAGGCGGCGCGTACTTTCAGCCGCGGGGGCGCCGCCGCGGCGGTCGGCACTAACGCGCCCTGAATGGCACTACCGCGCCGCTGTGCGGGCGCGGAAGTGCCACTAACTCCGCGTTACACGTGGGGCGTCGGGGGCGCGTCCGCCGCCGCCGACGCTCGCTGCGCTAGCGGGGCTCTCCGGTCGGCTCCGTCCCTGCGGCCGCCGACGCTCGCTGCGCTCGCGCGGCTCTCCACGTCAGGTCTCGGCAGCGGTCACCTCGCCGAGGCGTCGCTTCCCCGCATCACTCGCTGCGCTCGCTCGCAGGGAACCGACGCCTCGGCTCCTACGCGGACGTTCGGCTGGTCGCCAACGGCGCCACGCCTGCAGTCGCTGCGCTCCTTACGGAGTGGCGCCGTTGGCGACCAGCGCGGCGTACGGGTCAACCGCGTCGCCACCGCCGGGGTGGACCTCGAGGTGCACGTGGGGGCCGGTGGAGTGGCCGGTGTTGCCGGAGTAGGCGATCACGTCGCCCACCTTGACCTCGGCGCCGACCGAGGTCGCGAGCGAGCTGTTGTGGCAGTACTTCAGCTCGGTGCCGTCCTCGAGCCGGAGCTCGACCATGTAGCCGCAGCCACCGGCGTACTGCGCGGAGATGACGGTGCCACTGGCGACCGCGAAGACGGGGCTGCCGGACGGCGTGGCGAAGTCGAGGCCGGTGTGGCCGTAGCCACGCCAGGCGTAGCCCTCGCCGAAGCCCTCGGAGATCCGGTAGGTGCCGGCCGTGAGGGGCAGGACCCAGCGGTTGGCCGCGAGCTCGTCGGCGTGCGACTGCGCGGCCTTGGCGAGCTGGCCGAGCGCGGTGCTGCGCTCCTGGGCCTGCGCCTCGGCGGCAGCCTCGAGCCGCGTCGAGGAGGCCGTGGCCAGCGCGTCGCGGGCGGAGTCACGCGAGACGAGCTCGGCGCGCTCCTCCTCGAGAGAGGACGTGGAGACGACGCTCTCGCCGCCGAGGGCGTTGGCCGGCGCGGCGAAGCGCGCGGGAGCGGCGTCGTTGGTGACGTTGCTGCTGTCCGCCGCAGCCGCGCTCACAGCACCGGTAGCGGAGACCGAGAGTGCGGCGACACCCAGGAGGACCGGGGCGGAGGGGAGGCCGCTGACGAGCGGGCCGCGCGGCGCGCCGTGCTTGGCGGCGCGGCGCTTACCGGCGCCTGCGTAGCCGGCCGAGGTGGTGACGTCACCGCGTTGCGCAACGCGTGCACCACGGGGTGCTCGGTGGTCGCCCATCAGTGAAATCCTCTGTTCGGGAACGAGACAGCGGGGACGACTCTAAGCGAAACCTCCGCGGCCTACCCAATCTTCGGAGCTTCCATGTGGAGAGAAAATGGAGAGGGCCGCTCGCTGGTTGTGCATTCGTGAACGCCGCCAAGCGCAGAATCCGACCGTTCGGCGTGAGTCCGTGAGGTCAGGTGTGGGATCGACCACGTTCAGCGTCCATGATGGGGTCCGCATGGTCGTCCGGCGTACGGCGGGTCTACTGTGCCTCGAAGGAATCCCCGGACTCATACGCAACGACAAGGACTGGGTGGATCGTGGACCTGATGGAGTACCAGGCGAAGGAACTCTTCGCCAAGCATGGCGTGACCACCACCCTCGGTGTGGTCGTCGAGACGGCTGAGGACGCTCGCAAGGCGGCCGAGGAGCTGGGTGGCGTGACCGTCATCAAGGCTCAGGTCAAGGCCGGCGGCCGCGGCAAGGCGGGTGGCGTCAAGCTCGCCAAGACGCCCGACGAGGCCTTCGAGCACGCCACCAACATTCTGAACCTGACGATCAAGGACCTGCCGGTCAACCGCGTCCTGGTCACCCCGGCCACGCCGCCGCAGGAGGAGTACTACTTCTCGTTCCTGCTGGACCGCTCGAACCGTCAGTACCTCTGCATCGCGTCCGTCGAGGGTGGTGTCGAGATCGAGGAGGTCGCGAAGACCAACCCCGACGCCGTGAAGAAGATCGCGATCGACCCCGGCACGGGTGTCGACGCCGCCAAGGCGCGTGAGATCGCGACGGAGGCCGGCTTCCCCGAGGCCGTCTTCGAGCAGGCCGTGACGATGATCGAGAAGCTCTACACGGTCTTCGTCGAGGAGGACGCGACCCTGGTCGAGGTCAACCCGCTGGCGCGCCTCGAGGGCGACAAGCTGGAGGCCCTCGACGGCAAGGTCTCGCTCGACGAGAACGCCTCCGAGGTCCGTCACCCCGACCACGAGGCCTTCGAGATCAAGGAAGAGGCCGACCCGCTCGAGGCGAAGGCCAAGGAGCTCGGCCTCAACTACGTCAAGCTCGACGGCCAGGTCGGCATCATCGGCAACGGCGCGGGCCTCGTCATGAGCACCCTCGACGTCGTCGCGTACGCCGGTGAGAACCACGGCGGCGTGAAGCCGGCCAACTTCCTGGACATCGGCGGTGGCGCCAACGCCCAGGTGATGGCCAACGGCCTCGACGTCATCCTCAACGACGAGCAGGTCAAGTCTGTCTTCGTCAACGTCTTCGGCGGCATCACCGCCTGTGACGAGGTCGCCAACGGCATCAAGGGCGCGCTCGAGCTCCTCGGTGACAAGGCCACCAAGCCGCTCGTCGTCCGCCTCGACGGCAACAACGTCGAGCTGGGTCGCCAGATCCTCAACGAGCTGAACCACCCGCTCGTGACGCAGGTGGACACCATGGACGGCGCGGCCGACAAGGCCGCCGAGCTGGCGAACGCCTGAGATAGGGATTCAGAAGACTTATGAGCATCTACCTCAACGCTGACAGCAAGATCATCGTCCAGGGCATCACCGGCGGCATGGGTGCCAAGCACACCGCCCTGATGATGGACTCCGGCGCGACGATCGTCGGCGGTGTCAACGCCCGCAAGGCCGGCACCACCGTCACCCACAAGGACGCCACGGGCACCGACGTCGAGCTGCCGGTCTTCGGCACCGTCGCGGAGGCCATGAAGGAGACCGGCGCCAACGTGTCGGTCCTCTTCGTCCCGCCGGCGTTCACGAAGGCCGCGGCCATCGAGGCGATCGACGCCGAGATGCCGCTCATCGTGGTCATCACCGAGGGCGTCCCGGTGCAGGACACGGCCGAGGTCTGGTCGTACCTGCAGGGCAAGTCCACCCGCATGATCGGCCCGAACTGCCCCGGCATCATCACGCCGGGCGAGTCGCTGGCCGGCATCACGCCGCACACCATCACCGGCAAGGGCCCGGTCGGTCTCGTCTCCAAGTCGGGCACGCTGACCTACCAGATGATGTACGAGCTGAAGGACTTCGGCTTCACCACCGCCATCGGCATCGGCGGCGACCCGATCGTGGGCACCACCCACATCGACGCCCTCCAGGCCTTCGAGGAGGACCCGGAGACCAAGGTCATCGTCATGATCGGCGAGATCGGTGGCGACGCCGAGGAGCGCGCGGCCGACTACATCAAGGCCAACATCACCAAGCCGGTCGTCGGCTACGTCGCTGGCTTCACCGCCCCCGAGGGCAAGACCATGGGCCACGCCGGCGCCATCGTCTCGGGCTCCGCGGGCACCGCCGCCGCCAAGCAGGAGGCCCTCGAGGCCGTCGGCGTGAAGGTCGGCAAGACGCCGTCCGCCACCGCTGCCCTGGCGCGCGAGATCCTGGTCGGCCTGGGCATCGAGCCCAACGCCTGATCCAGGCTCCCAGCAGTACGACGAAGGCCCCCGGGTTCGCTCCCGGGGGCCTTCGCCTTTTTCGCCGTGTGCCACTGCGGCGGCCGGACCCAGCAGGCTAGGCCGTGCAGGTGGCGTCGTCGTGGACGAGGGCGAGGGAGACGACCTCGCCCTCGAAGAGCGTGAACTCCCACTGCCCCGGCCCGTCGAGCCGGACGACGGCGCGCTCGGCGTCGGCCTGCCCGGTGAACGTCGCCGTCGGGTAGGCATCCTGCAGGGCTGCCTTGCTGGATCCCGTCTTGATGCCCTCGGGAGTGCCCTCGCCCAGCGCGTCGACGACGCTCGCCACGCCGATCCCTTCCTGGTACATCGCCCCCTCCATGTGGCCGCCACCCGGGGGCAGCAGTCCGCGGCAGTCGCCGGTGCCGGTGAGGCTCCAGCCGGCCGACTCGACCTGTGCCAGGTCCTCGCCGAGCCGGAGGCCGCCGAGGCTCGGGCCGAAGCCACCGTCCGCACCGGCGGTCTCCGAGGGCTCCGCGTCGTCGCCGCAACCGGCCTGGGTGAACGCGCACATCACCGCGATGGGCGTCGCCAGGCGCTGGCTCAGCTCCTGGATGCCCTCAGCGTTGGGGTAGCCGGCATGTCCGCCGTGCTCCTCGACGAGGACGGCACGGCCGACGCGGACGACGAGCAGTGTGCTCCCGAACGGGGTCTGGCCTCCGTCGAACGTGGCGCGGTCGAGGATCGCCCAGGACTCACCGCCGAGTGTCAGCTTCTGCACCTCATGCTCGGAGGTGTACCCCTCGGCATCCGGTCCATCGCTGGGGCAGTCCTTGAACGCCTGCACGAGGGCGCGGGAGGCGGCGACGGCGGACTCGGCGTCGGCGTACGTCGTGAGCTGGCGTGTGCGGTAGTCCTCGGCGCTCTCGTAGCGGCCCAGGAGCCGGTCGCGGGGCTCGAGGTCCGGGACGGGCGCCCCACAGGCCTCGAGGGCGATCGGTTCGATGGTGCGGTTCGGGCCGACGTAGCCCTTCTCGCCGCGTTCGGAGCGCTCGGGGAAGCCGTCCATGAGCGGGAAGTCGTCGGCGATCTCCTTGACGGCCGGGTCCGGGTCGGTGCCCGGAGTCTCCGTCGGGCTAGGGGAGGCGCAGCCACTCGCCGACCAACCGCACATCGCGGGGGCGATCGCCTCGGTGACCGCGCTCTGCCCGGCCACATCGCCCCCGCCCTCGCCGATCCAGGCGACCTGCAGCACGGCCCGGCCGACGCGGGTCAGCTGGAAGGTCCGGCCCCCCATCGCCTCCTGCACGCCCTGGCGGTAGGTCGCGGTGGCGAAGCCGGTGTCGGCGGGCAGCGCCGTCCAGGTCAGCGTCCCGCCGGTGCCCGCGCCGGTGCCGGGATCGGTGGTGCAGCCCTCGACCGCCGCGGCTGCCGCCGCCATGGCTGCGGCAGCAGCGCTCTCGTCGGCATACAGCAGGAGCTGGCGGTGGTCGCGGAACTCGTCGCCCTCGTTGGCGAAGCCGAGCCGGTCGGTGACGGGGCGCGACGCGAGCGGGTCACGGCCACACGGCAGCGGCTGCTCGACGGTGACGCCGGCAGCAGGCCCGGAGCGCTGACCGTTCTCGCCGAAGTCGTAGGCCTCACGGTCGAGCGGGAAGTCGGCGGGGATCGTCGCGGGGCCGGCTGACGTCGACGTCCCCGGCGGCACCGCGCCGCCGGAGCCGTCGCGAGCGGCGTACAGCCCGGCGGGGACGACCACGGCGAGGACGGCGGCGACACCGGTGACCGAGGCCACCGCCGTACGGCGTGCCCGACGGCGGTCGCCGAGCCGGCGGACCTCCGTGGCCGGGAGTGGGTCGACGGGGCCACCGGTGCCGAAGGAGGCGAGCTGCTGGAGGGGGTCGCGGTCAGGCATGGCTGGCTCCCGGTGTGGACGGAGCGGACGCTGGGGACGGCTCGGTGGGGTCGAGCAGGGCGGCGAGGGCGGCGCGGCCGCGCGAGAGGCGGGCCTTGATGGTGCCTTCGGGGACGCCGACCTCGCGGGCGACCGCCTGGACGGGCAGGTCGCAGAGGTGGTGGAGGACGAGCGCCTGGCGCTGCGCCTCGGGGAGCTGGCGCAGCGCGGCGATCAGCGCGACGCGTGACTCGTCGACGGCATCGGTCCAGGCGGCGGGGGAGACGGCCCGGTCGGCCGGGCGCCGGCTGAGCCTGACTCGGCGCCAGCGGCTGACGGCGAGGCGGTAGGCGGTGGTCCGGACCCATGCCTCGGGGTGGTCGGCCCGCTCGAGCACGCGCCGGTGCTGCCAGGCACGGACGAACGCCTCCTGCACGCATTCCTGGGCCTCGTCGCGGTTGCCGATCAGGGCATGGAGCTGCCCGGTCAGGCGCGCGAAGGAGGCGGTGTAGAACGCGTCGAACTCCGACTCATCCATCGCGCTGCCCCCGTTCCTCGTGCTGTCGAGCTCTGCTGTCGACGGGGATACGCGCGGAGGAGCCGTCCGGTTGCATCCGGCTCCATCCTCCTGCAGAAATCAGGCAGGCGGGAGGTTCTGCAGGCGGAGCAGTGCCCGCTCGGCGAGCTTCAGGAACGCGCCCTGCTCGATCCGGGCCTTCTCCACGGGCACGAAGCCGACCTGGGCGACGACAGGGCCGCGGCGCACCACGGAGAGCCAGAAGTCGACCGAGCGGTTGTCGGAGACCTCGATCGTGATCCGCCACGCGTGGATCGCGCCCCTCGCGCCCTTCGGCTGGTGGCGGATCTCCTCGACGGACGCGGAGAGGTTGCGGTCCTCACAGGAGCGCATCCGCTTCTCGATGCCGTCGACGAACGCCTTCGCCTGTGCGCCGTTGCGGAAACGGCCGATCGTCTCGCTGAGGCCGAACTGCGCGGGGAGACGGGCCTGCGGCATGAGGAAGGTGCGCGTCGACGAGGAGGCCACCGCGCGGCCGGCGAACGAGGCTCGGTCGCAGGTCGTCGCGGCCGGGTTGGTCGTGGCCGCGCTGGGAGCCGTCCCGACCCAGGCCTGCGGGACCCCGGACACGGGCGGCAGGTCGACCGCCTGGAGCATGCCGCGTGCCGAGGGCCCGGGCGGGGGAGCGCTGGCGACGTGGCGCGGGGTCGTCGCGCAGGTGCCGCCTCCTTCGGCGCCGCACAGGCGGTCGACGGCGTTGCCGACCGCGGCCAGGAAGGCGGGCAGAGCGGGAGGACGCGGGTCGGCGACGTCGCGTGCGAGCGTGGTCACGAGCGAGCCGGTGCGCGTCACGGCGATCGTCCAGGTGGTGACCGGCTTCGCCCAGTCGCGGACGACGAGCAGCGCACCCTGGTCACCCGCTCCGCTCAGCCGGTAGGTGTCGATCAGCTGCATGCGCTTGCCGGCGCAGTCGGAGAACCAGCCCAGCACGTCGGCGTACGCCGCGGTGGCGGCCTCGTCGTCGGCAGAGCGCTCCACGACCTGGACCAGCCCCGTGGCGGCCGACTTCTTCGGCACGAGAGGTGCCTTGAAGTGTCGTACGAGAGCAGCCAGCGCCTCGGGGTCGGCGTACCGCCGCGGCTGGCAGGGGAGGTTGAGACCGGTGCCTTCGGTGTTGTTGCCGGTGCCGGTCTCGTCGAGCGGGCGGGCCGCGAGCCGGGTGACGTCGGCACCCGCGAGGAGGTCGGCCGGGTCGAGGTGGACCACGGCGTCGGGTGCGTCGGGGCCGGGGGCGTCCGCGCCTCGCGGGCCGGTGATGCTCGCGGTCACCGGCGCGTCGTGGCTGACCGCGAACCCCGCGCCGACGGTGACGGCACCCGCGAGGGCGACGCCCAGGCTGGTGTGGGCCCGGCGGCGGGCAGTGCCGGTGCGGCGGATGATCGACGAGCGCGGAAGGCGGAGCACCTCGAGCGGCGTGCCGAGGTCCTGCAGGGTGGCGTCGACCTCGGAGGGCTCGACGTCGCGGTGGATCGCGAACTGGGCCTCGGCCAGGCGCAGCTGTCGCGCCGCGCTGGCCTCGGTCAGGCCGATCTCGTGGCAGAACTCGTCGCTGTCGAGACCGGCGAGCACGTGGAGGAGGAGGGCGCGGCGCTGGATGGCGGTGAGCTCGTCGAGAGCGTCGAGGGTGGCGCGGTGCTCCGGGGCGAGCGAGCCCTCGCGGCGCCAGAAGTGAGCGGTGTGGCGCCGCTGGGCGTGCTGCCAGGCGACCGGTCGGACCCAGGCCTCGGGGTCGTCCTGCCGCGAGACCTTGTGCCAGTGGTGCCACGCGGCGACGAAGCCGTCGCGCACGGCACGCTTCGCGGCCCCGAGGTCGCCGGTGAGCGCGAACGCCTGGAGGAGCAGGCGCTGGCGCGCGGCGGCGTAGAACGCGTCGAACTGTGCGGGGTCTCGCATGGCGTCGCCCAACCTACCGGGTGGCTCCGGGATCGCCTCGGCGCGTCCTCGTCGCTGCGGTCGTCGCGACCGGGGAGGATGGGGCCGTCATGTCGAGCCGCAGCACGTTCTCCGCCTCCCGCCCTTCACCGACCTCGCCGGAGGGGGAGACCCAGCGCTCCCTGGCGCTGGTCGCCCTTCGCGGCGGCGTCCTGGCCGCCGCGGTGCCGCTGGGCATCCTGATGATGGCAGCGCTGGTCGGCTGGTTCCTGACCGACGGCGGTGCCCACGGGGCGCCCCGCGATGCGCTCCGGGTGGGGGCACTCGGCTGGCTGATGGCCCACGGCTCCGGCATCCACGTCCACGGCTCCGCGATCACCGCTCTGCCGCTCGGCCTCACCACGCTCGTCGCGTACGCCGTGTGGCGCGGCGGGCAGCGCACCGGTGAGCAGCTCTCGAGCCACGGCCCCGACGCGTACGCGCTGGCCGACGGCGAGCGCGACCTCACCGTGCCTGCCGGTGCGACGATCTTCACCGTCGCCTACGTGCTCACCGCGATCGTCGTGGCCGTCGTCGCCGGGTCCATCGAGACACAGCCGTCGCTCGGTGCCGTCCTGCTGGGGAGCCTGCTCCTCGCGGGCGGTGTCGGGGGCGCCGGGGTCGCCGCTGGCTCCGGGCGGGCTGCCGTGTGGCTCGGGCGCGTGCCCGAGCCGGTGCGCGACACCCTCGCGGTCGCGGTGCGCATGCTGGCCTGGCTGCTGGCCCTCTCCACGCTCGTCTTCCTGACCGCGCTGGTGATCGACGGGGGTGCGGCGCTCAGCGTGCTCTCGCAGCTCGGCACCGACCTCACCGGCGGCACGGCGTACGTCCTGCTGAGCCTGCTCGTCCTCCCCAACGCGGCGGTCTTCGCAGGCTCCTACCTCCTCGGTCCGGGCTTCACGGTCGGCACCGACACGATTGTCTCCCCGACGTTGGTCGCGCTCGGTCCGGTCCCGATGTTCCCGCTGCTCGCGGCCCTTCCCGACAACGGCGCAACGCCGGTCTGGACGCCGTTCCTCATCGCCCTGCCGCCGGTGGCCGCCGCCGTCGCGGTGGCCCGCTCGCGCCACCGTCGCCCCACCACCGACTGGGACGTCGGCGCCGTGCGCGGCCTCTCCGCGGGTGTGGTCGCCGCCGTCTTCTTCACGGTCCTGGCCGCGCTGGCGGGCGGGGCGGTCGGCCCGGGCCGGATGGAGACGGTGGGGCCGCTCGTCGGCTCGACCCTCGTCCACGGCATCGTCGCGCTCGGCATCGGTGGCCTCGTGGGTGGCCTGGTCGGCACCTGGCTGACCCGGCGCAACCCGCCGCCCGTGGTCGTCGTGAGCGGCCCCGCCGACCCGGACGCGGAGCCGACCGTGGTCGTCGGCCGCGGGGCATCCGACGCGAAGGCCCGGCCGAAGGTCGACCCGAAGGCCGAGGCGCAGGCGGAGGAGACCGAGGCCACGGTCGCGGTCGACGTGTCGGCGGGTGCGGAGACCTCTGG
>NZ_DATIHB010000206.1:0-50000 GCF_035481145.1 Nocardioides sp. | reverse complement strand
GTCGACGCGTGAGCAGCCCGCCCGTGACCTCCCGCCCCGGCGACCTGCTGGTGCTCGCCGTCTCCGCGGCCCGCGAGGCCGCGGCGCTCGTGCGCGAGGCGCGCACCGGCGTCGTGCAGGTCGCGGACACCAAGAGCAGCTCCGTCGACGTCGTGACCGTCACCGACCGCGCGAGCGAGGCGCTGATCCGTGACCGGATCCTGGCCGCCCGCCCCGACGACAGCTTCCTGGGGGAGGAGGGCGGCCGCAGCATCGACGGCTCGAGCGGGATCCGCTGGATCGTCGATCCGATCGACGGCACCGTCAACTTCCTCTACGGCATCCCCGACTTCGCCGTCTCGATCGCGGCCGAGCGCGTCGACTCCGACGGGTCCGGCAAGGGCGAGGTGATCCTGGGCGTCGTCATCGACGTGGCCACCGGCACCGAGTACGCCGCGACCCACGGCGGCGGTGCCACCCGCGACGGGCGACCGATCGGCGTACGGGGAGAGGTTCCGCTGGCCGAGCGGCTGGTCCTGACCGGGTTCTCCTACTCCTCCGAGATGCGCGCCGTCCAGGCCGCGAGCGTGGCGCGGATGCTGCCGAGGGTGCGCGACATCCGCCGGCTCGGCTCCTGTGCGCTCGACCTGTGCCGCATCGCGGCCGGCAACGCCGACGGGTACGTCGAGGAGGGCACGCAGCTCTGGGACCACGCCGCCGCCGGGCTCATCGCGCGTGAGGCTGGCGCCCGGGTCGAGATCACGCGGGGCACCTTCGGTCGCGACCTGGTGATCGCTGCGCCTGAGCAGGGCTTCGCGGAGTTCCGGACGCTGGTCGTGGCCTGCGGCTTCCTCGGCTGATCGCGGGAATAGAACGCACCGCCGCACAGTTCACGGCACGCAACACTGCGATGCACGTGCATAGACGCTGGCGATGGTGCACAATCTGGCGCGCCGCCGTCGGGAGTTGCACGGAGCTACGGCGGTAGACGGAAGACCTGGGAGATACGCATGGCGACTGATTACGACGCACCTCGCAAGACCGAGGAAGAGCAGAAGGAAGACTCGATCGAGGAGCTCAAGGCTCGTCGAAACGACAAGACCTCGGGCAAGGTGGACGAGGACGAGGCGGAGGCCGCCGAATCATTCGAGCTGCCCGGCGCCGACCTCTCCCACGAGGAGCTGACCGTCGAGGTCAAGCCCAAGCAGGAGGACGAGTTCACCTGCATGAGCTGCTTCCTGGTGCACCACCGCAGCCAGCTGGCCGACGAGAAGTCGATGACCTGCCGCGACTGCGCCTGATCGCTGGGCCTGTTCACCGGGCCTGATCCAGGATGCGCGAAGGCCGCTGTCCCCTCGGGAACAGCGGCCTTCGCGCGTCTTCAGGCGAGCGTCACTCGACGCTGGCACCGACGATCGTGCCGAGGTCGTCGGAGGGGGAGTCCTTCGACTTCTTGCGCTTCCCCTTGCTCGACGCGGGCGCCTTGTTGCCGTCGGCCTGCAGCTCCGCGGGGAGGTGGCCTGTCGACTTGAGGTAGTAGTTCGCCGCCCGGCGGGTCGCCAGCATCTTGAGGATGTTGACGAAGGTGCCGCTCGCAGCGGCCCAGGCGACCGCCTCCCAGACGTTGACGTCGGGGTCGGCCGGGTTGGCCGGTGGCGTCTTGCCGGTGGCCTTGGTCCAGCCGGTGTTGAGCGTCTTCTTCGCGACCGCAGCGCTGCCAACGGCGGCACCGAGCGACATGATCGACCAGGCCTTTGAGCCCTTAGCCATCGGTGAACCCTTCCTCGGGGTGGACGTTTCCGACCACCCTAGTGCGGAAGCAGTCTCAGCGAGCGAGGCGACCGGCCAGCGCCGCTGCGAGCTGCTTCGGCCGGCGGGTCGAGATCAGCCAGTACGGCGTCGGGTCGGCCGGATCGGTGATCTCGACGCGGACCGAGCGCTTGACGTAGGGGCGCATCGCGAGGTGAGCGCGCGCATTGGCGTCGCGTCCGGCGAGGAGGCGGGTCTGCTCCTTGTCGAGCGGCGTCACCTCGCCGACGTACGTCAGGGGGAGGTGGGCGCGGCCCGCACGGAGCTGGCCGTCGACGACCTCGACGCGGAAGGCGCCGAACCGCACGAACGCCGCGGCGACCAGGGCAGCCATCGCGCCGACGATCAGGTTCGCCGCAAGGAGGGGCACGGCCACGACCAGGGCCAGCCAGAAGGTCGCCACGAGCATGGTCGCCTGCACCCACCACCGCAGGGGGACGAACAGGCGCTCGGTGTACTCCACGGGGGAGATCCTGACATCCCGCCCTCGCGGGCACGCAGGTAGGGTCGTCGATCATGTGTGAGATCGCCATCGTCCGGCTCGACCCGGACGTGCCGCTGCCCGGCTACGCGCACCCCGGCGACGCCGGTGCCGACCTGGTCACGACCGTCGACGTGACGCTCGCGCCGGGGGAGAGGCAGCTGGTCCCGACGGGCATCGCGATCGCCCTCCCCGACGGCTTCGTCGGTCTCGTCCACCCGCGCAGCGGGCTCGCCTGGAAGGCCGGCCTCTCGATCGTCAACGCCCCGGGCACCGTCGACTCCGGCTACCGCGGCGAGATCAAGGTCTGCCTGGTCAACCTCGACCCGTCGACGCCCATCGAGCTGCGCCGCGGCGACCGGATCGCCCAGCTCGTCGTCCAGCGCGTCGAGCACGCGCGCTTCGTCGAGGTGGACGCGCTCGACGAGACCGCACGCGGAGCCGGCGGCCACGGTTCGACCGGCGGCTTCGCCTCCTCCACCATGCCCACCCCTACTGGCTTCACTGCTGGGAGCACCCACTGATGTTCAACCGCCGCAAGAAGAACGACGACGTCACGACGCTGGGCGCGCAGCCTGCTGCGGACGAGGCGCCTGCGGCGCCCGCCCAGCCCGCCCCGCCCCGTCCCCTCGACATCAGCGAGGTCGACCTCGAGGACGGCACCCCCCGCGTCGACCTCGGTGGTCTGGTGCTGGTCCAGGTCGAGGGCTTCGAGCTCCGGATGCAGGTCGAGGAGGCCACCGGTCAGGTGCAGTCGGTCCTCTTCGCGGCCGAGGAGGGCGCCCTCGAGGTCCGTGCCTTCGCCGCCAGTCGGGGCGACAGCATGTGGGACGAGATCCGGCCGCAGATCGCTGCCGACGCTGCCAAGCGAGGCGGCACCGCCACCGAGGCACCGGGGCGCTTCGGTCCCGAGCTGGTCTGTAGGGTCCCCGCGGCGCTGCCCGATGGCACCCAGGTCCTGCAGGAGACGCGGATCGTCGGCATCGACGGCCCGCGCTGGTTCGTCCGAGGCACGTTCATCGGCGCTCCGGTGCGCGACGACCTGGTCCGCGGCCCCTACGACGACGCGCTGGCCTCGCTCGTGGTCCGGCGTGGAGCCGGTGCGATGGCGCCCGGCGACCCGTTGCCGCTGACGGTTCCCGGCAACGCGCGCCGCGCCTGAGTTCTGCGCCTAGGCTGGAGCCATGGGAGACGGACGCTCGCGCCTGAGGCGCACCATCAGCCGCTGGGCCGACAGCTCCGACCAGCACGCCCGCGACCTGCAGCGGACGGTCGAGGGCTCGGGCTGCTGCTCGATCGCAGCCGCGCCCGACCGCACGCACCTCAGCCTGCAAGGGGCCCTGCGCACCGTGACGCTCCGCCCGCGCGGCGGTGTCCCGGCCCTCGAGGCCGAGCTCTTCGACGGCTCCGACGTCCTCACCCTGGTCTGGCTCGGCCGACGCCGGATCACCGGCATCACGCCCGGTCGCGAGCTCCGGGTCGAAGGCCGGATCGGGCTCCAGGACGGTCACCGGGTGATGTACAACCCGCGCTACGAGCTCACGTCGTGAACGACATCGCGGACCTCCGCGGCCTGGGAGACCAGCCCGCGACCACCGAGACGGTCGAAGCCGTCGTACGCCGCCAGCTGGCCACCGCGCTCGGTGGCAAGCGCGGCATGGTCGAGGCGGCCGTGCCGACGATCGTGTTCACGGTGCTCTTCCTGACCACGCGCGACCTCCGGTTGGCGCTGGCCCTGAGCCTGGGCGCCGCGCTGGTCGCGCTCGCCGTCCGCGTGGTGCAGAGGCAGACGGTGCAGTTCGCCGTCAACGCGCTCTTCGGCATCGGCATCGGTGCGGCCTTCGCGTGGCGGGCGGCCCGCGGCGGGGGCAGTGCCGACGAGCAGGCGCTGGCCTACTTCCTGCCCGGGGTGCTCTACAACGCCGGCTACGCGGCGGTGCTGATGCTCTCGATCCTCACCCGCTGGCCGGTGGTCGGCTTCATGGTCGGCAGCGTGACGGGTGACCCCACCGGGTGGCGTGAGGACTCCCAGGTCCGCAAGCTGTGCAGCCTGCTGACCTGGGTGCTGGTGGCGCCGTGCATCCTGCGCGTCGTCGTGCAGGCGCCGGTCTACCTCGCCGCCAGCCAGGGCCCCCTCGACACCGGCGTCGCCGTCGGCATCCTGGGTGTGTGCAAGCTGGTCATGGGCTGGCCGCTGCAGCTGGCGTCGCTGGCGCTGATGGTCTGGCTGCTCGGCCGTGACCGCACGCCGGTCACGCCCCAGTCGGCCGCCTGACGCAGCGCCGCCGCGGTCACCCGTGGGTGCGCGGCGACAGCAGGTGCTCGAGCTCCGCCTCGACCTCGGCACCCGCGACGAAGAGGAGCTCGTCTCCGGACTCGAGCGGCTGGTCGGCATCAGGCGCATAGACCTGGCCGTCGCGCAGAATCGTGACCAGCGCGCAGTTGGCCGGCCACTTCACCTGACCAGCGGGGATCCCGACGTGCGGTGAGTCCGCGGGAAGCACCATCTCGACGAGGTTGGCGTTGCCCTTGCGGAAGGTGAAGAGGCGGACCAGGTCACCGACCGAGACGGCCTCCTCGACGAGCGCCGACATGATGCGCGGTGTCGAGACACTGACGTCGACCCCCCAGGCCTCGGTGAAGAGCCACTCGTTGTTGGGGTGGTTGATCCGGGCCACCGTGCGCGGCACCCCGAACTCGGTCTTCGCCAGCAGCGAGGTGACCAGGTTGACCTTGTCGTCACCGGTGGCCGCGATCACCACGTCGCAGTGCTCGAAGCGTGCCTCCTCGAGCGAGCTCAACTCACAGGAGTCGGCCAGCAGCCACTCGGCGTTGGGGACCCGCTCGGGGCGGATGGAGTCGGGCTCCTTGTCGACGAGGAGGACCTCGTGTCCGTTCTCGATGAGCTCGCGGGCGATCGAACGGCCCACGGCACCTGCTCCAGCGATGGCGACCCTCATCAGTGCTCCTCCGGGCCCTTCGAAATGACGTCGTAGACCGAGCCCGCGGTCTCCTCGCGCATGACCAGGTGGAGTCGGTCGCCCTCCTGGAAGAAGGTCTCGCGCGTCGGGAGGATCCCCTCACCGAGCCGGTCGATCCAGGCGACGCGAGCGCCCGACTGGATCTGGAAGTCGATCATCTTGTGGCCGATCCAGGCCTCGGGTGCGGCGATGTGGTCGACGCGGATCGTGCCCGACGGGTCGCGGAAGTCCGGCTCGGCGCCCGCCGGCAGCAGCCGCCGGAGCACCTGGTCGGCCGTCCACTTGACCGTGGCGACCGTGGTGATGCCGAG
This sequence comes from Nocardioides sp., assembly GCF_035481145.1. Lineage (GTDB taxonomy): Bacteria > Actinomycetota > Actinomycetes > Propionibacteriales > Nocardioidaceae > Nocardioides. The sequence goes on along the minus strand of NZ_DATIHB010000206.1, from coordinate 44,439 downwards.
CCGCTGGTAGACCTCGGCGCGACCCGGGTCGTAGATCCGGGCGACGACCTGCTGGATGCCGAACTGCTCGCGGGCAACGCGCGCCGCGATGATGTTGGAGTTGTCACCGCTGGAGACTGCGGCGAACGCGTCGGCGCGGCGGATGCCGGCCTTCTCCAGGACCTCCTGGTCGAAGCCGTAGCCGACGACCTTCTCGCCGTTGAACGACGGGCCGAGGCGTCGGAAGGCATCGGCGTTGTTGTCGATCACCGCGACGGTGTGGTTCCGGTCCTCGAGGCTGCGCGCGAGCGTCGAACCGACGCGGCCGCAGCCCATGATCACGACGTGCACGTGAGCACCCTAGCCCGTGGCGCACCTCTCGTGGGTCGCTGGCGCAGGCGGGAGGCTGGTCAGGGTCTAGCCTGTCTGCTCGTGAGTGTCGGCGACGTATCGAAGCGCATCCTGCTGGGGCGCAAGCTCAGTTCCTCCCAGCTGGGAGAGACCTTGCTCCCGAAGCGCATCGCGCTTCCCGTCTTCGCCAGCGACGCGCTCTCGTCGGTCGCCTATGCGCCCGACGAGGTCTTCATCATGCTCTCGGTGGCTGGCGCCTCGGCGTACGTCTGGTCCTGGAAGATCGGCATCGCGGTCGCGCTCGTCATGCTCACCGTGGTCGCGTCCTACCGCCAGACCGTGCACGCCTACCCCTCCGGTGGCGGCGACTACGAGGTGGCGACCGTCAACCTCGGCCGCACCGCCGGTGTGACCGTCGCGAGCGCGCTGCTCGTTGACTACGTCCTGACCGTCGCGGTGTCGATCTCCTCGGCAGCGCAGTACGCCGCGGGCGCGATCCCGTCGCTCATCGGCCACGAGGCGATGGCGGCAGCGGTGGCCGTCGTCGCCCTGGCGGCCATGAACCTCCGCGGCGTGCGCGAGTCGGGTGCGTTCTTCGCGGTGCCGACCTACCTCTTCATGCTCGCCATCCTGGGGATGTGCGGCTACGGCCTGATCGAGCTGGCCAACGGCACGCTGCCCCTGGCCGAGAGTGCCCACCTCGAGATCGACCGGGCGGAGGGCTGGGAGGGGCCGCTGACACAGGTCGGCCTGATGCTGCTCCTCGCGCGGGCGTTCTCGTCCGGCTGTGCGGCCCTGACCGGTGTCGAGGCGATCTCCAACGGCGTGCCCGCCTTCCAGCGTCCCAAGTCGAAGAATGCCGCGACCACGCTGCTCCTGCTGGGCCTGATCGCGATCTCCATGATGATGAGCGTCATCGTGCTCGCCAAGCAGATGATGATCCGCTACGTCGACCCGCACGAGCTCGACCGGCTGCGAACGTCGGCAGGGGGAGCGCTGCCCGACGGCTACGAGCAGCACCCGGTCATCTCGCAGATCGCTGCCGGTGTGTTCGCCGACTTCTCGCCGGGCTTCTACTTCGTCACGACGGTCACGGGTGTGATCCTCGTGCTCGCTGCCAACACGGCGTTCAACGGCTTCCCGGTGCTCGGCTCGATCCTCGCGCAGGACGGCTTCGCGCCCCGGGCGCTCGCCTCGCGTGGTGACCGGCTCGCCTACAGCAACGGCATCATCTTCCTGGCGGTGATGGCGATCGTGCTGATCCTCGCCTTCGACGCGGAGACGACCAAGCTGATCCAGCTCTACATCGTGGGCGTCTTCGTGTCGTTCAACCTCAGCCAGCTCGGCATGATCAGGCACTGGACACGCCACCTGAAGACCGAGCGTGAGCCGGCCGTACGCCGCCGCATGGTGCGCTCGCGGATCATCAACGCCTTCGGCCTGGGCATGACGTCGGTCGTCCTGGTCATCGTGCTGGTCACCAAGTTCCTGGCCGGCGCGTGGATCACGATCATTGCGATGGTCGTCTTCTTCATCATCATGAAGGGCATCCGCTCGCACTACGACCGGGTCGCGGTCGAGCTCGAGGCGGACGAGCAGGACAAGATCATGCCGACACGCGTGCACGCGGTCGTGCTGGTCTCCAAGCTCCACAAGCCGACCTTGCGCGCGCTCGCGTTCGCGAAGGCGACCCGGCCCAACACCCTCGAAGCGGTCTTCGTCGACATCGACGACAACGCCACCCGGCGCCTGCTCGACCAGTGGGACGAGCGCGGCATCGACGTACCCCTCAAGGTCCTGCACTCGCCGTACCGCGAGATCACCCGGCCGATCGTCGACTACGCCGTGGAGGTCCGGAAGCAGTACCCCCGCGGCGTCGTCGCGGTCTACATCCCGGAGTACGTCGTCGGCCGGTGGTGGGAGCAGCTGCTCCACAACCAGACCGCGCTGCGCCTGAAGGGCCGGCTTCTCTTCACCCCCGGCGTGATGGTGACCTCCGTTCCGTTCCAGCTGCGGTCCTCCGCGGTGGCGCTGGAGCGTGAGCTGCGCGACGAGGGTCGCGTGCACGCCGGCGACCTGCGCAGTGGACGTGCGCGTGACAATGACAGTGACAACGTGGGGAACGAGACCGAATGAGCACCAACCAGCACCGCCGCCGCAACCCGCGGGTCAACCGTGAGCGGAAGGCGCGCGGCGCCTCCGTCGTCGGCCAGCGGCACACCGTCGAGGTGGGCAACATCGCCCACGGTGGCTTCTGCATCGCCCGCGTTCCGGTCGGTGAGGCGGGCGAGACCCGTGTCGTCTTCGTCCGGCACGCGCTGCCCGGGGAGACCGTCGTCGTCGAGCTGACGGAGGGCACCGAGGGCGACCGGTTCTGGCGCGGTGACGCCGTCGAGGTGCTCACGCCGTCGAAGGACCGGGTCACCGCGCCGTGCGACGTCGCCGGGCCTGGCGGGTGTGGCGGTTGCGACTTCCAGCACGTGAAGCCGGCGGCGCAGCGCGAGCTCAAGGCGACCGTCGTGCGCGAGCAGCTGGTCCGCATCGCGAAGCTCGACCCGGCTGACCCGCTGGTCACCGGGCTCGTGGTCGAGGACTGCTCCGGCGGCGACAAGCAGCTCAAGGCCGGCCTGCGCTGGCGCACGCGGACGACGTTCGTCGGGCTGCCCGGTGCGCCCGGCCGCAAGGGTCTGCGCAAGCACCGCTCGCGCGACGTGATCGAGGTCGACGACTGCCTGATCACCGTCCGCGAAGAAGCCGACCACCCGGCCGACGGCGGTGGGATCGTCAGCCGCACCGTGACCGCGGACGCGGGGGAGCGGACCTACCAGGTGGAGGCCGACGGCTTCTGGCAGGTGCACCCGCACGCGCCGCGGATCCTGGTCGACACGGTGCTGTCGCAGCTCGATCCCCAGCCGGGGGAGAAGGCGCTCGACCTCTACTCCGGCGTGGGCCTCTTCGCGGCGTACCTCGCGGAAGCAGTCGGTGCGGGCGGCAAGGTCGTCGCCATCGAGGGTGACGCCGTGGCGACGACGCACGCCAAGCGCAACCTCGCAGCGTTCCGGCACGCGACGGCAGTGGCCGGCGGGGTCGCCGAGACGCTCAAGGAGTCCTACGACGAGCCGTTCGACCTCGTCGTCCTCGACCCGCCCCGCGAGGGCGCCAAGCAGGCTGTCGTCACGCAGATCGTCGACCGCGCTCCGCGGACCGTCTCGTACGTGGCGTGCGACCCCGCCGCCCTCGCCCGCGACGTGGCGCTCTTCGGCCAGCACGGCTACCGGCTCACGGCGCTTCGCGCGTTCGACCTCTTCCCGATGACGCACCACGTCGAATGTGTAGCCCGTTTCACTCGACGTGATGTATCTTGATATCAAGAGACTTCGGTTTCTGAGACTTCCACCGTCGCACTACCCGCCACCGCGGGTGCACGGCAGGATGGGTCCGAGTTGCGCAGCACTACCAACACGAGGAGTAAGTGACTGATGGCCAGTCAGGACAGCTTCGGCGCCAAGGGCGCCCTCGACGTCAACGGGACGTCGTACGAGATCTTCCGGCTCAACGCCGTCGCGGGCGAGGGCCTCGACGTCGACAGCCTTCCCTTCTCCCTCAAGGTGCTGCTGGAGAACCTCCTCCGCACCGAGGACGGCGCGGACATCACGGCCGACGACATCCGTGCGCTTGCCGGTTGGGACGAGACCGCGGAGCCCGACAAGGAGATCCAGTTCACGCCTGCGCGCGTGATCATGCAGGACTTCACCGGCGTCCCCTGCATCGTCGACCTCGCCACCCTGCGTGAGGCTGCGGCCGACCTCGGCGGCGACCCGTCGAAGATCAACCCGCTCTCGCCGGCCGAGATGGTCATCGACCACTCCGTCATCGCCGAGGCGTTCGGCTCGAAGGACGCGTTCGAGAAGAACACCGAGATCGAGTACCAGCGCAACCGTGAGCGCTACCAGTTCCTCCGCTGGGGCCAGACGGCGTTCGACGACTTCAAGGTCGTCCCGCCGGGCACCGGCATCGTCCACCAGGTCAACATCGAGCACCTGGCCCGCACGATCTTCACCCGCACGGTGGACGGCGTCCTCCAGGCCTACCCCGACACCTGCGTCGGCACCGACTCGCACACCACGATGGTCAACGGCCTCGGCGTCGTCGGCTTCGGCGTCGGCGGCATCGAGGCAGAGGCGGCCCTCCTCGGCCAGCCGGTCTCGATGCTCATCCCGCGCGTCGTCGGCTTCAAGCTCACCGGCGACCTGCCCGAGGGCACGACCGCGACCGACCTGGTCCTCACGATCACCGAGCAGCTCCGCAAGCACGGCGTCGTCGGCAAGTTCGTCGAGTTCTACGGCGCCGGTGTTGCCGCGCTCCCGCTCGCAAACCGCGCCACCATCGGCAACATGTCGCCCGAGTTCGGCTCTACGATCGGCATCTTCCCGATCGACGACGAGACGATCAACTACCTCCGGCTGACCGGCCGTGACGAGCAGCAGCTCGCGCTGGTCGAGGCGTACGCCAAGGAGCAGGGCCTCTGGCTCGACCCCGACGCGGAGCCGCGCTTCTCCGAGAAGCTGGAGCTGGACCTCTCGACGGTCGTCCCGTCGATCGCCGGCCCGAAGCGTCCGCAGGACCGTGTCCAGCTCACCGATGCGGCCACGTCGTTCGCCGGCCACCTGCCGACGTACACGACCCAGGTCGACGCCAAGGTCCCGGTCACGCTGGCCGACGGCACGTCGTTCGAGCTGGAGAACGGCGCCGTCACCATCGCGTCGATCACCTCCTGCACCAACACGTCCAACCCGTCGGTCATGCTCGGCGCCGCGCTGCTGGCGAAGAAGGCCGTCGAGAAGGGCCTGACCCGCAAGCCGTGGGTCAAGACCACCCTCGCGCCCGGCTCCAAGGTCGTCACCGACTACTACGACAAGTCCGGCCTCACGCCGTACCTCGAGAAGCTCGGCTTCGACCTCGTCGGCTACGGCTGCGTGACCTGCATCGGCAACTCCGGCCCGATCATCCCCGAGGTCTCCGCCGCGGTGAACGAGCACGACCTCGCCGTCGTGTCGGTCCTCTCCGGCAACCGCAACTTCGAGGGTCGTATCAATCCCGACGTGAAGATGAACTACCTGGCCTCCCCGCCGCTGGTCATCGCCTACGCCATCGCCGGCAACATGAACATCGACCTGTTCAACGACGCGATCGGCCAGGACACCGACGGCAACGACGTCTTCCTCAAGGACATCTGGCCCTCGCCGACCGAGGTCGAGCAGGTCATCGCCGAGTCGATCACCCAGGAGATGTTCACCAAGGACTACGCCGACGTCTTCGCCGGCGACGAGCGCTGGCAGTCGCTGCCCACCCCGGAGGGCAACACCTTCGAGTGGGACGAGTCCTCGACGTACGTCCGCAAGGCTCCGTACTTCGACGGCATGTCGCTGGAGACCTCCCCGGTCACCGACGTCACCGGTGCGCGCGTCCTGCTCAAGCTCGGCGACTCGGTCACCACCGACCACATCTCGCCGGCGGGCAACATCAAGGGCGACACCCCGGCAGGCCAGTACCTCACCGCCAACGGCGTGGAGCCGCGTGACTTCAACTCCTACGGCTCGCGCCGCGGCAACCACGAGGTCATGATCCGCGGCACGTTCGCCAACATCCGCCTGCGCAACCAGGTGGCCCCGGGCACCGAGGGTGGCTACACCCGTGACTTCACCGTCGAGGGTGGTCCGGTCGGCTTCATCTACGACGCCTCGCAGAACTACCAGGCCGCGGGCATCCCGCTCGTCGTCCTGGCGGGCAAGGAGTACGGCTCGGGCTCGTCGCGTGACTGGGCCGCCAAGGGCACCTCGCTCTTGGGCGTCAAGGTCGTCATCGCCGAGTCGTACGAGCGCATCCACCGCTCGAACCTGATCGGCATGGGTGTCCTCCCGCTGCAGTTCCCGGCCGGCCAGAACGCCGACTCGCTGGGCCTGACCGGCGAGGAGACCTTCTCGGTCACCGGCGTCACCGAGCTCAACGAGGGTCGTACGCCGAAGACGGTCCGCGTGTCGACCGACACCGGTGTGGAGTTCGACGCGGTCGTCCGCATCGACACCCCCGGTGAGGCGAACTACTACCGCAACGGCGGCATCCTGCAGTACGTCCTGCGCAACCTGGTCAACAACGGCTGACGCTGTCGCTGACGATCCGGGCCGCCCGGGAAACCCTGCCTGTGCACGGTTTCCCGGGCGGTTCCGGCATTTCACGGGTGTGAAACCGTTCCTGTGCACGGTTTCCCGGAGCCGACCCCTCCTTATGCCCCGCTCGTGGCGTGAGTACAGGTGAGACTTCATCCCGAGGAGGAGCGATGACCGAGCAGCTGCACCAGCGCCTGGCCGACCTGGCCGGTGATGTGGCGTCACCGGGGCCCGCTGATCCCGCTGTGTTGTGGCGCGCGGGCAAGCGGCGGCAGCGCCGGCGTACGGCGGCGGCAGGGCTCGCCGCCTGCGCGGTGCTCGCCGGCATCGGTGCGACCGGGCTGGCACTTCCGGGGACCGGGTTGGTGACCACCCCCGTGCCTGCGGTCCAAGGTGACACGTTGCGTGTGCCCGACCGGCTGCACGTGCCTTCCGCGTGGCTCCCGACGACAGCAGAGGAGGGGCCGATCGGCCCGCTCGCGCTCGTGATCACGGGTGGCGTGGAGCGTGACCTGGTCGGAGGCGAGACGGCGTACGTCGGTGTCTCCGCGGTGACGGGGCAGTATCGCTTCCTTTCGCTGCCGGGTCTGAGCACGACTGGTGGGGCATGGGGCGACACCATCGCGCTCTCCGCAGATGGCCGGAAGCTGGCCTACTGGTACGGCGGGGGTGGGCATTCCGCCGACGAGTTCGCCATCGAGGCCGACGGAATCGCGGTCTACGACACCGTGACCGGCGATGTCGTGCGCCGCGCCATCGACTCGCCTCATGGGATCGGTGGCGAGCGCCCGGCATGGGTCGGTGACAAGGTCTGGGTCTCGTGGTTCGAGCGGGTGGAGGGGGACCCGAGCTCGGGCGTCAACGGACGCACGATGTCGTGGGACCCCGAGACCGACCGCATGGAGCGACTCCCGGGCGGTGTCGTCCTGCCGGGGGAGATGGCCACGACCACGGGCTCCCGAGCCGTGCTCTCGGGCCGGTCCGGCGTGACGATCCTGGATGCGCGCGGCCGCACCGAGCGGACCGTCAAGGTCGCGCGCGGATGGGAGGGCGAGCTCCTGCTGAGCCCCGGCGGAACGATGCTCGCCGGACGCCATGATCCAGACGGAGACCCATCGAGCTACAGCAACGAGCCGGCACCCGTGCTCGTCGGCCCGGCATCGGAGGCGGAGGCGGCCCGGCTGCAGTCCGGTGCCGTCTGCAAGGTCTGCCCGGCTGTGAGGTTGGACCAGGTTCCTCGCTCGACGGGCCTCACGCCGGTGGCGTGGCGCGACGAGGAGCACCTCGTCGTCACCAGGGTGGCGGACCGGAACACCGATCACGAGCGCTGGGAGTACGTGGTGCTGGACGTCGAGACCGGTGCCGTCGACGAGTTCATCGAGCCTGCCCGGGCAACTGGAAGTGGCAATCACCTTTTCGCAGCCGACGCGTGGACCTGGCCCACGTGGGACGCCCCGGCCCCCGATGCACCGCTGAATCCGCGCGTCGTCCTCGGCGTCGGCCTCGTGATCGTCCTGGCCAGCGGGCTCGGTTCCCTCCTGCTGTGGAGGCGTTCCCGTGTCGTCCGTTGAGGAGCAGTTCACCGCGTACGTCGGAGCGCGGCGCCCGGCGCTGGTGCGCACGGCGTACCTGCTCACCGGCAACGGAGAGGACGCCGACGATCTCGTGCAGACAGCCCTGATCAAGGCCGTGCCCAAGTGGGGGCGGATCGCTGACGACCCCGAGCCCTACGTCCGCGCAATCCTTGCCCGGGAGAGCGTCAACCGCTGGCGCCGTCGGCGCTGGCGCGAGATCGCTTCCGCGGAGCTCCCGGAGCAGCACCAGCCCGACGTCGACGTGGCCGGGCGCGAGGCGCTCCGCTCCGCTCTTGCAACCCTCGCGCCGCGGCAGCGGGCGGTCATCGTGCTGCGCTACTACGAGGACATGACCGAGCGGCAGACGGCAGAGGCGCTCGGCATCTCGGTCGGCACGGTCAAGTCGCAGTGCCGTGACGCGCTCGCTCGCCTGAGGGTGAGCGACCTCGTGCCGGGTGTCGGAGCCCCGCACTAGCCTGACGCCATGCGCTCCGAGGTGATCCAGGTCCACACCGGCCGGCAGGAGGTCGTGCTCGACCTCACCGCCAGGTGCGCCGACTTCGTCGCAGCAGCAGCCGATGGCCTCCTCCACGTCTTCGTCCCGCACGCCACGGCGGGGGTGGCGATCCTCGAGACCGGTGCGGGCTCCGACGACGACCTGCTCCACGCGCTCGCTGACCTCCTCCCCAAGGACGACCGGTGGCGCCACCGGCACGGCAGCAGGGGGCACGGTCGCGACCACGTGATGCCGGCCTTCGTGCCGCCGTACGCCACCATCCCGGTCATCCAGGGCCAGCTCGCGCTCGGCACGTGGCAGAGCATCTGCCTGGTCGATCTCAACGTCGACAACCCCGACCGCGAGGTCCGGCTCAGCCTCCTCGAGGGCTGACGTGGCCGAGCGACCGGACCCGCCACCGGAGTGGGTCGACCGCATCGACGCGACGCTCAGCAGGCTCCCGCAGTGCAGGCAGGCCCGGGCCTGGACCGGCACCAGCTGGAAGGTCGGAGCAGCGACCGTCGCCCACGTCTTCGGGGGCGAGGACCAGCTGATCCGCCTCGTCGTACGTGCGGAGCCCGACGAGGTGATGGCGCTGCAGCACCTCGGGCCGCCGTACTTCAAGGCGAGCTGGGGAGCGAACGTCGTCGGCCTCGCGCTCGACGATGACACCGACTGGGACGAGATCGCCGAGCTGCTCACCGACTCCTACTGCGTGCAGGCCCCTGCGCACCTGGCCGAGCAGGTGCCGCGCCCGGGTGGGAGACTGGACGCATGATCGTGGCGTTCAGCATCAGCCCCAGCACGGGTGACGAGACCGGCGGTGTCAGCGAGGCGGTCGCCGCTGCCGTCCGCGTCGTCCGCGAGTCCGGGCTGCCGCACGAGACCAACGCCATGTTCACCAACATCGAAGGTGACTGGGACGCCTGCATGGACGTCGTGAAGCGCGCCGTCGAGGCGGTGGCGGCTGTCAGCCCGCGGGTCAGCCTGGTGCTGAAGGCTGACGTCCGGCCCGGCTGGGACGGTCAGCTCGCGGCGAAGGTGGAGCGCATCGAGGCCCTGCTGGGCCCGGAGAACCCGCAGACGCCGGAGACCCCCGGGAGCGACGCGAACGCCGAGGGCTCCGCGTGAGCCGCGCGCCCTGGGTGGCAGTCGGCCTCGCGGGGGTGCTGGCAGTCGGTGGGCTCGGTGCCGCGATCGCGGTGCCCGACGAGGAGACATCGGTCAACGACGTCCGCGCCTACACGATCACCAGCCGCGACCACGTCCTGGAGCCCCACTGGGAGACCTCACCGCCGGCCGGCGGTGAGCACGCGCCCCAGTGGCTCGCCTGCGGCGTCTACGACCGCCCGGTCGACGAGGGCCTCGCCGTCCATGCCCTCGAGCACGGCACGGTCTGGATCACCTACGAGCCGGGCCTCGACGAGGACGACGTCGCCGACCTGGCCCGCAAGCTTCCCGCCGAGGGCATCCTCTCGCCGTACGACGGGCTCCCCGGTCCGGTCGTCGCGACTGTCTGGGGCCGCCAGCTCGTCCTCACCGGTGCCGACGACGAGGGCCTGGACGCCTTCCTGGAGGAGTACGCCGACGGTCACACCGCTCCGGAGCCGATGGCGAGCTGCGCGGGTGGCGTGGTCCGCTACGCCACCTCGGCGGGCACGGCGGCCTGAGCCGTGCACCGCACTGTCAACGTCCTGCTCGTCAATACGGCCGGTGAGCTGCTCCTGCAGGAGCGCGATGAGCTCGCCCCGCGCTGCCCCGACCAGTGGGGGCCGCCGGGTGGCCATGTCGAGCTGGGTGAGAGCCATGAGGACGCCGCCTACCGCGAGCTCGCCGAGGAGACCGGCGTCGTGCTACCGGCGGGGTCGCTCCGGCTCTGGCGCGACGAGGTCTTCCGCTACGCCGAGGAAGACCGCGTTGCGCACTACCAGCTGTGGGCCGGCCGGGCGGCGCTGACCGACGCCGAGGTCGTCTGCCACGAGGGTCGGCAGATGGTGTTCGTCGATCCGGCGACGGTGCAGGGGCTCGACCTGTGGGAGTCCGCACGCCACTTCGTCCCCGCCTTCCTCGCCTCGACCACGTACGCCGCGCTGGCGGGCGGCCGATGACCGCCGGGTGTGCCGCCAACCGGGCCGTCGACCGTGTCTTCGCCAGCGTTGCGCTCGTCGATCCGCGTGGCTGGATCCTCATGCAGGAGCGCGACGAGCACCCCGAGATCGACCCCGAGAAGTGGGGCCTGCCCGGAGGCCACGTGGAGCCGGGGGAGGAGCCCCTCGCAGCGGCGTACCGGGAGCTGCTCGAGGAGACCGGCCTGACGCCGGACGGGCCGCTGGAGGAGATCGGCGTCGCGCTCGTCCAGCACCGTCCGGGGCGGCTCGACGCCGTCCACCTGTACGCCGGGGCCACCGCGGCCACCGATGCCGACGTCGTCTGCGGGGAGGGACGGCAGATGGTCTTCGTGGCAGGCGAGGCCGTGCTCGCACTCGACCTGACGCTGGGTGCCGCGGCGCTGCTGCCCGGGTTCGTCGGCTCGGCGAGCCACAGCGCGCTGGCCGGGCATCCGCACGGCTAGACTTCCCATTCATCCACAGCGAGGCCGGAGGAGATCAATGGGCTACCTGGAGTCGATCTCGACCCCTCGTGACCTCGACGGCCTGACCGCCGCGCAGCTCGACGAGCTGGCTGCGGAGATCCGCGAGACGCTCGTGCAGACCTGCTCGCGCACGGGTGGGCACCTGGGCCCCAACCTCGGCGTGGTCGAGCTGACGCTGGCGATCCACCGGGTCTTCGACTCGCCGCATGACCGGGTCGTCCTCGACACCGGCCACCAGTCCTACGTTCACAAGCTGCTGACCGGCCGCGCGGGCCTCTTCGACACGCTCCGGCAGGAGGGCGGCCTCTCCGGCTACCCGAGCCGTGCCGAGTCCGAGCACGACGTGGTGGAGAACTCCCACGCGTCGACCAGCCTCAGCTACGCCGACGGGCTGGCCAAGGCCTACGCCCTGCGTGGGGAGGACCGCCACGTGGTCGCCGTGATCGGTGACGGCGCGCTCACCGGCGGCATGGCCTGGGAGGCGCTCAACAACATCGCGATCTCCCACGACAGCCGGCTGGTCATCGTCGTCAACGACAACGAGCGGTCCTACACGCCGACGATCGGCGGCCTCGCGACCGCACTCACCAGCCTGCGGACGGACCCGCGCTACGAGCAGGCGCTCGACGTGGTCAAGCGCCGCCTCAACGCGATCCCCGGTGTCGGTCCGCTCGCCTACGACGCCCTGCACGCGATGAAGAAGGGCGTCAAGGACGCCATCGCCCCGCAGGGCCTCTTCGAGGACCTCGGCTTGAAGTACGTCGGCCCGATCGACGGCCACGACCGCGAGGCACTCGAGCAGGCCCTCGCGCTGGCCAAGCGCTTCAACGGCCCGGTGATCGTGCATGCCTTGACCCGCAAGGGCAACGGCTACGTCGCAGCCGAGCAGCACGAGGCCGACCAGTTCCACGCGCCCGGTCCGTTCGACGTCGCGACCGGTGAGGAGCAGCCGAAGGCTGCGATCTGGACCGACGTCTTCGCCGACGAGATGGTGAAGCTGGGGGAGGAGCGCAGCGACATCGCCGCGATCACGGCGGCGATGATGCACCCGGTGGGCCTCGACCGCTTCGCCGCGCGGTTCCCCGAGCGCACCTTCGACGTCGGCATCGCCGAGCAGCACGCGGCGACGTCCGCCGCCGGCCTGGCGATGGGTGGGGTCCACCCGGTGGTGGCGGTCTACGCGACCTTCCTCAACCGCGCCTTCGACCAGGTCCTCATGGACGTCGCGCTGCACCGCTGCGGGGTCACCTTCGTGCTGGACCGTTCGGGCGTCACCGGTGACGACGGCGCGAGCCACAACGGCATGTGGGACATGTCGATCCTCCAGGTCGTCCCGGGGCTGGCGATCGCCGCGCCGCGCGACGGCGCCCGCCTGCGCGAGCTGCTCCGCGAAGCGGTCGCGGTCGAGGACGCCCCGACCGTGGTCCGCTTTCCCAAGGGCCCGCCGCCGCTCGACCTGCCGGCCGTCGACCGCGTCGGCGGTGTCGACGTGCTCGCGCGCGGAGCGGCCTCCGACGTCCTGATCGTCGCCGTCGGCGCGATGGCCGCGCCGGCACTCGAGACCGCGGCGCTCCTCGAGGCGCGCGGCATCGGCGTCACCGTCGTCGACCCGCGCTGGGTCAAGCCGGTCGACCCTGCACTCGTGGAACTCGCTCGCACGCACCAGCTGGTGGTGAGCATCGAGGACAACGGCGTCATCGGCGGTGTCGGCGCCGCGCTGCTGCAGACGCTCACCGCCGCCGGCGTCCGCACGCCGGTCCAGCTCCACGGCATCCCGCAGGAGTTCCTCGACCACGCCAAGCGTGCCGTGATCCTGGAGCGGGTCGGCCTGAGCCCGGAGCGCCTCACCGAGGCGATCGCAGCTGCTGTCGATGCCCAGCGCGTCGGCTGACCCGCGACGCGGCCCGCGCCGGCCGCTGGCGACCTTGGTGCTCGGCACCCTGCTGCTCGCGGGGTGCACCTCGCCGACCACCAGCGCACCGGAGCCGTCGCCCGACAGCCCGTCGGCCGACGCGGCGCTCACCTCGCTTCTCGCCGGCCGCGCGAAGGCGGTCATGCTCCACGACCAGCCGGCGTTCATGGACTCCGTCGACCCACGGCCGTCGCCGTTCCGGAAACGCCAACAGCGGCTCTTCGCCAACCTCCAGGAGCTGCCGCTCGCGGCGTACGACCTCGAGGCGCACGGCGTCACGCAGCTCCCTGACGGCCGCGCGCAGGCCGAGGTCACCGTGATCATGCAGCTCGAGGGGTACGACGCGGTGCCGGTGCGCACGCCGGCGCTCTTCACCTTCGCCCGGGTGGACGGCGAGTGGGAGCTGGCCTCCGACCACGATGCGACGTACGACGGCGCGCACGACGTCGACCTGCAGCCGTGGGAGCGCACCCGCATCGAGGCAGAGCACGAGGGTGGCGTGCTCGGCATCTTCGACACGCGCAGCATCGACGACGCCCACCAGGTGATGCGCGCGGTCCGACGCGGCCTGGCTGACATCGCACCGCGCATCCCCGTCGAGTGGTCCCACCACGTCGTCGTCTACGCGCTCAGCGACGTCGCGCAGATGGCCTCGCTCGACGAGCTGCCGGGCGGCGACCCGGAGCGGCTCGAGGGGGTCGCGTTCAGCGTGCCGGCCGGGGGCAGCAACCCCGCGCTCGCCTCGGTCCGGTTCATGCTGCATCCGCGCATGCTCGGTCGCGACGAGCCCCGGCGAGACCGGCTGATCCGTCACGAGCTGACCCACGTGGCGATCGCCGAGCGTGACGACCGGGTCCCGATCTGGCTCGCGGAGGGCATCGCGGAGTGGGTCTCCGTCCGCGACGTCCCGCGCGAAGAGCGGGTCATCGCGCGTGACGCGGTGGAGATGGCACAGGGTGGCCTGACCGCGCTGCCGGGCGATGCCGACTTCAACGCCGAGCACACCTCCGCCAACTACGGCATCTCGTGGTGGGCCTGCGAGGTCGTCGCCGACCGCTTCGGCGAGGACCGGCTGTGGGCGCTCCTGGCCGAGATGGGGGCGGGCGACGGCACCACCGAGAGCGGGCAGGACGAGGTGCTGCAACGCGTCGTCGGGATGACCGGCTCCGAGCTCGCCGCTGAAGCGGGGCGCCAGATCGTGAGGAACTTCGGCTGACCCGCGTCCGCTAGCGTTTCGGGCATGAACGTACTGCGCACCAAGTCGGTCGAGGAGTCCCTCGCCGAGACCGCCGAACCCGAACACCGGCTCCGCAAGGACCTGACCGCCCTCGACCTCACGGTCTTCGGTGTGGGTGTGGTCATCGGTGCCGGCATCTTCACCCTCACCGGCCGGGTCGCCCGCGACTACGCGGGGCCGGGTGTCGTGATCTCCTTCCTCATCGCAGCGTTCTGCTGTGCGCTGGCCGCCCTCTGCTACGCGGAGTTCGCCTCGACGGTGCCGGTCGCCGGGTCGGCGTACACGTTCTCCTACGCGACGCTCGGCGAGCTGGTCGCCTGGATCATCGGCTGGGACCTGCTCCTGGAGTGCCTGCTCGGTGCGAGCGTGGTCGCCCAGGGGTGGAGCACCTACTTCGTGACCTTCCTGGACCAGCTGGGCGTCACCTGGCCCGCGGGCCTCGGCCCCGACGGCACGTTCAACCTCGCGGCGTTCGTGCTGGTCGCGCTGCTCGGTGCGCTGGTCTGCTACGGCATCAAGGAGAGCATGCGGGTCAACCTGGTGCTGGTGGCGGTGAAGCTCTTCATCGTGCTATTCGTGATCGTCGCGGGCATCGGTTTCATCGACGGCGGCAACTACGCGCCCTTCGTCCCGGAGGCCGCGGGCACCGCTGGTGCCCAGGGCGGCTGGCTGCACACTCCGCTCGTCCAGAGCCTCTTCGGCATCGAGCCGCAGGTGTACGGCGTGCTCGGCATCGTGTCGGCCGCGTCGGTCGTCTTCTTCGCCTACATCGGCTTCGACGTCGTCGCGACGACCGCCGAGGAGGCGCGTCGGCCGCAGCGCGACCTGCCGATCGGCATCCTCGGCTCGCTGGCGATCTGCACAGTCCTCTACGTCGCCGTCGCGCTCGTGATCACCGGCATGGTCCGCTACGACCAGATCGACCCCGACGCAGCGCTCGCGAAGGCCTTCATCACGCACGGCAAGGACGGCTACGCCACGCTCATCTCGGCGGGTGCCGTCGCCGGCCTGACGACCGTGGTGATGACCCTCATGATCGGCGCGGTCCGCGTCGTCTTCGCGATGGCGCGTGACGGGCTGCTGCCCGAGGGGCTGGCGAAGGTCAACGGCCGCACCGGCACGCCGCTGGTCATCAGCGCCGGCATCACGCTGCTCGTCGCGGTGGTCGCCTCGCTCACGCCGATCGGCAAGCTGGAGGAGATGGTCAACATCGGCACGCTGGCGGCGTTCGCGCTGGTCTCGCTCGCAGTGCCGGTGCTGCGCCGGACGCGTCCGGACCTCGAGCGCGGCTTCCGCGTGCCGTTCTCGCCTGTGCTGCCGGTGGTCGCGTCGCTGGTGTGCGTCTACCTGATGCTCAACCTGAGCGGCGAGACCTGGCTCCGCTTCGGCATCTGGATGCTCATCGGCGCGGTCGTCTACGCGGTCTACGGATACCGCCACAGCCGGGTGGGCACGGTGGCGCGCGTGGGCGGTTACGACCCGGTCTGACTGGCGTCCGCACCCACAACGTCATAGGACCTGGCTGCTAGAGCAGCCAGGTCCTATGACGTTAGTGCGCAGTGGTGCTCGATCAGGCGTGGAACTTCTTGCCGGTGACCTTCTCGGAGATGCCCTCACGGTCGAGCAGCTTCGTGATGCCACCGTTCCAGAACTGGAAGCCGGCACCCGTGATCATCGCCAGGTCGATGTCCTCCGGAGCGGAGGCGACACCTTCCTCGAGCATCCGGTTGATCTCGTCGGCCATCGCCTCGAGGACCGCGGTGCGCGTCTCCTCGACGGTCTTGACGACCGGGTTGGCCGGCTTCTCCAGCAGCGCCTCGACCTCGGGGGCGACGCTGCCGTCGGCACCGTAGAAGCCGGGGAGCTTCGCCTCGACGACCCGCTGCAGCGACGGCGAGACGTACATGCGGTCCGGGAAGGCCCGGTGCAGCGTCTCGTTGTTGTGCAGCGCGATCGCCGGGCCGACCAGGCCGAGCAGCACGAACGGCGGCATCGGGGTCAGGCCGGCGAAGGCGGCGTCGCCGTCCTTGACCGGGGTGCCCTCGTCGACGATCTGCGCGACGGTGCCCATGAAGCGGCCGAGCAGGCGGTTGACGATGAACGACGGCGAGTCCTTGACCAGGATCGAGGTCTTGCCGAGGCCCTTCGAGGTGGCGAACGCCGTCGCGAGCGCCTCCTGGGAGGTCTTCTCGCCGGTGATGATCTCGACGAGCGGCATGATCGCGACCGGGTTGAAGAAGTGGAAGCCCACGACCCGCTCGGGGTGCTCGAGGTCGGCTGCCATCTCGGTGATCGACAGCGACGAGGTGTTGGTCGCGAAGACCGCCTCGGCCGGGGCCACCTTCTCGGCGTTCGCGAAGACGGTCTTCTTGACGCCCATCTCCTCGAAGACGGCCTCGATGATGAAGTCGGCGTCCGAGAAGGCCTTCTCGTAGTCGACCTCAGCGGTGACGAGGGCCTTGAGCCGGTTCGCCATGTCGGTCGTCACGCGGCCCTTGGCGGCCAGCTTGTCGATCTCGCCGTGGACGTAGGCGACACCCTTGTCGGCGCGCGACTGGTCGAGGTCGGTCATCACGACCGGGACCTTGAGGCGGCGGGCGAAGAGCAGCGCGAACTGCGAGGCCATCAGGCCGGCGCCGATGATGCCGACCTTGGTGACCTTGCGGGCCAGTGCCTTGTCGGGCGCACCGGCCGGGCGCTTGGCGCGCTTCTGGACCAGGTCGAAGGAGTACAGCGAGGCCTCGAGCTCCGGGGTCTGCGCCATGTCGACGAGCGCCTGGTCCTCGAGCGCGAAGCCCTCGGCCTTGGTGTTGCTCTTGGCTGCCTCGACCAGGTCGAGCAGGCGGGTCGCGGAGACCGACTTGCCACCGGTCTTGCCGGCGGCGACGGCGCGGCCCCAGGCGACGGCGTCGTCCCAGGCCTGGCCGCGGTCGACCTCGGGGCGCTCGACGGTGATCTCGCCGGTGAGCACCTTGCCGGCCCACACGAGCGACTGCTCGAGGAAGTCGGCACCACCGAACGACGCGTCCGACAGGCCGGCCTCGAAGAGCTCGGTGCCCTTGAGGACCTTGCCCTGGTTGAGGGGGTTCTCGAGCGCGATCTTCACGGCGCCGGCGGCACCGATGAGGTTCGGGACGAGCCACGCGCCACCCCAGCCGGGCACCAGGCCGAGCATGACCTCGGGCAGGCCCGCGGCGGGCAGGGAGTCGATGGACGTGCGGTAGTCGCAGTTGAGCGCGACCTCGAGGCCACCGCCGAGGGCGAGGCCGTTGATGAAGCCGAAGGACTTCTTGCCGCCGACGGCCGAGTCGAGCTTGCCGAAGACGAAGTGGCCGAGCTCGGCGATGGTGCGGATCGCGTCGGCGGAGCCGGCGGACCGCAGGGCGGTCAGGTCGGCACCCGCAGCGAGGATGAACGGCTTGCCCGTGACGCCGATCGAGGTGATCTCGTCGTCGGCGAGCGCGGCGTCGATCGCCGTGTTGAGCTCGAGGAGCGAGCCCGGGCCGAAGGTGTTCGGCTTGGTGTGGTCGAGGCCGTTGTCGAGGGTGATCAGGCCCATGACGCCCGCGCCACCTGCGAGGGTGACCTTGCGGAGCTTGGCCTTGGTGATGACCTCGGAGTCCGTGACGAGCTCCTGGGCGCGCGCGATGACGTCGCTCACTTGGCGTTCTCCTTCTTCTCGCCGTTCCAGTTGACGTTCTCCCAGACGACCGTGGCGCCCTGGCCGAGGCCGACGCACATGGTCGTGATGCCGTAGCGCTTGGCCGGGTCCTGCTTGAACTGCGCGGCGAGCTGGTTCATCAGGCGCACGCCGGAGGAGGCCAGCGGGTGGCCGAAGGCGATCGCGCCGCCGAACGGGTTGACGCGCGCGTCGTCGTCAGCGATGCCGTAGTGGTCGAGCAGCGAGAGGACCTGGACGGCGAACGCCTCGTTGATCTCGAAGGCGTCGATGTCGTCGATGGTCAGCCCGGCCTGGGCCAGCGCCTTCTCCGTCGACGGGATCGGCCCGGCGCCCATGAACTCGGCCTCGATGCCGGCGTAGGAGAAGGAGACCAGGCGCATCTTCGGCTCGAGGCCGAGCTCCCTCGCGACCGGCTCGGCCGCGAGGAGAGCGGCGGTCGCGCCGTCGTTGATGCCCGCGGCGTTGCCCGCGGTGACGCGGCCGTGCGAGCGGAACGGCGTCTTCAGCGCGCCGAGCGACTCCATGGTCGTCTGCGGGCGCATCGGCTCGTCGGTGGTCGCCAGGCCCCAGCCGTCCTCGGCGGAGCGGGTCGCGATCGGGACCAGGTCCGGCTGGATGATGCCAGCCTCGTACGCCGCAGCGGCCTTCTGCTGGGAGCGGACGGCGAACGCGTCGGCGCGCTCCTTGGTGATCGCGGGGTAGCGGTCGTGGAGGTTCTCCGCGGTGTTGCCCATGGCCAGGGCCTCGGGGTCGACCAGCTTCTCGGAGATGATCCGGGGGTTCGGGTCGACGCCCTCACCCATGGGGTGGCGGCCCATGTGCTCGACACCGCCTGCGATGACGACGTCGTACGAGCCGAAGGCGATGCCGCCGGCGGTCGTGGTGACGGCGGTCAGCGCGCCGGCGCACATGCGGTCGATGGCGAAGCCGGGGACCGTCGTCGGCAGACCCGCCAGGATGCCGGCGGTGCGACCGAGGGTCAGGCCCTGGTCGCCGATCTGCGTGGTCGCGGCGATGGCGACCTCGTCGATGCGCTCGGGCGGGAGGCTGGGGTTGCGGCGCAGGAGCTCGCGCATGCACTTGATGACCAGGTCATCGGCTCGGGTCTCGGCGTACTGGCCCTTGGACCGGCCGAACGGAGTACGAACGCCGTCAACGAAGACGACGTCGCGGAGCTGTCGGGACAACAGGGATCTCCTCGATCGTTCGTGGATGTCGCAGGGAATGCTACCCGCCAGTAACACGTTCGGGGCAGGCGTACTGAAAGTGGGGCTGCCCACTAGGCTCAGACCATCGAGAAACTACCCCTGAGGAGCGCCGCGTGACGGGCAATCGGTTCGTGCACATCGTCGACGACGTCGACGGCCTGGGG
Source organism: Nocardioides sp. (assembly GCF_035481145.1). GTDB lineage: Bacteria > Actinomycetota > Actinomycetes > Propionibacteriales > Nocardioidaceae > Nocardioides. The sequence goes on along the minus strand of NZ_DATIHB010000206.1, from coordinate 25,076 downwards.
GACGCGCCCGTGCTCGTCGTGGCGCTCCACGGCTTCCTCGACGCCGGCAACGGCACGGTCCTCGCCGTCGACCACCTGGAGGGTGGCGGAGTCGGGCCGGTGGTCGCGACGTTCGACGTCGACGCCTTCCACGACTACCGCGCCCGCCGACCTGCCATCTCCTTCGTCGAGGACCACTACGAGGCGTACGACGCGCCCCGCCTCGTCGTCCGTCTCCAGCGTGACGCGGCTGACCGTCCATTCCTGCTGCTCTCCGGGCCGGAGCCGGACAACCGCTGGGAGGCGTTCGTCGGCGCGGTCCGCGAGGTCGTCGACCACTTCGGAGTCAGCCTCGTCATCTCCCTCGGCTCGGTGCCGATGGCGGTGCCCCACACCCGGCCGATCGCCGTCACCCAGCACGCCAACCGACGCGAGCTCATGCGCCGCGTCAACCACTGGCGGGGCGAGCTGCGGATCCCGTCGTCGGCGCACGGGCTGCTCGAGGTGCGACTGGGGGAGAGCGACCACCCGATGACCGGCTGGGTCGCCCACGTGCCGCACTACCTCCAGGGAAGCGACTACCCGGAGGCCGCGCGGGCGCTGCTGACCGGTGTCGAGGACTCGACGGGCCTGACCTTCGACCTCGACGCGCTCAAGGTCGCGGCCGAGCAGCGCCTGGCGGAGGTGACCGAGCACCTCGAGGAGAACCCCGACGTGGCCGAGCTGGTCGCGGGCATGGAGCATCAGTACGACGCATTCCAGCGTGGGGGCGACGAGAGCCTCCTCGCGACCGAGCAGCCGCTGCCCACGGGGGAGGAGCTCGGCGCCGAGTTCGAGCGGTTCCTCGCCGGCCTCGACGGCCCCGACACGACCGCCCCCGAGGCCCCTGAAGGAGAGAACTGAATGCCGACCTCGGTCGAAGAGCTGGTGGACCTGCTCGACCTCGAGACGATCGATGCCAACCTCTACCGCGGCCGACAGCCGATCACGTTCTTCCAGCGGGTCTTCGGCGGACAGGTCGCCGGCCAGGCCATGGTCGCGGCCGAGCGCACGGCTCTTGAGGGCATGACCATGCACTCGCTGCACAGCTACTTCCTGCGCCCCGGTGATCCGAACGTCCCGATCGTCTATGACGTCGAGCGGATCCGTGACGGCTCGTCGTTCGCCACGCGACGGGTGGAGGCGCGCCAGCACGGTCGCCCGATCTACTACCTGACCGCGAGCTTCCAGATCGAGGAGGAGGGTCTCGAGCACCAGGACGCCATGCCCGAGGTGCCCTCGCCCGAGGAGTGCCCGGCCAACCTCGACCTGCTGCGCAAGCGCGCCCCGGAGAAGTACGTCAAGGTGCTTGAGCAGGAGTGGTCGGTCCTGGACATGCGCGCGGCCGGCGACTCACGTCCGGGTGGCCTCCTCGACGGCGACCCGCACCACCCCGCCCGTCAGCGCTTCTGGATCCGCGTCGACGGCCGGCTGCCCGACGGCCCCATGATCCACAAGGCCGCGCTCACCTACCTGACCGACGTGACCCTTCTCGGCAGTGCGCTCGTCACCCACGGCGTCAACTTCGCCGAGCCGCGGATGCAGGCGGCCTCGCTCGACCACACCATCTGGTTCCACCGCCCGTTCCGGGCGGACGAGTGGCTGCTCTACGACCAGGTCTCGCCGAGTGCGTCCCAGGCCCGCGGACTCGCGATCGGCCGGCTCTTCACCCAGGACGGCCGGCTCATCGCGAGCACGGCCCAGGAGGGCCTGATCCGGCTCCACCCCGAGGCCTGACTCTGCCCCGACATGCGCAACTGGTCTTGAGTGGCCCGATTTCCTGACGGAAACCTGCCACCCAAGACCAGTTGCGTGGAGGGACGACCTCAGAGCGCCCGGGTGCGTCCCAGGACGTGAGGGGCGCCGGTCTTCGGGTTGGCCACGGCGAAGTCGAGACCGCCGTCGACCGGAACGGCGCCGAAGCGGACCTTGCCCGGCAGGAAGATCGGCGTCTTGAAGGCGACGTCGAGCCGCACGGCGTCGGGCATCCGCGCCTCGAGGGTCGCCGCGGCCTTCGACAGGGTCCACATGCCGTGGGCGATGTGACCCTTGAAGCCGAGCGCCTTCGCGGTGAGCGGATAGAGGTGGATCGGGTTGTGGTCACCGGAGACCGCGGCGTAGCGGCGGCCGAGGTCAGTCGGGAGCGACCAGATCGCACCGGTTGCGTCCACGTCGGCCAACGCCATGCCGGCGTCGCCGTTCTCCTTGTCGCCACCGCCCACGCGGAGGTAGGTCGACGTCTCCTCCCAGACGGTCTCGCCGCCGACGCGGACCGTCGTCAGCATGTCGAACGCCTTGCCCTTGGTGGACTTCCGGAGGTTGGCAGCCCGGACATCGACGTCGACCTTCTCGCCGAACGCGATCGGGCGGAGCTGCGAGATCGAGTTCTCCAGGTGGACCAGGCCCATCGCCGCGAACGGGAAGGTCTGGTCGGTCAGGAGCGCCATGTGCAGCGGGAACGCCAGGTTGTGCACGTACGGCAGCGGGGCGACGTCCTTGGCCGGGAAGCCGGCGATGGCGGCGTACGGCGCGACGGAGGCACGCGTGATCTCCACGGCCTCGCGACGGAGCACGAGGTCGGGGAGCTCCTTCGACGTCTTCTTCACGCCCGGGAGCTGGTTGACGCCGGGGACCGTCGGGAGGACGGCCTTCAGCATCGCGCCGGCCCCCGAGGTGCCGGAGACGACTCGGGTCTCGCCCATGTCAGGCGCCCAGCATCATCAGGCCGCACACGCGGACGACGTTGCCGTTGACGGCCGTCGAGGCGGGGGAGGCGTACCAGGCGATGGTCTCGGCGACGTCGATCGGGAGGCCACCCTGCTGCATCGCGTTCATGCGCTGGCCGACCTCGCGGGTGGCGAAGGGGATCGCGGCGGTCATCGCGGTGATGATGAAGCCGGGCGCCACGGCGTTGATGGTGATGCCGTCCTTGAGCTCGTCGGCGAGCGAGTCGACGAAGCCGATGACGCCGGCCTTGGAGGCGGCGTACTGGGTCTGGCCCATGTTGCCGGCGATGCCGGCGATGGAGGAGACGCCGATGATCCGGCCGTTCTTCTTGATCGCGCCCTGGGTGAGGAGCTCGCGGGTGATCCGCTCGGGAGCGGTCAGGTTGACCGAGATGACCGACTGCCAGCGCGCCTCGTCCATGTTCGCGAGCTTCTTGTCGCGCGTGATGCCGGCGTTGTGGACGACGACGTCGACGCCACCGAACTGCTCGTTGACGAAGTGCGCGATGCGCTGCGGGGCGTCGGCGTGGGTGATGTCGAGGGTCAGCGAGACGCCGTCGATCTCGCCCATGACGGCGGCGAGGTCGGAGGCTGCCTGGGGGATGTCGATGCCGAGGACGGTGGCGCCGTCACGGTGCAGGACGCGGGCGATCTGCTCGCCGATGCCACGCGAGGCGCCGGTGACGATGGCGACCTTGCCGGCGAGCGGCTTCTCGACCTCGACCTTGACGGCCGCCTTCTTGGCGTTGGTGCCCACGCGGACGACCTGGCCCGACACGTAGGCGCACTTGGGGGAGAGGAAGAACGCGAGGGTGGAGTCGATCGCGGTCTCGGCACCCGGGGTCACGTAGACCAGCTGGACGGTCGCGCCCTTGCCGATCTCCTTGCCGAGCGAACGGGTGAAGCCCTCGAGCGCGCGCTGCGCGATCCGAGCGCCACCCTTCACCTCGGAGGGGTCGGTGCCGATGACGACGACGCGGGCGCACGACTCGAGCTTGCGCATGACCGGCGTGAAGAACTGCTGGAGCTGGACCAGGTCGGCCTCGGAGTCGAAGCCGGTGGCGTCGAACACGAGGCCCTTGAACTTCGCGCCCTCCTCGACCGAGGTGGCCGTCTCGATGCCGAGGCCCTGCAGGGTGGCGGGGAGGGAGCCGGCCAGCTTCCCGCCACCGCCGACGAGCACGGTGCCCTTCACCAGGGGAGCGCCCTCGGTGTAGCGCTCGAGCTCGACGGGGTTGGGCAGGCCGAGCTGCTTCACGAGCAGCTTGCCGATCGACGACTTCGCGAAGCCCTGGTAACGGTCGGTCATTGCGTGGTTCCTCCACTGGGATGAAGTCTTGGCCAGGCAGGGCCGTCACTGCGGCGCCCGGCAGGATGGGAACATGTAACTAGACGTGTAACTCAGTGTCCACATTTCGTGATCTGGCACTCACACCGTTCCATCACGCGTCCCGACCGGCAAGGATAGGGACATCTCAGACCTCTAGAGGAGTGACCATGCAGGCCAAGACCCGCCGCGTCGCCATCATCGGCGGCAACCGCATCCCGTTCGCCCGGTCCAACACCGTCTACGCCGAGGCATCGAACCAGGAGATGCTCACCGCGGCCCTCGACGGCCTCGTGTCGCGCTTCAGCCTCGAGGGCGAGAAGCTCGGCCTCGTCGCGGGCGGCGCCGTCGTCAAGCACTCGCGCGACTTCAACCTGGTCCGTGAGTCCGTGCTCGGCACCAAGCTCGACCCGGCGACGCCGGCTGTCGACGTCCAGCAGGCTTGCGGCACCGGCCTCTTCGCCGCCAACATCGTCGCGCTCCAGATCGCCACCGGCCAGATCGAGGCCGGCGTGGCGTGCGGTTCGGACACCACCTCCGACGCCCCCATCGCGATCTCCGAGAAGCTCCGCAAGAAGCTGATCAAGATCAACCAGATGAAGACCAACAAGGACCGCGTCAAGGCGCTCCTCGGCATTCGCCCCGGCGACATCGGCCTCCTCCCGCCGGCCAACCAGGAGCCGCGCACCGGCCTGGCCATGGGTGACCACCAGGCGATCACCGCCCTCGAGTGGGGCATCACGCGCGAGGACCAGGACGAGCTGGCCGCGAAGTCGCACCAGAACCTCGCCCGCTCGTGGGACGAGGGCTGGCAGGACGACCTGGTCACGCCGTTCCGCGGCGTCGAGCGCGACAACCACCTGCGCCCCGACTCGACCGTCGAGAAGCTCGCCAAGCTGAAGCCGGTCTTCGGCAAGGGCGAGGCCGCCACGATGACCGCCGGCAACTCGACCCCGCTCTCCGACGGCGCCTCCGCCGTCCTCCTCGCCTCCGAGGAGTGGGCCAAGGCCCACGGCTACGAGCCGCTCGCCTACCTCACCGACTTCGAGGTGGCCGCGGTCGACTTCGTCGGTGGCCACGAGGGCCTGCTGATGGCCCCGGCGTACGCCGTCGCGAAGATGCTCGAGCGCAACAACCTGACGCTCCAGGACTTCGACTACTACGAGATCCACGAGGCGTTCGCCGCGCAGGTCCTCTCCACGCTGAAGGCCTGGGCCGACCCGGTCTTCTGCAAGGAGCGCCTGGGTCTGGACAAGCCGCTCGGTGAGATCGACCGGTCCAAGCTGAACGTCAACGGCTCGTCGCTCGCCGCGGCGCACCCGTTCGCCGCCACCGGCGGCCGGATCATCCCGGTCGCGGGCAAGCTCCTCAAGGAGAAGGGCAAGGGGCGCGTCCTCGTCTCGCTCTGCGAGGCCGGTGGACAGGGCATCGTCGCGATCATCGAGCGCTGACGACTCCGCTCCTGACGCAGGAAGCCCCCGCCTTCGGGCGGGGGCTTTCGCGTTGGTGGAGCTCGCCCGGTCGGTCGGGCTGTCGGGAGCTCAGGTCCGGGTGAGCGCCTTCGCCGTCTCGACCATGTAGGCCTTCACCTGCTCGGCCGGCAGGGCGACGACCGTCGGGATGCCGGGGGAGGCCGGCCGCACCGTGATGCCGAGCCGGGCCAGCTGCAGGGAGCCCAGCCCGGCGGCGTACAACGTGTTGATCAGCTGGTACGGATCGCTGACCTTCATCTCGCCGGCATCGTTGCCACGCTGCACGACGTCGGCCATCTTCTCCATGCAGCCCGTGATGCCGCGGCCGAGGCGGAACATCGCGCTCTCGCTGACCTCCTCGAGCAGCTCCGGCCCCGGGCGACGCATGAGGGTGAGGCAGCAGTCGACGAACGCGGGGTACTCCATGCCGAAGTCGGCGAACGCCTCGACGGCCGACGCCAGCTGCTTCATCGGACTGCGGCGGCCGGCGACGGCCGTCTCGATGCGGGCGTCGAGCTCCTCGAGATAGCCGCAGAGCGTGAGCGCGAAGAGCTCCTCCTTGCCAGAGAAGTGGCGGTAGATGATCGCGCGGTTGATGCCGACACTCCGCGCCACGTCCTCGATCTGCACGTCGCGCACGCCGCGCTCGTCGAAGAGCTCACGGGTGGCGGCGATGATCTGGGTGCGACGTTCGCGACGCCGCGAGGCTGCGGCCGTGCGGCGTCCGTCCGTGGCGGCTGTCGTCATGGAGCCAGCATAAAGCGAGGTGCAACACCGAGTTACATACGTGTTCGGTAAGTTGCGCGCATGACGGCGATCGAGCGCACCTGGCGCCCGCCCTGGCCGTGCCCGGTCGGCCAGGTGCTGGGCGCGGCCCGTCGCGGCGCAGGGGACCCGACGTACGTCGTCGAGGGTGGCGCAGGGCGCATGAGCCACTGGCGCGCCTTCCGTACGCCGGACGGGCCGGCCCGCCTGCAGGTCACGGCTCGCCCTGCGCTGGGCGAGGTGGAGGCGCGCGCGTGGGGGCAGGGGTCGACCTGGGCGCTCGACGCCCTCCCGGGCATGCTCGGGGCGCTGGATGACCCGTCGGGCTTCGAGCCGCGGCACCCGGTGCTCGTCGAGGCCCATCGACGCCATGCGCACCTCCGCATCGGCCGGACCGGCCTGGTCTTCGAGGCGCTGCTCCCCGCCGTGCTCGAGCAGAAGGTGACCGGGCAGGAGGCGTTCGCGGGCTTCCGCCGCCTCGTGCGCCGCCACGGCGAACCGGCGCCGGGGGAGGGCCCGGCGCTCCTGCTCCAGCCGGCGCCTGCCGCGGTGGCCGCCGTGCCGAGCTGGGAGTGGCTGGACCTGCACGTCGACCCGGCGCGCTCGCGGACCCTCGTGGCCGCGGCGGCGAGGGCCGCTGCGCTGGAGCGGATCGTGGTCGACGACCTCGCCGCTGCGGACCGGAAGCTGCGGTCCCTTCCGGGGGTCGGAGTCTGGACCAGTGCGGAGGTCCGCGCACGTGCGCTCGGTGACGCCGATGCGGTCAGCTTCGGCGACTACCACGTGGCGAAGGACGTCGGCTGGGCGCTGACCGGCGCGCCGGTCGACGACGCAGGACTGGCCGCGCTCCTCGAGCCGTGGCGTCCGCACCGGCTGCGGGTCCAGCTCCTGATTGGCGTTGCAGGCTTGGGAAAGCCGCGTCGAGGTCCGCGAATGGGACCTCGCAGACATTTGCCCGGACGAGATGTCGATAGGCCGTGACAAACCGCACAGTCGGACGTTGTGCAGTCCAGCAGGGGCCGGTCCTCCGTCACTTTGGTCACTTGAGTGACCAAGGGTGTGATTGCCGTTACGCTGCGCTGACGGTTGAGTTATGTGAGTCAAGGAGTCACAGGTGACACGGACCAGGGCATGTGCCCCCAAGTGTGAGGGGCAGGCGGAATGAGCGCAGTGACTGCACTCGTCAGCGACATGACGGGCCGGACCAAGAAGGGCGTGACCACCCTGGGTGGCATGGCGCTTCTCTCGGTGGAGTCCGTGATCGCCATTGCGGGAGACATCGTCAAGCGCAACTTCTCCTGGAGTGAGTTCTTCTTCCAGTGCTGGTTCATGATCCGCGTCGGCCTCGCGCCCGCGATCATGGTCGCGATCCCCTTCGGCATCATCGTCTCGGTGCAGGTCGGCGCGGTCGCCAACCAGATCGGTGCCGGTTCGTTCGCCGGTGCGGTCAACGGCATCGGCGTCCTGCGCCAGGGTGCGCCGCTGGTGACCTCGCTGATCATCGCGGGCGCCGTCGGCTCTGCGATCTGCGCCGACGTCGGCGCGCGGACCATCCGTGAGGAGGTCGACGCGCTCAAGGTCATGGGCATCAACCCGGTCAACCGGATCATCGCGCCCCGCCTCGCCGCCGCGATCGTCGTGGCCCTCATGCTCAACGTCATCGTCGCGGTGGCAGCCATCACGACGGGCTTCCTGCTCAACGTGCAGAGCGGCAACGTGAGCTCCGGCACCTACCTGACCGGCTTTGTGGCGTTCGCCCAGCCGACCGACCTGATCCTCGCGGAGTTCAAGGCGTTCCTCTTCGGCTTCATCGCGGTGATCGTCTCCTGTTACAAGGGGCTCGCGGCCTCCGGCGGCGCCAAGGGTGTCGCCGATGCGGTCAACCAGTCCGTCGTCATCAGCGTGGTGGCTCTCGCGGTCGTGAACGTCGCGATCACGCAGGCCTACGTCATGCTCGTCCCGCAGTCGGTGGCCTAGGAGTGCCTGTGTTCACGAAGCAAGTCTCCGCCGTCAAGGGCGGCCTCGAGCGTGGGGGTGACCTCGCCTCCTTCATGGTGCGGGTGCTCGTCTCCGTACCCGTTGTCCTGAAGAACTATCACCGCGAAGTGCTCCGGCAGATCATGGACATCGCCTGGGGCTCCGGCGCGATCCTCGTCGGCGGCGGCACGATCGGCATCATGATCCTGCTGGGTCTCTCCTCCGGCACCTCGCTCGGCATCGAGGGCTTCAACGGCCTCGAGCTGATCGGCCTGGCGCCGATCACGGGCTTCGTCTCCGCCTCCGTCAACACCCGCGAGCTCGCGCCGCTCGTCGCCGCGCTCGCACTCGGTGGCCAGGTCGGCTGTCGCTTCACGGCTCAGATCGGCTCGATGAAGCTCCACGAGGAGATCGACGCACTGGAGGTCATGGCGGTCAACCCGATCCACTTCCTGATCACCACCCGCGTCATCGGCGCGATGGTGGCGATCGTCCCGCTCTACTTCATCGGCCTGCTCGGCTCGTGGCTCGCCTCGAAGTTCGCGGTCGTCGTGATCTTCGGCCAGTCCGGCGGTCAGTACGACCACTACTTCTACGCGTTCCTGCAGCCCAGGGACGTGATCCTGTCGGTCATCAAGATGCTGGTCTTCGCGCTCATGGTGGCGCTGATCCACGCATGGTTCGGCTTCAACGCGTCCGGCGGTCCGGCGGGAGTCGGTGAGGCGACGGGCCGCGCGATCCGCGCCTCCATCGTCTCCATCGTCATCGCCGACATGCTCCTGACCCTCGCGTTCTGGGGCAACGACCCCGGATTCCGGATCCAGGGCTGAGGAAGGCAGAACATGAACATCCGTGATGTCCTGGCGGGCAACGGTCGCCCGCCCACCTCCTCGGTGCTCCGCTTCCGCGGCGTGCTCTTCATCATCGTGCTCGCACTGGTGCTCGCCGGCCTCGTGGCGGTCAGCAAGGGCGCCCTCGCCGACCGCATCGGTGCCACCGCGGTCTTCCGCAATGCGGGCGGCTCCCTCATCAACGGTGCCGACGTCAAGTACGAAGGCGTCAATGTCGGCAAGCTCTACCAGTTGCGCGAGGGCGAGGGCGGTGCCGCGGTCGGCGGCATCGAGCTCGACATGCACATCCAGGACAAGTTCGCCGGCGACATCCCCTCGAACGTCACTGCGCGCGTCATGCCGCAGTCGATCTTCGGCACGTCGTTCGTCGACCTCGTCCGCCCGGCCTCGATCGAGAGCGTCGGTCTGAAGGACGGTGCCCGCATCACGCAGGACACCTCCAAGGAGACCCTCGAGCTGCAGACCATCCTCGACGGACTCGACCGCGTCGTCGCCGCACTCGGTCCGGCTGACCTGGCCGAGATGCTCGGTGGCCTCTCCGGAGCGCTCGACGGCAAGGGCACGACCCTCGGCCAGACGCTGACCAATCTCGACGCCTACCTCGGCAAGCTCAACCCGAAGCTGCCGCTGGTCACGCAGAACCTCGACCTGCTGGCCGGCAACCTCGAGGCGCTGCAGAAGGCGGCCCCGGATCTCTTCCAGGCGACCGACGACCTGCTGGTCACGGCGCGCACGCTGGCGAAGAACCAGGCCAACTTCACCAAGCTCGTCTCCAGCGTCACCCCGTTCATGGCGAAGACCAACAAGGTCCTCTCCGCCAACGAGCAGGCGCTGGTCGACACGCTCGCACACACGGCGATCGTCGTCGACGCCCTCTACGACGAGCGGTCCGACCTGGTCCGCGGCGTCATCGCCATCGGCAATCTGGCAAGGAAGCTCTCTTCGGTGACCAAGGACAACGCAATGGTCCGCGTCGAGGCGACAGTCGTCGCGGGAACGCCGGACGACTACTCGCAGGCCCAGTGCCCGTCGTACAACGGCGTGCGGGGACGGGGGTGCTGACATGACCGGATTCCGTTCCACGATGATCAAGGTCGTCGTCTTCGCCATCATCTGCCTGCTCTTCTTCGTGATGCTCTACAACACGATGAGCAACGTGGTCGAGGACGAGCACCAGACCTGGCGCGCCAACTTCACCTCGGCCAGCGGCCTGCGGCCGGGGGACGACGTCCGTGTCGCCGGCGTCAAGGTCGGCCGTGTGGAGAAGGTCGAGGTGACGGCCGACAACCAGGCGGAGGTCACCTTCGACCTGGTCACCGACCAGAAGATCTACCAGTCGACCCGGCTGGCGCTGCGTTACCAGAACCTGCTCGGTCAGCGGTACCTCTCGCTGACCGCGGGCGCTGACCGTGGTGCGGAGCTGTCGCCGTCGAAGGTGATCGGTGCCGGGATGACCAACCCGGGCTTCGACCTGACCGCACTCCTCAACGGCTTCAAGCCGCTCTTCGAGACGATCGACCCGGCCGAGGTCAACAAGTTCGCCAACAACATCGTCGCCGTCCTGCAGGGCCAGGGCCCTGCGGTCGAGTCGCTGCTGCAGTCGACGACCTCCACCGCGAAGTTCCTCGCCGACCGTGACAAGGCGTTCACCGAGGTGCTCGACAACCTCACGCCGGTGTTGAAGAACCTCGCGGCCCAGTCCGACGACCTCGACGCCACCGTGCAGCAGCTCACCGCGCTGATGTCGGGGCTTGCCAACGAGCGCCAGACCTTCGGCAACTCGATCGACACGCTCGGCGGCCTCTTCGGCACCACGTCGCAGCTGGTCAAGGAGATCCGCCCGTCGGTCCGCGCGGACGTGAAGGCGCTGAAGACGACCAGCGGGATCCTCGTCCAGAACCGTGACCGCGTGGTCAAGGGAGTCGTCTCCCTCGGAAGCGTGACCGGAAGCCTCGCGCAGATCACGTCGTACTACTCGGCGCTCAACATCTACTTCTGCAACTTCGGCATCATCGCCGATGGCATCACCAACACGCCGATCTGGGTCGGCACTGACGGTGGCCCGTACTCGGAGGTGTGCAAGTGAAGCCGATCTACCAGTACGACAAGTACCGGACCGGTCTCGTGGCGTTCGGAGCGCTCGCGATCCTCGTCGCGCTTGTCGTCGGCGCCAGCCGGCTCAACATCGGCGCGCGCGGCTACTCCGCGCAGCTCGCCAACACCGGCGGCCTCCGGGTGTCGGAGCCGGTGCAGGTGGCCGGTGTCAACGTCGGCAAGGTCACCAGCGTCACGCTCGGCGGCGACACGGTCGACATCGAGTTCACCGTCGACAAGGACATCCGCCTCGGTGACCAGACCCGGATCGAGGTCAAGGTCGCGACGCTGCTCGGCACGCACTTCCTGGCGGTCACGCCCCAGGGTGCCGGCGACATCGGCGACAAGCCGCTGCCGGTCTCGCAGACCCGTGTGCCCTACAACCTGCAGGACGTCATCGAGGAGGGCACGCCGGAGGTCAACGAGTTCGACGTCGATGCCATCGAGCGGTCCTTCCAGGAGATGTCGAAGGTCCTCAGCGTCGCCGGTGACGACGTCAAGCCTGCGCTGGTCCAGGTGAGCCGCCTCTCCTCGCTGATCGCCTCGCGCAGTGACGACCTGGGCGACCTGCTGAAGGCGACGTCGGACGTCTCCCGGCAGCTGACCGAGAGCAGTGACGACATCATCGCGCTGATGAAGGCCTCCGACCTGATCCTCGACACGCTCAACTCCCGCCGGGATGCCATCCACAAGCTGCTCGTCGACCTCAACACCCTCGGCACGCAGCTCAACGGCATCGTCCAGGAGAACCGCGCCGACCTCGGCCCCATCCTGAAGAACCTCAACATCGTGATCGCGACGCTCAAGCAGAACGAGAAGGTCGTCGGCAAGGCCGTGGACAACCTGGCCATCGCCGGCCGCTACGTGTCCAACGCTGCGGGCGGCGGTCCGTTCGTCAACCTGTACGCCAAGGGCGGCGCGCTGCCTGACAACGCTGCGTGCGGAAGGGGAATCCTGTGCTGACGACCCGCAAGCGCATGGTCGGGGCGATCGCCGCCCTGGCCCTCACGGGCGCCACCACCACCGCCTGCTTCCCGCTGGGCGGAGGCGGTCGCACGGTGACGGCGTACTTCGACGACACCGCCGGTCTCTTCGTCGGCAACCAGGTCGGCGTGCTCGGCGTCCCGGTCGGCGAAGTGACCGACATCGCCGCCGAGGGCGACAAGGTCAAGGTGACGCTGGACATCACCGACGGCGACCTCAAGATCCCGGACGACGTCGGCGCCCTGGTGGTCGCTCGCTCGGTGGCGACCGACCGCTACGTCGAGCTGGCGCCGGTCTACCACGAGGGCGACGCGGAGCTGGCGGACAATGCCTCGATCCCGCTCGACCGGACCCGCACTCCCGTCGAGTGGGACGAGATCATCTCGGCCCTCGACCGGTTCACGAAGGGCCTCGCGGGCGAGGACGGCAAGGCCGGTGCGCTCAGCAACCTGATCTCGGTGGGTGCCAAGTCGCTCTCGGGCACGGGTGAGCTGGCCAACAAGACCCTGACCGACGTGGCCAAGGCGGCGACGGCGCTCTCCGACCACCGCGGCGACATCTCGACCTCGATCGACAACCTCGCCTCCCTCACGAACGTGCTCGCCGCCAACGGACGCACGATCGACGAGTTCTCCGCGAGCGTCACCGCCGCAGCCGCGCTCTTCAACAGCGAGAAGGAGGAGTTCGGCTCCGCCCTCAAGGCGCTGAGCGCCGCCCTCAACGGGCTCGCCGGCTTCGTCCGCGACAACCGGGCCGCGCTGAAGACGTCGATCTCGGGCCTGACCGACGTCACGGGCAACCTGCTGGAGCACAGTGCAGAGCTCGGGGAGACGGTCGAGACCCTCCCGCTCGCGTTCGACAACCTGGGTCGCGCCGTGACCGTCAGCGGCACGGTCAACGTGCGGATCCCGCTCCAGGACCTGTCGCCGCTACCCGACCTCACCGGTGCGATCTGCAACGCGCTGGGTGACCTCTGCAATGCGCTGAGCCTCAGTCCGACGACCTCGATCGAGCACCTGCTCGAGATCCTGGGAGGTGCCCGGTGAACCGGCGACTCGCAACTGCCGCCCTCGCGGGCGTGGGCCTGCTCGTCTCGGGCTGTGGGTTCACGGCCGGCGACCTGGCCCGCGCCAACAACAACCGCGGCGACGGTTACCTCGTCACGGTGGCGGTCCCCGACGCGCTCAACCTGCCCGACGGCTCGCCGGTCCGCATCGGCGGTGTCTCGGTCGGCAAGGTCGACACCGTCCACGCCAAGGACTACGAGGCGATCGTGCGGCTGAAGATCAAGGAGGACACGCGCCTCACCGACCAGGCGAAGGTGCGGCTGCGCTACACCACGGCGCTCGGTGAGATGTATGTCCAGATCGAGCCCTCCGCGTCCGGTACGCCGCTCAAGGGCGGCGAGATGCTGGATCGCACCCAGTCCGAGACGGCGCCGTCCGTCGAGGACGCACTGGCGTCCGCGTCGCTCCTGATCAACGGTGGTGGCCTCGGGTCGATCCAGACGATCGTCTCCGAGCTCAACAAGGCCGTCGAGGGTCGGGTGCCCACCACGCACGCGCTCATCAAGAAGCTCGACACCTTCATGACGACGGTGACCGGCAGCCAGCGTGAGATCGACCGGATCCTGACGGCGCTCGCGTCGACGTCCAAGACTCTCAACGCGCGCGAGGAGACGATCAACCAGGCGCTGCGGGACATCCGGCCGGCCGCCAAGACGCTGACCGACAACACCCCCGGCCTGGTGGCCCTCCTCAAGGAGGCCAACAAGCTCGGGGCGACGGCGAAACGGATCGTCGATGCCAACCGCAACGATGTCGCGCTGATCGTCAAGGAGCTCGGTCCGGTGCTGCAGGAGGTCAACGCGAACAGCGACGCCATCCTCGGTGCCCTGGACCAGATCCGTGCAGCTGCGCCGATCATCCGCAATGTCGCACGTCCGAGCTACGCGAACCTGTACGCCAAGATCCGCATCGGTGTCGGGGGCATCCTCGGCACGGGCGGTGGCGTGCTCCCGGGCGGTTCGACGGGCGGAACCTCGACTGGCGGCCTGGTGCCGAGCCTCGGTGGCCTCACCGGCGGTAGTACAAGCGGATCGACCAGCGGCGGCCTGCTGGGCCTGGGCATTGGAGGCCTGTGATGCTGAAGAAGTTCGACAAGCTCACCCTGAGCTTCATCGCCCTCGTCGCCGTCTTCGTGTTGCTGATGATCTACATGGTCACGGCGGTGCTCAAGCTCCCACTGACCGGCAGCCCGGACCGGGTCACGGTCCACTTGGCGCAGACCGGTGGCCTCTTCGAGGGCTCGGCGGTCAACTACCGCGGCGTCCGCGTCGGCACGATCACCGACATCAAGGTCGGCAAGGACGGGCCTGACGCCACCGTCACCTTCAAGAACGGTGCGAAGGTGCCCACGTCGGCCAAGGCCGAGGTCATCAGCCTCTCGCCGATCGGTGAGCAGTTCCTCAACCTGATCCCGACCTCCGCGGAAGGGCCGTACCTCGAGGACGGTGCAGAGCTCGACGCGGCCTCGGTCACGCTGCCGATCACGGTTGCCTCCGCTGCGGACAACCTCGACAAGTTCCTCGACGAGATCAACGACCAGGACGTCAAGGTCCTGCTCCAGGAGCTCAGCACGGCCGTCAGCGACAGCAGCGACGACCTCGACCAGCTGCTGACCTCGAGCAACGAGCTCGTCTCGACGCTCGACGACGCGTGGCCGCGCACCGATGCGCTGCTCAACGACGGTCTGACCGTGAACCAGATCCTGGCCCGGCACCAGCAGGACCTCGTGACGTTCTCCGCCTCGGCCAAGGAGCTGACCGCCTGGCTGGTGAAGTTCGACCCGACGTTCCAGCGGATCCTCAGGGAGGCTCCGTCGGACATCGCCACGGTCGGACAGCTGATCGACGACCTCGGCCCGCTGCTGCCGGCGCTGCTGAAGAACCTCAACGCCACGACCAACCTCCTGGCCGACCGTGACGCGAGCGTCCGCGCTCTGGCCCAGGTCACCCCGGTTGCGCTCGGCAAGGTGAGTGCGTCGCTCCACGGCGGCTGGTGGCACCTCCGGGCCTTCCTCGAGGGCGAGGCGCTCTGCGACTATGGCGGTCCGAAGTCGAACCCGTCGGTGATCGACCCCAACCCGGTCAACCGCAACGGCCACTGCGGCGCGAGCCCGACTCGCTGGCGCGGTGCCAACCACGCCCTGCCGCCGATCGACCGCTGACCGGCGCACAGCACAGCACGACCGGAAGCCCGGTCCCGTGAGGGACCGGGCTTCCGGCATTTCCTCGTGTGGCTCCGCTCCGCGCGGGCCGGAGGTGGCGGCACCTCCGAGCGTCGAGCCGGAGCGAGCGCCAGCGAGCGCAGCGCGAGCTGCAGGGACGAGGGGGCGCCGCCGCAGGCCCGTGGGAGGGGTCTCAGAGAAGCGGGCGGAGTGGGCCCAGGATCGCCTCGGTGAAGCGACGGTAGATGTCGCGCGACTCCCACTCATCCATCGTCAGCTCGGCGCAGTTGGTCAGGTCGTTCTCGAAGATCTCCTCCATCACGCGGGCCTGGCCCTCGTCGATGAACTCGACGTTGATCTCGTAGTTGCCCTGCATGCTGAGGCGGTCGACGTTCGCCGTTCCGACGGTGGACCAGCTGCCGTCGATCGTGGCCGTCTTGGCATGCACCATCGCGTCGCGGAAGCGGAAGACGCGGATTCCGGACTCGAGCATCGATGCGAAGTATCCGCGTGAGATCCAGTCGGCGACGATGTGGTTGGACTTGCGGGGGAGCAGCACCCGTACGTCGACACCGCGCTGCGCTGCCTCGCGCAGGGTGTCGACGAAGTTGGCGTCGGGGATGAAGTACGCATGCGTGAGCCACACGCGGCTCGCCGCACGGTTGATCGCCTCGAGGTACATCGAGCGGATCGGGAAGCTCCAGAGCGTCGGGATGTTGCGGTGGAAGCGCACGCGGGAGTCCCACACCGACGTCGTCCCGAGCAGCAGCGGCCGCTCGTTGGAGCGGAACCGGCGCTTGCGGTGGAGGTTCCAGAAGTCGGCGAAGGCGCGCTGGAGGTCCCACACGCCGGGGCCGGTGATGCGGCAGTGGGTGTCGCGCCACTCCGTGGCGTAGGCCGAGCCGATGTTGTAGCCACCGACGAAGCCGACCTCGTCGTCGACGACGAGGATCTTGCGGTGGTCGCGGCCGTAGTGCCGCAGGTCAAAGAAGCGGATGCCGGCGTTGTAGACGGGGAAGCGGAGCACCTTGATGCCGGGCGGGAACCGCTTGAACGTCGGGGGCACCACCAGGTTGGCGAAACCGTCGTAGATGACGTGGACGGCGACGCCGCGACGCGCGGCCCGGATCAGGGCCTGCTTGAACCGCTGCCCGATCTCGTCGTCCTTCCAGATGTAGGTCTCGAAGAGGATCTGCCGCTGGGCGGAGTCGATCGCGGTCAGCATCGCGTCGTACAGGTCCTGGCCGTAGGTGTACGTCGTGACGGTGCCGCCGCCGACGGGGACCTCGGTCGGAGGTGTGACCGGGAAGGGCTTCGGCTTCTTGTTGCGACGGCGGTAGGAGTCGACCAGGGTCAGCGAGATCGCGAGCGCCAGCTGGACGCCGAAGATCGTGAGCAGTGCCCGTCGTGCGAAGCGTGTGGTGCGTTCGACGGTAGTGGCTCGGCTCACGGGGTCAATCTAGCTGTCAGTGGTCGCAACTACGCTGGCGGCATGCGACCTGTGACCGATCTGGAGCGGCGTGTCGCGCCGTTCCGTGTGATCTCCGACTACGAGCCGTCCGGCGACCAGCCCGCCGCGATCGCCGAGATCAGCAAGCGCCTCGGCGCCGGCGTCCAGGACGTCGTGCTCCTCGGCGCGACCGGCACCGGCAAGACCGCGACGGTCGCGTGGGTCGCCGAGCAGGTCCAACGCCCGATGCTGGTGCTCCAGCCCAACAAGACGCTGGCCGCGCAGTTCGCCAACGAGCTGCGCCATCTCTTCCCCGACAACGCGGTGGAGTACTTCGTCAGCTACTACGACTACTACCAGCCCGAGGCCTACGTCCCGCAGACGGACACCTACATCGAGAAGGACTCCTCGATCAACGAGGAGGTCGAGCGCCTGCGCCACTCGGCGACCAACTCGCTCCTCACCCGGCGCGACGTCATCGTGGTCTCGACCGTCTCGTGCATCTACGGCCTCGGCACCCCGCAGGAGTACGTCGACCGCATGGTCCGGCTGAAGGTGGGCCAGGAGCACGACCGCGACCTGCTGCTGCGTCGCCTGGTCGACAACCAGTACACCCGCAACGACATGGCCTTCACCCGTGGCACGTTCCGGGTCCGGGGCGACACGCTCGAGGTCTTCCCGGTCTACGAGGAGCTCGCGATCCGGATCGAGTTCTTCGGCGACGAGGTCGAGCGGCTGATGACGCTCCACCCGGTGACGGGCGAGGTGGTCACGGAGGACCAGGAGCTCCACATCTTCCCGGCGACCCACTACGTCGCCGGTCCCGAGCGCATGGAGCGGGCGATCAGTGGCATCGAGCACGAGCTGGAGGACCAGCTCGAGACGTTCAAGCGCCAGGGCAAGCTGCTCGAGGCGCAGCGGCTGCAGATGCGCACGACCTACGACATCGAGATGATGCGCCAGGTCGGCTCCTGCTCCGGCATCGAGAACTACTCGATGCACATGGACGGCCGCCTCCCGGGCAGTGCGCCCAACACGCTCCTCGACTACTTCCCCGAGGACTTCGTGCTGGTCATCGACGAGTCGCACGTGGCGGTGCCGCAGGTCGGGGGCATGTTCGAGGGCGACATGTCGCGCAAGCGCAACCTCGTCGACCACGGCTTCCGGCTGCCGAGCGCGATGGACAACCGTCCGCTCAAGTGGGAGGAGTTCGTCGAGCGCATCGGCCAGACCGTCTACCTGTCGGCGACACCGGGCAACTACGAGCTCGACAAGGTCCAGGGTGATGTCGTCGAGCAGATCATCCGTCCGACCGGCCTGGTCGACCCCGAGGTGGTCGTGAAGCCGACGAAGGGCCAGATCGACGACCTGATCCACGAGATCCGTGAGCGCACCGCCAAGAACGAGCGCGTGCTGGTCACGACCCTCACGAAGAAGATGTCGGAGGACCTCACCGACTACCTCCTCGACGCCGGCATCCGCACGCGCTGGCTCCACTCGGAGGTTGACACCCTCAAGCGCATCGAGCTCCTGCGCGACCTGCGACTGGGGGAGTACGACGTCCTCGTCGGCATCAACCTGCTCCGCGAGGGCCTCGACCTCCCGGAGGTGTCGCTGGTGGCGATCCTCGATGCTGACAAGGAGGGCTTCCTCCGCTCCGACAAGTCGCTGATCCAGACGATCGGCCGTGCGGCGCGCAACGTGTCCGGCCAGGTCCACATGTACGCCGACAAGATCACCCCCTCGATGGAGAAGGCGATCGAGGAGACCAACCGCCGCCGGGCGATCCAGGTCGCCTACAACACCGAACGGGGCATCGACCCGCAGCCGCTGCGGAAGAAGATCGCCGACATCACCGAGATGCTGGCGCGCGAGGCGGAGTCGACCGACGAGCTTCTCGCCGACTGGCAGAAGTCCGACCACAAGAAGTCGCCGACCCCGAAGCTCTCGAAGCTGCACGCGGTCGCGCCCGACACGGCCGGGCTGCCGACCAGCGACCTGGCCCAGCTGGTCCAGGAGCTGACCGACCAGATGAAGGCAGCGGCGGCCGAGCTGCAGTTCGAGCTCGCGGCGCGCCTTCGCGACGAGATCGGTGACTTGAAGAAGGAGCTCCGCCAGATGCTCGAGGCGACCAAGTGACGCCCCGCACGCGCGCTGGCCGCGTTGTCGTCGGTCGAAGTCCGCTGCGCTGCGCTCCGCACACGGACTCCTTCCCTCCTCCGCCTTGCGGGGAGGCGGCTACGTGAGCGCGGGCCCGCACCACCACGACGTCGACCTGCTCGTGGTCGGCGCGGGTCCGGCCGGCCTCTTCGCGACCTACTACGCCGGCTTCCGGGGCCTCTCGGTCGCCTTGGCCGACGCACTCCCGGAGCTCGGTGGACAGATCACGGCGATGTATCCGCACAAGCCGATCCGCGACGTGGCGGGCTTCCCGGACATCAGCGGCACCGACCTGGTCGCCGGCCTAGTCCGGCAGGCGGCGACCGCCCACCCGGCGTACCTCCTGGGGCGGGTGGCGACCACGCTCGAGGCGCGCGACGACGGGGTCGACATCTCCTTCGACGACGGCACCACGGTCGCGGCCCGGGCGGTCCTCCTGACCACCGGCATCGGCCGGTTCCGGCCGCGTCCGCTGCCGGCGGCGGGGGAGGAGTGGACCGGCCGGGGCGTCGACCACTTCATCACCGAGGCCACGCCGTACGCCGGCGCTGACGTGCTCGTCGTCGGAGGCGGCGACAGTGCACTCGACTGGTCGCTCCACCTGGCCCCGGTCGCCCGCTCGGTCACGCTGGCGCATCGTCGCGACGCGTTCCGCGCCCACGCCGGGCTGGTCGCGCAGGCGGAGGCGGCAGGCGTCGAGATCGTGACGCGCGCGGAGGTCGCGGCCGTCCGCGGCGCCGGCTGGGTCGAGGAGGTCGACCTCACCATCGCGGGAGCCACACGGACCCTGCAGGTGCAGCGCATCGTGGCTGCGCTGGGCTTCGTCGCCGATCCCGGCCCGCTGGCGCGATGGGGCCTCACGCTCGATCAGCACCACGTCGTCGTCGACACCGCCATGCGGACCAATCTGCCGCGGGTCTTCGCCGCCGGCGACATCACGGCGTACCCCGGGAAGGTCCGGCTCATCGCGGTCGGATTCGGGGAGGCGGCGACCGCTGTCAACAACGTCGCCGTCGCGATCGACCCCGCGGCGCACCTCTTCCCGGGCCACTCGACCGACGCCACCTGAGGCGTGTGTGGCACGTCACGTCGTGCCGCGGGACGGTACATCGTGTACCCGTCGTTTCCTTTCACGACTAGGCTGACCCCTCGTGCCGTCACGGCGCGAGTGTCGGAGAGGAAGGTGCGACATGCGCATCGCACTGTTGTCGTATCGCAGCAAGCCCCACTGCGGTGGGCAGGGCATCTACGTCCGACACCTGAGCCGAGAGCTCGTCGCTCTCGGCCACGAGGTCGAGGTCTTCTCCGGCCAGCCCTATCCCGAGCTCGACGAGGGCGTGACGCTGACCAAGGTCCCGAGCCTGGACCTCTACCGCGAGCCGGACCCGTTCCGCATCCCGAAGCTGCGGGAGTTCCGCGACCTGATCGACGTGCAGGAGTTCGCGATCATGTGCACGGCCGGCTTCCCGGAGCCGCGCACGTTCGCCAAGCGTGTCATCAAGCTCCTCCGCGAGCGCAGGGACGAGTTCGACGTCGTCCTCGACAACCAGGTCCTCGGCGATGCCCTGCTCGAGGTCGAGGAGCTGGGCCTGCCGATGGTCACGGCGATCCACCACCCGATCACGTTCGACCGCCGGATCGACCTCGCCGCTGCGAAGGGGATCCGCCGCAAGGTGAGTCTCCGCCGGTGGTACGGCTTCCTCGGCATGCAGGGGAAGGTCGCGCAGGCCGCCCGCAAGGTGATCACCGTGTCGGAGTCGTCGTACGCCGACATCGTCAAGGACTTCGGGGTGGACCCGGCGAGGATCGAGGTCATCCACCTCGGTGCCGACCAGGAGTTCCAGCCGCCCAAGGTCGCCCGCGTGCCCGGCCGGATCCTGGCGATGGCCAGCGCCGACTCGCCTCTCAAGGGCATCGACGTCCTCCTCGAGGCGTTCGCCAAGCTTCGCACCGAGCGCGACGTCCACCTGATCCTGGTCTCGAAGCCGCAGGCCGGGGGCCCGACGGAGAAGCTGATCGCGGAGCTCGGCATCGCGGGCTCCGTCGAGTTCCGCAGCGGCCTGACGCAGACCGAGCTGGTGGAGCTGATGGGCTCGGCCGAGCTGGCGTGCGTACCGTCACGCTACGAGGGCTTCTCGCTGCCGACGGTGGAGCTGATGGCCTGCGAGACGCCGCTCGTCGTGAGCCGCGCCGGCTCGATCCCCGAGGTCGTCGGTCCTGACGGTCTCTGCGCCGACCTCGTCCCGCCGGGCGACGTGGAGGCGCTGCGCGACGCGATCGCCGCGCTGCTCGATGACCCCGAGCGCCGCGCCCGCTACGGTGCCGCCGGTCGCAAGCGGGTCGACGAGACCTTCAGCTGGCATGCTGCCGCCACCCACACCGCCGAGGCGCTGGCCGAGGTCGTTCACCAGAAGAGCCTCGAGCAGGAGCAGGAGAACCACGAATGCTGACCGTCGACTTCGACCGCCTGGGCCTCGAGCCCGGCGACCGTGTCCTCGACATGGGGGCCGGTGCCGGTCGCCACTCCTTCGAGATCTACCGCCGTGGCGGCAACGTGATCGCCTTCGACCAGAACGCCGAGGAGCTCGACGAGGTCCGCAACCTCTTCGCCGCGATGAAGGAGGTAGGTGAGGCGCCCGAGGGTGCCGAGGCCGACGTGAAGGAGGGCGACGCGCTCTCGTTGCCCTTCGCCGACGGCGAGTTCGACCGCGTGGTCTGTGCCGAGGTGCTCGAGCACATCCACCGCGACGTCGACGCGATCAAGGAGCTGATCCGGGTGCTGCGGCCGGGCGGCACGATGGCGATCACCGTGCCCCGCTGGCTCCCCGAGGTCATCAACTGGAAGCTCTCGGACGACTACCACAACGCCGAGGGCGGCCACATCCGGATCTACACCGACCACGAGCTGGTCGACAAGGTCACCAAGGGCGGCCGGATGAACGACGGCACCGACGGCGACGCGATGGTTTTCGAGGGCAAGGCCTACGCCCACGGCCTCCACTCGCCGTACTGGTGGCTGAAGTGCGCGGTCGGGGTCGAGAACAACGACCACCCGCTCGTCAGGGCGTACCACCAGGTGCTGGTCTGGGACATCATGAAGACGAAGGGCTGGAGCATCCTGACCCGCGGAGCGGAGAAGGCCCTCAACCCGGTCATCGGCAAGTCGATGGTGCTCTACTTCCGGAAGC
Source organism: Nocardioides sp. (assembly GCF_035481145.1). Lineage (GTDB taxonomy): Bacteria > Actinomycetota > Actinomycetes > Propionibacteriales > Nocardioidaceae > Nocardioides. Next base: position 2,836 of record NZ_DATIHB010000206.1, on the reverse strand, counting down.
CGCTCGACGCGTGACGCCGCAGATCCCGTACGTCGAGGGCGTGCTCTCCGCCGACGACGTGGCCGCGACGGCTGCGTCGATCGCGCGCATGCAGGAGCCGTGTGGCGCGATCCCGTGGACCGTCGGCGAGCACGTCGACATCTGGAACCACGTCGAGGCCGCCATGGCGCTCCTCGTCGGCGGTGAGGTCGCGGCCGCAGAGAAGGCGCTGCGCTGGGTGCCGACCCTGCAGCGCGCCGACGGCTCCTGGCCGATGAAGATCGTCGCCGGCGAGGTCGAGGACGCCCGCGGCGAGGTCAACATGTCGGCGTACCTCGCGGTGGGGCTGTGGCATCACTGGTTGCTCCGCCGTGACCGCCGCTTCGTCGAGGAGCTGTGGCCCAGCGTCCGGGCGGGGCTCGACTTCGTCGTCTCGCTCCAGCAGGAGTGGGGCGGCATCCAGTGGACCCCGCAGGACGACTTCTGCCTGCTCACCGGCTGCTCGTCGATCTACCAGTCCCTGCGCGCGGGCGTTGCCCTCGCCGATCTGATGGATGAGCCGCAGCCGGAGTGGGAGCTGGCCGGTGGCCGGCTTGGCCATGCGATCCGGCAGCACCCCGACCGGTTCGCCGACAAGTCGAAGTACTCCATGGACTGGTACTACCCGGTCCTCGGCGGCGCGGTCCGTGGCACGGACGCGCGCGACCTGCTCGCCACGCGCTGGGACGACTTCGTCGTGCCGGAGCTGGGCTGTCGCTGCGTCGACACCAACCCGTGGGTCACGGGCGCAGAGACGTGTGAGCTGGTGATGGCGCTGGACGCCATCGGCGATCACGAGCGTGCACTGCGCCTGCTGCAGGACATGCAGCACCTGCGTGCCGGGGACGGCTCCTACTGGACCGGCTGGGTCTACGAGCTCGAGGGCTACGAGAACGAGAACCCCAACGTCTACTGGCCGGTCGAGCACACGACGTACACCGCCGCGGCGGTGCTGCTGGCCGTCGACGCCCTGGGCGAGCGGTTCGGTGGCTGCACGCCGGGCTCAGGGATCATGCGGGGCGAGACGCTCGCCGCCGACTTCCGCGAGCTCGCGCTCGAGTGCGGCTGCGCCGAGGTCAGCACACCCCGCTGACCGCAGCGCTCCGGGTGGGCGCAGCCGTGGCCGGGACGGTACGGCCCGCACGGTCGAGGGTGAAGTAGCGGATCCAGTCGGCCGCGAGTCGCGTGTGCGTCATGGCCGTGCCCGGGGTCCCGTCGAGCACCATCCGCGGGACCAGCCCCGTCGTCGGGAACGCCGTCGGGGCCTGCGCCGAGGTGAGTCGCGCCCGTGGCTGGCCGTCCACGAACCAGGTCATGGTGGTGTCGCGCAGCTCGAAGCCGAAGGTGTGGAAGGTGTTGGCGTTGTTGAGGCTGAGGCCCTTCGTCCACCGGTCGGCGCCGCGGCGGATGCCGAACGTCGTCGACGACCCGAAGCCGGTCCACCTGGCGAGGGTGACGGTGACGCCGCCGCAACTGCCGGGAGCGGTGTTGGCAGGCACCAGCTCGAGGCGCATCGGGTAGGCCTTCGCAGCTGCCCACTGCTGAGCCTTGACGCGGAACTCCCACCGACCGCGCGAGCGGCCCGTGCCGGCCTTCCAGGTCACCACGTCGCCGGTCGCCGTCTTGTTGAACGCTGCGGGACCGCTGTCGACGGCGAGCTGGCCGTAGTAGATGTCGACGCGACCGCTGCCGTCGGCCCACGTTCCCCAACCGGTGCTCGACTCGCCGCGCTCCCAGTCGCCGACCTCGGCGATCCTGCCCCAGTCCCAGTTGACGCTCGCCTGTGTGCTCGCGGCGGCGGATCCGAGGGGAAGCACGTGGGGTGCGGCGACGGCGGCGCTGGCGACCGCGACAGCGGTCGCGACGAGGGTGCGGAGGCGGCGGATCACGAGACCACCACCGTCGAGGGGTAGGACGGGAACCACCCGACCTGGGTGTCCTGGCCCGCGGGCTGCCACGTCGTCGCGACGGTCCGGTAGGTCCGGGCCCCGGGGCTCGGCAGAGCGAGCGTGACGGTGGCGCTCCCGCTGGACGGGGCGGTCACGGTACGGATCCGGGTCCAGGTGCCGTCGCTGTTGCGCTGCTCGAGGGCGAGCGCGCGGCCGGACCGGGCGGGTTGCCTGTTGGTCCGGTCGACGTAGACCCACCAGGCCATCGTCACCTCGATCGTGGAGCCAGCGGTGGCGGTCGCCGGCAGCGTGATCGTGGCCTCCTGCTGGACGCCACGCACCGTGCGCGCCGGGCTGATCACCTGGGGCGAGGATCCTGTCGCCGGTGCGACCGCGCGGTAGCCGTTGTAGTCCATCGCATGGACCCGGGTGTGGAACGTGTAGGCGTGGCCGGCGGTGGTCTTGCCCGTGGACCCGGTCACGTTGACCCAGTACGTGCACTGGGTCGTCGAGCCCGGGGCATAGCCGACACAGCGCTGGAGGTTCACCGTGCGGGCGGCCGGGCCGGGCAGGGCGCTGAGGCTCACCACGAGCTCCTCGCCCGGGATGCCGGCACTGCGGCTCACGCTCACGGTGCCACCGGTGATGCTGCTGCCGTCAGCCGACCAGGTGATCAGAGGGGTGGCCACGAGCGTGCCGAGCACGGCCACGGCACCGGCCACGCGGCGTACGGCTGTCTTCACGGGCTTCTCCTCTCCGGCGACGCCGCCCACGCTAGGTGGCGTCGGCCGCGAAGAGGGCAGAAGCGGGAAGAAATGGCCGATCGGTCAGTGCGTGCGGCGCAGCACCCGCATCGAGCCGAGGCCGTCGATCTCCTCGAAGTCGCCGCGGGCGAGGGTCGGCAGGTAGATCTCCTCGTACGGCGGGGG
>NZ_DATIHB010000205.1:0-47492 GCF_035481145.1 Nocardioides sp. | reverse complement strand
CACGGTCGAGCCGGGCCAGACCGTGACCGTCAGCGAGATCCGGGGTGCGACGGCCGTCGTGCGCCCGGCCACAGTTACCGAGGGGGAGTGACATGGAAGCCGTAGCAGTGATCCTGGTGCTGGGGCTGATCCTGCTCGTCGTCTTCCTGGTGAAGACCGTGCGGATCGTTCCGCAGGCCTTCGCCGGAGTCGTCGAGCGGTTCGGCAAGTACCACGCCACGTTGCCGGCCGGCCTCAACATGGTCGTGCCGTTCATCGACAACGTCCGCTACATGATCGACCTGCGCGAGAACGTCGTGTCGTTCCCGCCGCAGCCCGTGATCACCGAGGACAACCTGACCGTGTCGATCGACACGGTCATCTACTTCCAGGTCACCGACCCGGTTGCCGCGACGTACGAGATCGCCAACTACATCCAGGCGATCGAGCAGCTGACGATGACCACGCTCCGCAACATCGTCGGCGGCATGACCCTCGAGCACGCGCTCACCTCCCGCGACCAGATCAACAACGGCCTGCGTGGTGAGCTCGACGGAGCGACCGGCAAGTGGGGCGTCCGCGTGAACCGCGTCGAGCTCAAGGGCATCGACCCGCCGCCGTCGATCTCCGACGCGATGGAGCAGCAGATGCGCGCCGAGCGGTCCAAGCGCGCCGCGATCCTGACCGCCGAGGGTGCCAAGCAGGCCCAGATCCTGACGGCCGAGGCCGACCGCGAGGCGGCGATCCTGCGTGCCCAGGGTGAGGCCAGCGCGATCCAGCAGGTCTTCACCGCGATCCACGAGGGCCGTCCTGACCAGGAGCTGCTCGCCTACCAGTACCTCCAGGCGATGCCGAAGCTGGCCGAGGGATCGGCCAACAAGGTCTGGATCCTGCCGAGCGAGTTCAGCAAGGCACTCGACGGCCTGGGTCGCCTGGCGCCGGAGGGCGACACGCAGGCGTGAGCCCGTTCGAGATGGCGGCGATCCTCCTCGCGGGGGTCGCCGCCGGCACGATCAACACCGTGGTGGGGTCGGGGACGCTGGTGACGTTCCCGGCCCTCCTCGCGTTCGGCGTACCTCCGGTGACGGCCAACATCTCCAACGCGATCGGGCTGGTCCCCGGCTCGGTCTCGGGCGCGATCGGCTACCGCCGTGAGCTCGCCGGCCAGAGGGAGCGCGTGCTGCGTCTCGCCTCGGCGACCCTGATCGGTGCGACGGCCGGGGCGCTGCTCCTCCTCGTCCTGCCGGCCGAGGCGTTCCGGGCGATCGTGCCCGTCCTGATCCTGCTGGGGCTGGTCCTCGTCGTGCTCCAGCCGCGCATCGCCCGTGCGGTGGCGCGGCGCCACGAACACCTCGGCGGGCTCCCCGAGCACGGCGCGCGCTGGGTCTGGCCCTCGATCCTCGGCGTCGGCGTCTACTGCGGCTACTTCGGCGCCGCGCAGGGCGTGCTCTGCATGGCGGTCCTCGGCGCAGGGGTCGATGACACCCTGCAGCGGCTCAACGGCGTCAAGAACGTCCTCGCGGCGCTCGGCAATGGCGTCGCTGGACTCGTCTTCGTGGTCGCGGCCTTCGGCTCGATCGACTGGCGCGTCGTCGCGCTCATCGCGATCGGTGCGACGGTCGGCGGGCAGCTCGGCGCGACGTGGGGGCGGAAGCTCCCGGCACCCGTGCTGCGGGCGCTGATCGTCGTCGTGGGCACGATCGCACTGGTGCGCTTCCTCCTCAATTGAGCACTGGCACGTCGAGATGCATAGAGTTTCCGCCGTGCCCGGCCTGCCCTACCGTCCCGAACTCGATGGCCTCCGGGCGATCGCGGTCTACCTCGTCCTCCTCTTCCACGCCGGGATGGTCACGCTCGAGGGTGGCTTCGTGGGCGTCGACCTCTTCTTCGTGCTCTCCGGCTTCCTGGTGACCGCGGTGATCCTCGACGAGGTCACTCGCTCGGGCCGCTTCGAGCTCGGCACGTTCTACGCGCGCCGCGTGCGCAGGCTGCTGCCGGCAGCGGTGCTCGTCATCCTGGCCACTGGCCTGGTGCAGCTGCTCGTGGCGTCCTCCGCCGCTCGTGCCGAGATGCTCGACGACGCGCGGGCCGCGTTGCTCTACGTCGCAAACTGGCACTTCATCGGCGAGTCCCGCGACTACTTCGCCCACGACACCGAGAGCAGTCCGTATCTCCACTTCTGGTCGCTCGCGATCGAGGAGCAGTTCTACATCCTCTATCCGCTGGTGGTCCTCGCGGCGCTGCGCTTCTCGGCCCGGCCGATCCGGGCACTCGCTCTCCTCCTCGCCGGGCTGGCGGTGGGCTCCGCAGGGCTCCAGGTCTGGTGGGGCGTGCACGATCCGACCCACGCGTACTACGCGACGGAGACACGCGCCTACCAGCTGGCGGTCGGAGCGCTCTGCTGCCTGGCTGTCGGCGCCGGGCGCCGCGCCGAAGCAGGCAGGATCTGGCGGTCGTGGGGACCGGCCATGTCCGGGGTCGGCCTGGTGCTCCTCCTCGCCGTGGCGAGCCGCGCGATGGACCTCAGCCCGTCGGCGCGGGGGCTCGTCGCGGCCGTCGCGTCGGGCCTCCTCGTGGCAGGTGTCTGGTCGACGCAGGGAGGCTGGTTCAACCGCCTCCTCGCGAGGCCCGCGCCGCGCTACCTCGGCCAGATCTCCTATGGCACCTACCTGTGGCACTGGCCGGTGTTGCTCGTGCTCGGCGACGTCTTCTCGGTGCGGCCACTGGTGCTCGCCGTCCTCGCGGCAGCGATCTCGACGGGCCTGGCCGCTCTCTCCTTCGTGCTCGTCGAGCACCCCGTGCGCAAGGCGCCGGTCCTCGTCCGGCTCCGCTGGTCCGCGGTCGGTGTGGGCCTGGCGACCAGTGTCGCTGCTGCGGTCGTCGTCGTCCCGCTCGTCCTCGAGAGCCAGGTCCGGCCCGCCCTCGCAGCGGGTGCGCCGACCACCCGGTCGGCGGTCCTCGAGGCACTCGACCGGGCTGTTCCGGAAGACCTCGACCTGGCGGCCGCGTCGGGCGACACCGGCGTTCCTCCGAAGCCGTGCACGGCCGAGGAGCCCGACGCCTGCCGACTCGTCAAGGGCACGGGGGCGCACGTGCTCCTGGTAGGCGACAGTCAGGCGCAGATGTACATCCCCGCCCTGGAGAAGGTGGCGCGTGCGCAGGGCCTGACCTTCTCCGCCAACGTCCAGGCGGCGTGCCCCTGGCAGGTCGGGCAGGTCAATCTGCTCTCCACGCCCGACGAGCAGGCTGCGTGTGAGGCTGGGCGCGAGACGTTCTACGCGGACGTGCTGCCCGAACTCGACGTCGACGTCGTGCTGGCGATCGGCCTGTCGCGGTCAGAGCCGTACTGGGCCAGCAGGCTCGGCGGCATCCGCGACGGCGAGAGCCTCGACGAGTTCCAGACGCGGACCACGCGCACCTCGGTCGACCGGGTCACCGGCGCCGGGCCGGACCTGGTCATCGCGAAGAGCATGCTCGGCACGGGTGGCTACAAGCGGCACGGCCCTGACCCCCTGACCTGCCTCGCCCGCGCCGACAAGCTCGCGGACTGTGCCGTCCTCGCGCCCCGCCAGCACCCCCTCATCGACAGCGTGTACGACGTGGTGGCCGCCGACCGCGCCGATGTCGCGACGGTCGATCCCAACGCGCTCATCTGCCCCGGGTACCCCGTCTGCTCGCCGGTCCTGGAGGACACCGTCGTCTGGCGCGACTCCGACCACGTGACGGCAGCGGTGCTGACGCGCCGGGCAGACCAGCTGTGGCGGATGCTCCGCGAGACCGGGCTGCTCAGCTGAGGTAGGCGTCGGCCCAGCGACCGATCTCGGCGTAGAACGCCTCACGGGCGGGGAGTCGCGACAGCGAGAGGTCATGCCGGCCGCCGTCGATCGCGACCGACGTGACGTGCGTGCCGAGCGACGAGGCCCAGCGGCGGATCTGCTGCACGTCGAGCACGATGTCGTGGGTGTGCACGGCGTCGCTCATCTCCGCCGGCCACGTGGACGCAGCCGAGGAGAGGACCAGCACCGGAGCCTCGATCGCCAGGCCACGGTGCAGCTCGGCGTGCCCGCGACGGATCGCAGAGATCCAGCCGAAGCGGACCGGCCAGGACTGCACGGGCTTCCAGGACAGCTCGAAGTCGAACTCGCCGCTGTGGTTCACGTGGAGGCTCTGCGTGTAGAGGCCGGAGACCGTGCGCGGCATGGTCCGCATCGGCGCGACGGCAGCGATGCGGTGGATCACCCTGGTGCCGATGCCGCGCTCCACAGCCGACCCCTGCAGGTCGAACCAGGGGGAGTTGAGGACCATCCCCGCGATCGGCACGCGGCGCTCCGATGCCCACAGGGGCAAGGTCAGCCCGCCCGTCGAGTGGGCGCTGAGCACCACGTGGTCGTGGCCGTCGCGCTCGGTGACGCGCTGCCAGGCGGCGTCGAGCTCGGGCCAGTACTCCCGGAGGTCGGCCACGTAGTTCGGCGTCTGGTGGGGGAGCAGCGACCGGCCGTACTTGCGCAGGTCCAGCGCGTAGAAGTCGTAGCCCCGCTCGGTCCACCACTCGGCGTACGCGGTCTGGAAGAAGTAGTCGCAGAAGCCGTGGACGTAGAGGACGGCCTTGCGCGTCGTGGTGTGAGCGGGACGCTTGACGAGGGTGGCGACGACCCGCCCCTCGCTGTCGTCGGGGAGCTCGATGGTCTCGGCGGTGTAGGGGGCGCCGAGGACGTCGGTGACCGGCTCGCTCATGCGCGGGAGTCTAGGGGCCCGGGTGCGGGAATGAGCGACGTTGGTATATGGTTGACATGTCATCTACAAAGGAGTGATGGACATGCAGATCGGCATCTTCACCGTCGGCGACGTGACGCCGGACCCGACGGACGGCACGGTTCCCACCGAGTACCAGAAGATCAAGAACACGATCGCCCTCGCGAGGAAGGCCGAGGAGATCGGTCTCGACGTCTTCGCGACGGCGGAGCACCACAACCCGCCGTTCGCCTCGCCGGCCAACCCACCGATCCTGCTCAGCGCCATCGCAGCCCAGACCGAGAAGCTGATCGTGAGCACGGCGACCACGCTGATCACCACCAACGACCCGGTGCGCCTGGCCGAGGACTACGCCTACCTCCAGCACGTCTCCGACGGCCGCATGGACCTCATGCTCGGCCGTGGCAACACCGGCCCGGTCTACCCGTGGTTCGGCAAGGACATCCGCGACGGCATCCCGCTCGCGATCGAGAACTACGACCTGCTGCACCGGCTGTGGCGCGAGGACGTCGTCACGTGGGAGGGGAAGTACCGCACGCCGCTGCAGGGCTTCACCTCGACGCCCCGCCCGCTCGACGGCGTACCCCCGTTCGTGTGGCACGGGTCGATCAGGAGCCCCGAGATCGCCGAGCAGGCGGCCTACTACGGCAACGGCTTCTTCGCGAACCACATCTTCTGGCCGGCCTCGCACACCGAGCAGATGGTCCGGCTCTACCGCCAGCGCTTCGCGCACTACGGACACGGTGACGCCGACCAGGCGATCGTCGGGCTCGGCGGCCAGTTCTTCATGCGGAAGAACAGCCAGGACGCCGTCAAGGAGTACCGCCCGTACTTCGACGTCTCGCCGGTCTACGGCCACGGCCCGTCGCTGGAGGACTTCTCCTCGCAGACGCCGCTGACCGTCGGCTCGCCCCAGCAGGTCCTCGAGCGCACGCTCGGCTTCCGTGACTACGTCGGCCACTACCAGCGCCAGCTCTTCCTGGTCGACCACTCGGGGCTGCCGATCAAGACCGTGCTCGAGCAGATGGACCTGCTCGGCGAGATCCTCCCCGAGCTCCGCAAGGGGTACGCCGAGGGGCGCCCCGCGCACATCCCGGACGCGCCCACCCACGGCGCGCGGGTCGCCGCCGCCGGCGGCGCGCACGACGCCACCGTGTACGCCGCGGCGGACTCGGCCACGGGCAGCCGGGCGGAGGACGTCCGATGACCCGGCACGTCGCGGTCGTCTCCGCCGGCCTCTCGAGCCCGAGCTCGACGCGGATCCTGGCCGACCAGCTCGCGAGCGCCGTCGAGGCGCGGCTCTTCGAGCGGGGTGAGGAGGTCCGGATCCACGTCATCGAGCTGCGGGAGCACGCGCGGGCGCTGGCGGACAACCTGCTCACCGGCTTCCCCTCGGGCGGTCTCGCCCAGGCGGTGCAGACCGTCGCGGACGCCGATGCGGTCATCGCCGTGACACCGGTCTTCTCCGCGTCGTACTCCGGGCTCTTCAAGACGTTCTTCGACGTCCTGGAGCCCGGGGTGCTCGAGGGCAAGCCCGTGCTGATGGGTGCCACGGCGGGCACTGCCCGTCACTCGCTGGTGCTGGAGCACGCGCTGCGGCCGCTCTTCTCCTACCTGAAGGCGACGCCGGTGCCGACGGCGGTCTTCGCCGCCTCGGAGGACTTCGGCAGCAACGCGGACGGCCGGCTGGCCGGGCGCGTCGACCGCGCCGCGGCCGAGCTCGTGGCGCTGCTCGACGGTCCGTCGACGCGGGCCGATGTCCCGCCGGCCCGCAAGCTGCAGGGCAGCACCGAGTTCGACCCGGAGGCCGACGACTTCGTCAGCTTCGACCAGCTGCTGAAGGGCTAGTGCTGGTAGGTGCCCGTGAGGATCGCGCGGCCCAGCGTCTTGAACGCCAGGTTGAAGCCGACCACCGCGGGTGAGGCCGAGCCGTCGACGCCGAGCTTCTCCTCGCTGACCGCGTGGACCACGAAGTAGTAGCGGTGGACCTGGTCGCCCTGCGGCGGAGCAGCGCCCATGAAGTTCAACCCGCCGCCGTCGTTGCGCACGTGGAAGGCGCCGTTCGCCAGCTTCGCGTCGCCGGCTCCGGCGCCGGTGTCGAGCGAGGTCACGTCCGCGGGGATGTCGCAGACGACCCAGTGCCAGAAGCCGGAGACGATCGGGGCGTCCGGGTCGAAGCACGTGACGACGTACGACTTCGTGCCCTCGGGGGCCCCGCTCCAACTGAGCTGGGGCGAGGTGTCGCCACCGGCGTGGACCTGGGCCTGGTCCAGCGGCTGGCCGTCCGAGACGTCGGTGCTGGTCACGGAGAACGCGGGGACGGCGGGCAGCAGGTTGTACGGATCGGGAGTCACAGGACGGTCGAGGCTCATGTCCGCAGGCTAGGCCGCGGTGCTCCCGAGTCCAAGGGTCGGCAAGAATGGCGCCGTGAGTGAAGTCCTGAGCAGCACGATTGCCCGCATCCAGCCGCTCGATGCGGAGGCGGTGGCGAACGCCGAGGCGGCCCAGGCCGGTCTCGCCAAGCCAGCCGGCGCACTCGGCGTCCTGGAGTCGCTCTCGATCCAGCTGGCGGGCATCGCGCGCACCTGCCCGCCGCCGGTGCCGGCGCAGCCTGCCGTCGGTGTCTTCGCGGGGGACCACGGGGTCCTCGCCCAGGGCGTGACGCCGTGGCCCTCCGACATCACCTTCGTCATGTGCACCGTCTTCCAGGCCGGTGGTGCCGCGATCAACGTGCTCGCGCGCGCGGCCGGTGCGTCGGTGACCGTCGTCGACATGGGCGTCGTGGGTCCGTTCGCCGAGGGCGACGGTCCTGGCGTCGAGCTGGTGTCGAAGAAGGTCCGACCGGCCACGTCCGACCTCGCCAAGGGGGCAGCGATGTCGCGCGACGAGGCGATCCAGGCGCTCGCGTCGGGCATCGCGGTCGCCGACCAGCTCGTCGACGGCGGCGCGGACCTGCTCATCACCGGTGACATGGGCATCGGCAACACGACCCCGTCGGCCGCCCTGATCGCCGCGTTGACCGGCACGGCTGCGGATGTCGTCACCGGTCGGGGCACCGGCATCGACGACGAGATGCTCGCCCACAAGACCTCGATCGTGGCGGGCGCGGTGGCGCGCATCGCCGACGGCGCCGACGCGATCGACGTCCTCGCGGAGGTCGGCGGGTTCGAGCACGCCGGGCTCGCAGGCTTCATCCTCGGTGGCGCTGCACGCGGCGTGCCGGTGCTCCTCGACGGCGTCATCGCGGGCTCGGCTGCGTTGGTCGCCCAGGCGCTCGCGCCCGACGTCACCTCCTACTGCATCGCCGGCCACCGCTCCGTCGAGCCGGGCCACCGCATCGCGCTCGAGAAGCTCGCCCTGCGCCCGCTCCTCGAGCTCGACCTCCGCCTCGGCGAAGGCACCGGTGCCGCCCTCGCGGCGCCGATCGTCCAGGCCTCAGCGCGCATCCTCAGCGAGATGGCGACCCTCGAGTCGGTCATGGCGGGTGGCCAGTGATGGGTGCTGACCTCCCGACGTACCCGGTCGGGCTCCGGCTCGCCGGCCGCAAGGTCCTCGTCGTCGGTGGCGGCCACGTCGCCCAGCGCCGGATCCCGACGCTGATCGCCGCCGGTGCCGACGTTTACGTCGTCGCGCGCGAGGCGACGATGGCCATCGAGGGCATGTCCGACGAGATCACGCTCGTCATCCGCGACTTCGAGCCCGCCGACCTCGACGGCGCCTGGTATGCCATCGCGGCCACCGACAACGCCGACACCAACGCCGCGGTCGCCGCTGCGGCCGAGGAGCGCCGGATCTTCTGCGTCCGCTCCGATGACGCCTCCGAGGCGACCGCGTGGACGCCGGCCGTGGGCCGTCACGACGGACTGACCGTCGCCGTCCTCGCCAACCGTGAGCCGCGTCGTTCGGCGGCGGTCCGTGACCAGATCATGGAGGCGATGCGCTCGGGCGGCTCGATCCGCAGCGAGTCCGCGATCGCGAAGACGCCCGGTGTCACCCTGGTCGGAGGCGGCCCCGGCGATCCCGACCTCGTGACGATCGCCGCGCGCAACGCCATCCTCTCTGCCGACGTCGTGGTCGCCGACCGGCTCGCCCCGCGTGAGCTGCTCGCCGACCTCGCACCGGACGTCGAGCTGATCGACGTCGCCAAGCTGCCCCGTGGTCGCTATGCGAGCCAGGAGTTCATCAACGAGGTGATCGTCGACCGGGCCAAGGCGGGCAAGCGCGTCGTCCGGTTCAAGGGCGGCGACAACTTCGTCTTCGGCCGTGGCTACGAGGAGATCCAGGCCTGCGATGCTGCCGGTGTGCCGGTGACGATCATCCCCGGGCTCTCCTCGTCGATCTCGGTGCCCGCGCGCGCCGGCATCCCGGTGACGCACCGTGGCGTGACGCACGAGTTCACCGTGATCTCCGGGCACATCCCGCCGGGCCATCCCGACTCGCTGGTGAACTGGTCGGCCGTCGCGCAGATGCAGGGCACCGTCGTCCTGCTGATGGCGGTGGAGAACGGTCCTGCGATCGCGGCTGCGCTCGTCGCTGGCGGTCGCTCCGTCGACACGCCGGTCGCGGTCGTCATGGACGGCACGATGCCCGACGAGAGGGTCGTCCTGTCGACGCTCGGCACGCTCGCGGCCGACATCGCGGCCGAGGGCGTCACCCCGCCGGCGATCATCGTCGTCGGTGAGGTCGTCGCCGTCGCCAACCCGGAGCGCTACGGCCGCTGAGGCCCGGCACGGCCCCTCCTGATGGCAGAGATCGTCGAGGTCGCAGACCCCGCAGACCCGCGGCTCGCGGACTTCCGCGACCTGCGCGACGTCGACCTGCGCGTCTCGCTCGAGGCCGAGCACGGCCTCTTCCTGGCCGAGGGTGCCAAGGTCGTACGCCGGGCGGCCGACGCCGGCTTCACCCCACGGGCTTTCCTGCTCCAGCCCAAGTGGGTCGACGGGCTCGCCGACGTGCTCGCAGGGAGCGACGCACCGTGCTTCGTCCTGCCGGAGCGCGAGATCGAGCAGGTCACCGGCTTCCACCTGCACCGTGGTGCTCTCGCGAGCTTCGAGCGCCGGCCGCTGCCGTCACTCGCCGCGCTCGTCGGTGCACCGGGACGCCTGCGCGTCGCTGTGCTCGAGGACCTGGTCGACCACGGCAACGTGGGCCTGATCTTCCGCAACGCCGCCGCGCTCGGCATCGACGCGGTGGTGCTGACCGAGCGCACGGCCGACCCGCTCTACCGCAGGGCGAGCAAGACCAGCATGGGCAACGTCTACTCCGTGCCCTGGACGCGCGCACGGGGCATCGAGGACATCCTTCGTGAGCTGCGCGAGCACGACGTCGTGCCCGTGGCGCTCACGCTCGCCGACGACGCGATCACGCTCGACGAGCTCGCCGCCATGCGCCACGAACGGCTGGCGTTCGTCTTCGGCACCGAGGGCGCCGGGGTGCATCCAAAGACCGAGCAGCAGGTCGACCACCGCGTGCTGATCCCGATGGAGCCCGGCGTCGACTCGCTCAACGTCGCGGCGGCCACCGCGGTCACCTTCTACGCGACACGCTGACCGGACCAATCCGGACCGGATGGGGTGACGAACGTCTCGTGACACCCATTCCTCAGGAGGTTTCCCATGCGTTCGTTCCCCCGCCGTCTGCTCGTCCCCGCGATGGCCTCGGCCGCCGTGATCGCCGTCGGCCTCTACGGTCCTGCCCAGGCCGGGCACACCAACAACGTCATCGAGTCCGACCTGTCGGGCCGGGCCGAGGTCGGCACCAGCCGGGCGATGACCGGCGATCCCAACGGCACCGGTGAGCTCTACGTCTTCGGGATCGACGGCGACCCCACCACGCTCTGCTACGTGCTGATCGTCGATCGCATCGAGGACGGCGCCCCCGGCACCGGCAGCCCGTTCGCGGCGCACCTGCACCGTGGGGCCCGTGGGCAGAACGGTCCGGTCGTCGCGAACCTCGCCTTCCCGCAGGGTGGGCAGTCCGCTGACTGCCTGAGCCAGGACGAGGCCGGCAAGTTCGTCAACGGCGGCTCCGTCGCGGAGATCCTCGCCTCTCCGGGCGGCTTCTACGTCAACGTGCACACGGCCGAGTACCCGGGCGGGGCGGTGCGGGGACAGCTCGAGCCCCAGCACTGACCCACAGGCGCGCGATCGGCGCTAGGTTGACCGCCATGACGAAGAAGGTCGCACTGGTCACCGGGGCGTCGAGCGGCATCGGCGAGTCTGCCGTGGTGGAGCTCCTCGGCAAGGGCTTCACCGTGTACGCCGCGGCGCGGCGTACCGAGCGGATGGCCGGGCTGGGGGAGAACGGCGCGCAGGTGGTGGCGCTCGACGTCACCGACGACGCGTCGATGGTCGCCTGCATCGACCGGATCATCGCCGAGCAGGGCCGCATCGACGTGCTGGTCAACAATGCCGGCTACGGCTCCTACGGTGCGGTCGAGGACGTCCCGATCGAGGAGGCCAAGCGGCAGTTCGAGGTCAACGTCTTCGGGCTCGCGCGCCTGAGCCAGCTGGTGCTGCCGCACATGCGCGCGCAGGAGTCGGGCCGGATCATCAACATCTCCAGCATCGGCGCACGTCTCTACGAGCCCTTCGGTGCGTGGTACCACGCCACGAAGTTCGCCGTGGAGGGGCTGAGCTTCTCCATGCGGCTCGAGGTGGCGCCGTTCGGCGTCTCCGTCTCCTGCGTCGCGCCGGCCGGCGTGGTGACGGAGTGGAACACCATCTCGCGCGACTCGCTGCTCGAGACGTCAGGGAGCAGTGCCTACGGGCCGTGGGCGAAGCGCGCGTTCAAGGTCCTCCAGACTGCCGACGGGCCCGCGATGTCGTGCACCCCTGATGTCGTGGGACGCAAGATCGCCAAGGTCGCGACCGCTCGGCGCCCGAAGGCGGTCTACCCGGTCGGGAAGGGAGCCCGGATGATCCGCGGGTCCTTCGACGTCGTGCCGAACGGCATGACGGACCTCATGCTCGGCCAGGTCTACGGCACGGGCCGCAGCGCGCGGTAGCGCCTGGCCCGCGCGAACGGTCAGGCCTGGTTGGCGGGCCAGGTGAGCGGATACTCCTCGATCGCCTGCTCCATCTGCTTGCGGAGCTTCTTCTGGGCGCCGAAGGCGAGGCGGTCGCCGAAGACCATGCCGTTGAGGTGATCGGTCTCGTGCTGCAGGCAGCGCGCCAGCAGGCCGTCACCCTCGAAGTGCACCGGCTCGCCATCGAGGCCGAAGCCGTCGACGGCGGCGTGGTCCGGGCGGCTGCAGGGGACGTAGGCGCCCGGGTAGGAGAGGCAGCCCTCGTCGCCTTTGTCGAGCTTCCGGCTCTTGCCGGTGGGCACCGTGACGACCGGGTTGCACACGATGCCGGCAACGTGCTGGCCGGCCGCGTCCGGGCAGTCGAAGACGAAGACGGCGAGGTCCTCGCCGATCTGGTTGGCGGCCAGGCCCACGCCCTCCGCGGCGTACATCGTCGCAACCATGTCGGCGACCAGCGCGCGCAGCGCGTCGTCGTACGCCGTCACGGGCTGGAGCGCGCGGTGCATGACGGGCTCGCCCCACCGGGTGATCGGGCGGACCGTGCCACCCGTGGGCAGCGGGCCGTACGGCGCGTGAGGAGGAGTGGTGGCGTCGGACATGAGCAGGATCCTAGTGCGCGCCGAGTGTGGCGCGCGTCTCTGTAGCGCAGTGTGTAACTGGGAGTTACAGTTGCCGCATGTCCCAGAACCCTGTCACCCGGGCCGGCGGAAAGTTCGGCCTGTCCAGCAAGGAGAGGCGCGACCCGATGGGTGTCGCGATCCTCGCCCTGAACAAGCTCGGCCAGAGCCCGCTCCTCGACAAGCTCAAGATGCGCAAGCAGGCGGAGGAGATCGTCTTCCAGAGCACACGCGGCGGCTTCAAGGTCGCCGCTGCTGCCAGCCGCACCTTTGCCAGGAAGGGCAAGAAGGGCGCTCCCGGCACCTCGACCCCCAAGGCGCAGGCGAAGGGCCTCTTCGACCTGACCCCGACCGAGGACGAGCAGATGCTCGTCGACGTGGTCTCGGAGTTCGCCGCCGAGGCGGTCCGCCCGGTGGCCGCCGAGGCCAACGAGGCCGCCGCTACGCCGCAGGACGTGCTGGCTGCGACGCTCGAGATCGGTCTGCCGATCCTCGGTGTCTCCGCTGAGCTCGGCGGCATCGCCGAGGAGCGCTCGGCCGTCGCCGGCACCCTCGTCCACGAGGCGCTGGCCAAGGGCGACATGGGCGTCGCGGTCGCCGCCCTCGCGCCCGGAGCCGTCGCCACCGCCCTCTCGCTGTGGGGCACCGACGAGCAGCAGAAGACCTACCTGCCCGAGTTCACCGAGGCGGCCGACGTCCCGGCTGCCGCACTGGCGCTGACCGAGCCGGCTGTCCTCTTCGACGTCTTCAAGCCCTCCACCACCGCCGTCCGCCAGGGCGACAAGCTGGTCCTCAACGGCGTGAAGTCCTTCGTGCCGCGCGGTGCCGAGGCGGAGCTCTTCATCATCGGTGCCTCGCTCGAGGGCGCCAACGTCCTCGTCCTGGTCGAGGCCGCGACGGCCGGCATCCGGATCGAGGCCGACCCGGCCATGGGCCTGAAGGCCGCCAGCCTGACCAAGGTCCACCTGCGCGACGTGACCGTCGAGGCCGACGCGATCCTCGGCGCGACCGACGGATCGACGTACACCGAGGCGGTCCGCAACTCGCGCCTCGCGTGGTGCGCCCTCGCCCTCGGCACCGGCCAGGCTGTGCTCGACTACGTCGTTCCCTACGTCAAGACGCGCGAGGCGTTCGGCGAGCCCATCGCGCACCGCCAGGCGGTCGCGTTCATGGTCGCCAACATCGCGATCGAGCTCCAGGCGATGCGCCTGGTCACCTACAAGGCGGCGAGTCGCGTGGCCCGCGGCGTCGACGCCACCCGCGAGATCGGTCTCGCCCGCAAGATCTGCGCTGACAAGGGCATGCAGATCGGCAACGACGGGGTGCAGCTGCTCGGCGGCCACGGCTTCACCAAGGAGCACCCGGTCGAGCGGTGGTACCGCGACCTGCGGGCCATCGGCATCCTGGAAGGAGGCGTCCTCGTCTGAGCCCTGCTCAGACGGAGGAGAACACACCATGATCTATCTCGAGACCCCCAAGAAGCACCGCGCGCTGGTCGACCAGGTCCACCAGGTCGCGATGAACATGCTGCGTCCGGTGTCGCGCAAGTACGACCTCGCCGAGCACGAGTACCCCAAGGAACTCGACATGCTCGCCGCGATGGCCGACGGCCTCAACGAGTCGGGCGCCTCCGAGGGCGCCGGTGCGACCGGCGTCCGCCGCAGCTCCGACGACGACACGTCCAACAAGAACGGCTCCAACATGGCGTCGGCCCTCTCGGTCGCCGAGATGTGCTGGGGCGACACCGGCCTCACCCTCGGCATGCCGCGCCAGGGCCTGGGCAACTCCGCCATCGCCTCCGTCGCGACGGACGCGCAGCTGGAGAAGTTCAAGGGCACGTGGGCGTCGATGGCGATCACCGAGCCGTCGTTCGGCTCCGACTCGTCGGCGATCACGACCACCGCCAAGAAGGACGGTGACGCCTACATCATCAACGGCGAGAAGATCTTCGTGACCTCGGGCGAGCGTTCCGACTCGATCGTCGTCTGGGCGACGCTCGACAAGTCCCTCGGCAAGGCCGCGATCAAGTCCTTCGTCGTCACCAAGGACATGCCGGGCGTGAAGGTCGAGCGCCTCGAGCACAAGCTCGGCATCCGTGCCTCGGACACGGCCGTCATCACCTTCACCGACGTCCGGGTCCCGGCCGAGAACCTCCTGGGCAACCCGGAGATCAACGTCCAGGAGGGCTTCGCCGGTGCGATGGCGACGTTCGACAACACGCGTCCGCTCGTCGCGGCGATGGCGGTGGGCTGCGCCCGTGCCTCCCTCGACCTGACGCGGGACCTGCTCGCGCAGGCCGGCGTCGAGATCGACTACGACAAGCCGGCGCACCTGCAGCACGCGGCCGCCGCGAAGTTCCTCCAGCTCGAGGCCGACTGGGAGGGTGCGCAGCTGCTGACCCTCCAGGCCGCGTGGATGGCCGACAACAAGAAGCCCAACTCGCTCGAGGCCTCCATGTCGAAGGCGAAGGCGGGCCGTGTGGGCTCCGACGTCACGCTCTCGTGCGTCGAGCTCTGCACCGGCATCGGCTACTCCGAGAGCGAGCTGCTCGAGAAGTGGGCGCGCGACTCCAAGATCCTCGACATCTTCGAGGGCACGCAGCAGATCCAGCAGCTGATCGTCGCGCGCCGGGTCCTGGGCCTCTCGAGCTCCGAGCTCAGGTGACCCCTGCCTGACGTCACACCAGAACGGCCCGTCCCTCCGGGGGCGGGCCGTTCTGTCGTCGCGGCTCAGGTGAGCAGGAAGCGTGGCTTGCGCCAGTGTCTCCGGTCGTACGCCGCGAGCACGGCGTCGGCGGCCTCCCCGAGGCGATCGCGGGGGAGCAGTGCGATCGCTGATCCGCCGAAGCCGCCACCTGTCATCCGCGCGCCGAGCGCACCGTGCTCGAGCGCGGTCTCGACGGCGACGTCGAGCTGCTCGCAGGAGACCGCGAAGTCGTCGCGCAGGGACTCGTGGCTCGAGGTCATCAGCGCGCCGGCCTCGGCCCACTCGCCGGTTGCGACGGCCTGGACGAACTCCTCGACGCGGGTGTTCTCCGTCACGACGTGGCGGGCCAGGGGCAGCCAGGGTCCATGGGCGGACTGGAGGTCGATCTCGTCGACGTCACGCAGGGACCCGACGCCGAGCGCCTTCGCCGCGGCCTCGCAGTCTGCACGCCGCGCGGCGTACTGGCCGTCGGAGAGCTCGTGCGAGGCGCAGGTGTCGATGACGAGGAGCGCGAGCTCAGGCGGTGCCCACGTGACGGGTGTGCGGGACCCGTCGGCGAAGTCGAGCAGGAGCGCCTCGCCCGGCGTGGCGAGGAGCCCGACGGTCTGGTCCATGCCGCCTGTCGGTGCGCCCGCCCGCTCGTTCTCGGCCCGGATCGTCGCCCGCAGCAGGACGTCCGGGTCGATCGGGCCGACCAGCGCGGCGACGGCCATCGCGACCGCGCACGAGAGGGCGGCGGAAGAGGAGAGCCCCGCCCCGACCGGCACGGAGGAGGCGATCGCCATGTCGATGCCCGGGATGTCGAACCCCTCCTCCCGCAACGCCCAGACCACACCGGCGGCGTACGCGGCCCAGCCGGTCGCCGTTGCCGGGTCTCCGGCGTACGTGCCGGGAGCCAGCGTGCTCACTGCGCGCACGAGGTGGTCGCCGCGGGGCGCAACGACCGCGTACGTCGCGTGGCGCAGCGCCAGGGGAAGGCAGAGACCGCGGTTGTAGTCGGTGTGCTCGCCGATGAGGTTGACGCGACCGGAGGCACGTCCTGCGGCCACCGGCACGGTGCCCAGCGCGGACTGGAGCAGCGTCGCCGCACGCTGGACGTGTTCGCCCGCCGAGCCGGGGTCGATCAGGTGCATGGGAGCACCTTGGCAGATACAGGCGCCGGAAACGCGCAGCGGCCCGCCACCGGCTGGTGGCGAGCCGCTGCGAGCACGGGCCGGATCAGCAGTCGTGGTCGCCGGGGGCGTCCGTCACGACCTTGCCGTCGGTGACCGTGAGGGTCCGTGGCTCCTGCGCCTTCGGGCCGACGCAGGCGTCCACGGCGCCGCCCGCGGACGTCAGCACGTTGACCGAGTACGCGCCGGTCTCGCCCGTGTGCTCGGTGACGTAGACGGTCGCGTCGCGCAGCGCACTGCCGGCGGCGGCGGCCTCCAGGTCGCTGCGGTCGACACCGGTGTCAGCGGCCATCGCCTGACGGGCGGCGAAGTACCTGGCGGCGGTGACGGCGTCCGCGTCGTCCGCGAGTGCGCCGTCGGTGCCGAGACCGACGAGGGCGAGGCTCTCGAGCTTGCGCTGGTCCTCCGCGCTGAGCTTCGACGTGGCGTCCTCGAAGCCGGCGGCAGGCTTCTTCTTCGCCTTCTTCTTGACCTTGTCGGCGGCCTTCGAGGCGGCCTCCGACGCCTTCTCCGTGGCCTGCGATGCGGCGGAGGACGCGGCTTCGGATGCGGCGGACTTCGTCGTGTCGGCGACGTCCTTCGCTTCGGCGCACCCCACGAGGGTGGCCGTGAGGGCAGTGGCGGCGGCTGCAGCAGCGAGACGCTGGATGCGCATGGGTGTCCTTCCGGTTGGTGGCACCCCGAGACGGGACATGCAGTGGTGACGGTGCCACAGCTAGGTTCTAGCCGTGCCAGACGTCCCGGATATCGACACCGACCACCTGCTTCCACGGGGCCTCGTCCCGCTCGTCATCTCGGCAACGCGCGCCGAGGCGGCCTACGTCCCGGCCGGGCTCGAGGTCGTCGTCACCGGGCTGGGGAAGACAGCAGCAGCCACCGCGACCGCGCAGGCGCTTGCCGGTCGCGACCTCTCGCGGCTCGTCGTGGTCAACGTCGGCACGGCCGGAGCGCTCCGCGACGACGTCGCCGGCCTCCACGAGCCGGGCGTCGTCCTCAACCACGACATCAACGCGGACGCGATCCGCGCGCTCGGCTACGACCCCCAGGAACGGCTGCTCCTCGACGCAGGGCGGCCCACCGTGCTGGCGACCGGCGACGTCTTCGTCACCGATCCGCTCGTGCGCGCCAGGCTCGCGCAGCAGGCACACCTCGTGGACATGGAGGGGTACGCCGTGGCCTACGTCGCCGCGCGCTTCGGCGTACCGCTGCGGATGGCGAAGCACGTCTCCGACAACGCCGACGAGGCGTCCTTCGACTGGCCGGCGATGGTCGACCGCTCCGCACGCGAGCTCGGGGCGTGGCTGGAGTCGGTGCTCGGTTGAGCTGATCACTGCCTGGTCCGTACGGGCGCTCGTGCATGCCGGCGACAGGCTCCGGCCACACCGCTCAGGGCTGCGAACTGTGTGCGGATCTGTCGCGATGACGCCGGTTCCATCCCGCGCGTCTCAGGCGTCGGCAGGCCGACGCTTCGTAACGTTCTTCCATGTTTGCCGATGACGTCTGGCGCTACTTCCCGCTCGGCCCGGTCCCGACGATCCTCATGGCGCTGATCGGCATCGCAGCGCTGCTCTACGTCGCGAGGACCTCGACGGACCGGTCGCGGATGCTTGCTGTCGTGATGCTCGTCGGGACGCTGCTGGCTGTCGTTGCGTACACCGGCCGTGGGGCAATGGGCAACGACGACGGCGAATTCTCGTGGCGCGTGGGCGACAGCATTCGCTCGGAGTGGCACAACATCAACCGAACGCTGGGCATGGTCCAGATCTTCGGGAACGTGCTGATGTTCGTTCCGGTCGGATGGCTGATCGCCGTTCTGGCGCCTCGCTTCCGGGTTGTGGTTGGAGCCGCGGCGGGCCTCGGTGTGTCTGCCGTCGTTGAGGTCTGGCAGATGCTCTCCGGGTCGTTTGGCGACGTGGACGACCTCATCCTCAACGGCGCAGGCGCCCTTCTCGGGGCACTTGTCGCGTGGTCCTTGGTCAACACACGACGCCCAACGCGCGCCACGACGGAACCGCGGCTGGCCAGGACCTGATCCGAGGGGACATGCCGCCGTGACGCGGAACACGTACTCCTCGTAGCAGTGAGAGCCAGAGTAGGTCAGCTGCCCCCGGCGATGTTGACCAGCCACGAGGTCCCGAACCGGTCGATGCACATCCCGAACTCGTCGCCCCACGGCTGGCTGGACAGGTCGACCGTCACGGTCCCTCCGTCCGACAGCGCCTGCCAGTAGCCGCGCAGTTCCTCGGTGTCGTTCCCGCCGAGGCTGACCGCGAGGTTGTTTCCGGGCCGCAACGTCTCGCCCGGCAGCATGTCGGCGGCCATGAGGGTGAGGCCAGACGCTGTCTGAAGTTGGCCGTGCATGACCTGGTCTCCTACGCAGTGGTCGTCGGTGCCGAAGTCGCCGAAGTGGTTGATCGTGAGATCGCCGCCGAACACGTCCTGGTAGAACGCCAGAGCGTCCGAGGCATTGCCCGCGAAGCTGAGGTAGGGGTTCAGTCGAGTGGTCATGTGCCGACGCTAGACCGTCACAGGCGCGCGGTCAGCCGCCGGCGCAGGGCCGACTTCCGCCGGAACCAGCTCAGATCACGCTCCCTGCGCGAGGCGATCACCGCGGCCAGCAAAGCGGGATCGTTGCCCGACACGCCGACTGTGCCGTGGCGTCTCGGACCGAATTCCTACACAGGGCGGCCGGCAAGCCCGTCGAACTGGCGCGTCACCTTCCGCGATGAGCACACCGATGCACACGGCGACCTGGGCTCACAGCTGCTGAGTGCCAGTCGGGGTGACCAGGAAGCGGTGGCCGTGGGGTGAGCGCCACAGGTTGTAGCCGGGCTCGACCATCGTGTAGCTCCAGCCGGTGAAGGTCTTGTGGCGGTGATGGGTCCGACAGAGGCTCGCGAGGTTTCCGCTGTTGGTCTGGCCGGGCGGCCCGTCGGGGTCGTAGGGCATGAGGTGGTCGACGTCGCCGGAGTGGGCGGAGCGGTTGCAGTGCGGGAAGACGCAGTGGCCGTCGCGCTCGATGACCTGCACGCGGAGGCGGTTGGGGATCTCCCACTGGTCGACGCGGGTCGTGGCGGTGGTGTCGATGACGGCACGCACTGCAACGCGCATGTCGGGGCGGGAGAGCCAGCGACGCAGGGCGTGCATGTGGATGAAGCTGCCGGTGCGCTCCACGCGTGCCAGACCTGTGCCCGCGGCGAGGTCGGCGGCGTTGACGTGGACCTTGACCTCGGTGCTGGGGCCGGACGTGCGTGCGCCGGTGGTCAGGTCGAGCCCGAGGTCGGCGCGGGCCATCGCGCCGAGGGCCTTGGCGCGACGCACCTCGAGCGGTTCGTCGTCGCCGTCGGCGCCGAGATGCGCGGCGCGGCGCGCGATGGCGGCCTCGAAGTCGTCGGCATCGGCGAGGTCGACGGTCGCGTGGATGTCGGCGATGCCCGCGTGGTTGGAGTCGTCGCGGCACACCTTCACGTCGCGTGCTTCGGCCGCGGCTGCGGCACGGATCTGAGCCTGCTCGGGATCGAAACGAACCAAGGCCTCCTCGACGAGGCGCCGCAGCGTGACGATGCCGACCTTGTGCGCGACTGGCGCCAGCTCGCCGTCGATGAAGGCCGCCCCCGCAGGCGGGAGGAAGCGAGTGTTCTGCGCGATCTGGCGGGCGCGCCACACCTCGAGGCTGTCGTCGATGACGCGGGCGTAGATGCGGGGGAGCCGGTGGGCGAGCTCGAGCGCATCGCCCATGTAGAGCCGGCCGGAGTCGGTGCTCTTGCCGATGACGGCCGCGAACTCGGCGACGCAGAACTCCGTCACCTCCGGCGTGCCCTCGCCGCCCAGTTGCATCGCCCGCTCGTCGCCGGGTGCCGCGCTGCCGACGCGAGCGTCAGTGGAGTGGAACGACGCCCAGCGCACCGCGGCAGCCAGCTGCTGGGCGTCGGAGTGCTGCACCATCCTGCGGTGCTGGGCAGCCCAACGGAGGACGGCCGCCTGGTCGTCGTACTCCACTCCGATGGGTGTCATCTGCATGCCCCCATTGTCGTCGAACAGGCGTTCGAAGTCAATGGCTTGTGGCGATGTTTTCGCAGGTCAGAGGCCATTTCATGCTACCCGCGAGTTGTGTGCGAAAACCGGGCCGGTCAGCGCCGCTTGCCACGCTTCGACGCGGCCTTTGCGCCAGTCCTCGCCCCGGTCTTGGCTCCGCCCTTCGCTCCAGACTTCGCCGTACGACGCCCTGCCGCGGCCTTCTTTGCGCCGGTCGGCTTCCGCGCGGGCTGGGCACTACGCTTCGCGGGACCCTGCTTTTCCGGCGCCTTCGCGGCCGGCACCTCGCCGCCACGCGATGAATTCACGCCGCGCCCGCGGACGATGCCGACGAACGTCTCGATCCGGGGGTCCTCGTCATCCGTCCGCCATGCGATGCCGACCGGGTGCAGCGGGCCGTCGGTGAGGGGGCGGGCGACAACGTCCTTGCGGTGGTGGAGCCGGGCGACCGACATCGGCAGCACCGCGACGGTGGCCTCGCTCGAGGCGACGACCTCCACCGCGTCCTTCGCCCCCATCGCCGGGTAGGGGAGCCGCTCCACGGTGGCGACCGACGACCAGCCGGGGAGGTCAGACGGGTCGGTGACGAGCTGGTGCCCCGCCAGGTCTGCGACGGTCACCTCCTCGTGGAGGCTCAGGTCGTCCTCGACCGAGACGACCGCGACCGAGAGCTCCTCGTAGAGCGGGATGACGTGGAGGCCGTCGCGCTCGACGGGCAGGCGCACGAAGGACATCGAGGCACGTCCGTCCCGTAGCACGGTGAGTTGGTCGGCGGCCTCGATGATCGTCAGCTCGAGCGGGCTCTCGGGGTAACGCTCGCGCCAACGCTTCGACCACTTGTCGGGGGAGACGCCGGCGACGAAGGCGACGACGAACGGCGCGGAGGGCTCCTGCATGCGGTCAGGTTAGTGCTGTGACGTGGGAGGCATGGGGCCGATGTGCATTGCTCCCGATGTTCCTGCTAAGTTTCTCTCGATCTCGCGCGGGTGGCGGAATAGGCAGACGCGCTAGCTTGAGGTGCTAGTCCACGTATAGTGGGTGGGGGTTCAAGTCCCCCCTCGCGCACGCGAAATCTCGAAGGCCTGAGACTGAAGAGTCTCGGGCCTTCGGTCATTTCCCCGCCGTGTCCTCCCGGTCCTGACCCCCGCGAACCGGGAGGATTCAGCAATGGCCAGGCGACGACGCAGCAGCAGCTCGGCGCGCGCGAGGTCGACGCCGCGGCCGCTGCCGTTCGTCGGGCCGGGGGAGCGGCTCTGGATCCTCGACGTCCCCTACGGCACCGAGGTCGCCGACGCCCGCTGGCACCCCGCCGTCAAGATGCACGTGTACGTCGGACGGTCGCTGCCGGTGCACCTCGCGCCGTACCACCCCCGGGCGCACACGCTCGGCCGCTTCCTCGAGGACCTCCACAACGACGGGCCGCCCGCGGCGACGCCGGTGCCGAGCGACACCTTCGAGCCGCGACAGCTGCAGTACGAGGGCGCCGACGCGATCGCCAAGCGGGCAGCCGCCGGTGGGCGGCTCTTCCTCCTGGCCGACGAGCCGGGGGTCGGCAAGACGGTCACCGCCGTGCTCGGCGCGATCGCAGCCGCGGAGCTCCGTGGTGGAAGCAAGGTCCTCGTGGTGGCCGACCGCCCTGCCGCAATCACCATCGGCCACTGGTGCCGCACGATCGATGCCTTGGGGGACGCCGGTCTGACCTGGGTCGTCACCACGTGGGACCGGCTGGAGAAGGTGGCCCCCTACGACTGGGACGTCGTGATCGCCGACGAGGCGCACGCGCTGCGGCGCACGACGACGAAGCGGTGGAAGCACTGGACGAAGGTCTCGGGGATGGCGCGCAAGCACGAGGTCGCACCGTTCGTCATCGCGACCACGGCAACCCCCGGGCACACGCCGCTCGAGCTTCCCTACCTCGCGCCCGGCTACGCGCAGGTGCACGACGAGCCGATCAGCGGTTGGCACAAGGCGACGGCACCGTCGGAGACGTTCGCCGACGCGCTGGCCCGGCACGGTGTGGGCGTCGAGCCAGGTCGCTACGGCGCGTCCTGGACGATCGATCCCGCCCGTCGTGCCTCGGACCTGCAGCTCGTGCGCGGCTGGCTGGCCGACGCCGAGCCGCCGGCGATGCTGCACCGTGCGGCGCCGTGGGGGCCGGTGCCGATCTCCGGCCTGCCCGTCGAGCTGACGCCGCACGAGCGCGAGGCGTACGAAGCGGGGTGGGGCGAGTTCTGCCGCGAGATGGACCTCGCCCGCCGCGGCCGCAACTCCGCGAAGGGCCGCGCCGCCCTGCTGCGGTTCCGGCAGAAGGCCGGCCTGATCCGCGTGGACTCGACAGTCGCATGGATCCAGCAGCAGGTCGAGAAGGAGCGGCAGGTGGCCTGCTCGGTGGAGTTCGTCGAGACCGCGGCCGACCCGATCGCCGAACGGCTCCGCGACGCCGGGCTCGAGGTCGCCTGCATCTACGGCCGCGACCGCTTCGACACCGAGGCCGAGCGGCTCCGCTTCCAGCGGGGCGAGACGAAGGTCGTCGTCTTCACCACGGTCGCCTCGATCAGCCTGCACGCGGGGGAGTCGCTCCCCGACGGCTCGCAGGCGTCGACCGAGCCGCGGGTCGGTCTCTTCCACCAGGCCCGCTTCTCCGGCATCGCCGGACGCCAGGTCACCGGCCGGACCCACCGCGATCACCAGGTCTCGCCGTGGCACATCGCCTGGGCCGAGCAGACCGTCGAGGAGCAGGTCGGCCGGGCCATGGTCGAGCGCATCGCGGCGGCCTCCGACACCGTCGGCGGCGACACCGCCGGCCTCGCCGACGTGGCCGCCCTGCTCGGCGCCGACTGGCTGCCGGCCGCCTCCTTCACCGAGTAGCCGACCGGCGCCCGGACCGATGCGCTGGCACCCCGTCGTACGCCGTAGGCTTGTGGCCCGTGAAGACGTTCGAGGAGCTCTGGGCCGAGCTCAGTGAGAAGGCCCAGACCCGACCTGAGGGGTCCGGCACCGTCAAGCAGCTCGACGCCGGCGTCCATGCGATCGGCAAGAAGCTGATCGAGGAGGCCGCCGAGTCCTGGATGGCCGCTCGCTTCGAGGGCAAGGAAGCGACCGCGCTCGAGATCAGCCAGCTGCTCTACCACGCGCAGGTCCTGATGCTCGCCTCCGGCCTGACGCTCGACGACGTCTACTCCCACCTCTGAGAGGTCCTCTCATGCTGCGCATCGCCGTCCCCAACAAGGGGTCGCTGTCCGAATCCGCTTCCGCCGTGCTCAAGGAGTCCGGCTACCGGCAGCGCTCGCACACCAAGGAGCTCGCGCTCATCGACGCCGACAACGGTGTCGAGTTCTTCTACCTGCGCCCGCGCGACATCGCGCTCTACGTCGCCGACGGCACGCTCGACGTCGGCATCACCGGCCGTGACCTGCTGCAGGACTCCGGCGCCAAGGCGGACGAGATCCGCAGCCTCGGTTTCGGCCGCTCGAAGTTCCACTTCGCCGGTCCCGCGGGCAAGTACAACGAGCTCGCCGAGCTCCAGGGCAAGCGGATCGCCACGTCGTACGTCGGCGTGGTCGAGGCCTTCCTCTCGGCCAAGGGCATCGACGCGACGGTCGTGCACCTCGACGGTGCGGTCGAGACCTCGATCCAGCTCGGCGTCGCCGACGTCATCGCCGATGTCGTGGAGACCGGCTCGACGCTGAAGGCTGCCGGCCTGGCCACGTTCGGTGAGGTGATCCTCGAGTCCGAGGCCGTCCTCATCACCCGTGAGGGCGCCGAGCTCGGCGAGGAGTACGACGTCTTCCTGCGCCGCCTCGAGGGCGTCCTCGTCGCGCGCAGCTACGTGATGATGGACTACGACATCCGCGCCGACCAGGTCGAGGCCGCGACGGCGCTCACACCGGGGCTCGAGTCGCCCACGGTCTCCCCGCTGCACCGCGAAGGGTGGGTCGCCGTGCGCGCGATGGTCCCGCGCAAGGGTGCCCAGAAGCTGATGGACGAGCTCTACGGCATCGGTGCCCGCGCCATCCTGCTGACCGACATCCACGCCTGCCGGCTCTGATGACAGGCGATCTCCCGAAGACCTGGCGCCCCTTCGGCGTCCGGGCCGCGGGCGGCATCTTCGGCCTCGCGCTGATCATCGTGCTCGCCGGGGCGTGGATCTCGTTCCCGGACTCCGTGCGTGAGCAGTTCACGCTGTGGCAGCGGATCACCACCGTCGCGCTCTTCGGCGGCTTCCTGGCCGTCGAGTGGGGCCTGATGCGGTGCCGCGCCACCGCCACGACCGAGGGACTGACCGTCGTCAACGGCTACCGGGTCCGGGTCTTCGAGTGGGCGCAGATCGTCGGCGTCAGGATGCCCGTCGGGGCGCCGTGGCTGAGCCTCGACCTCGACGACGGCACGACCTGCGCCGTTATGGCCGTCCAGGGCTCTGACGGCCTGCGGGCTCGGCGTGCGTACGCCGAGCTGAAGGCGCTCGCTGCCTGATCCCGCTCCGCTGGTCGCGCCTGTCGAGGTCAGACGGCGCGGATGCCCCAGACGGCCGAGAAGGTGTCCTCGGGCTCGATCGTGACCAGGTCCTCGCCGGTGCGGAACGCGTTGGCGTTGGCGGTCATCGGCTCCACCGCAAGCGAGCGCCGGCCATGGCCGGTGACGTCGTCGGCGCTGAAGAGCTGCAGCCAGCGGTGCTGCTCGTCGACCCAGAGCAGGACCGCCCGGTCGGCGCGCAGGACCACCTCTGCCCGACCGTCGCGGCCCCGGCGCAGGTCGGTGAAGGCGTCGTTGAAGACGGTCTCCTTCACCGGCCGCCAGACGCGGAAGTCGTAGTCGGTGCCCTCCACGTCCTCCCGGCCGACCGGCAGCAGGCGGTCCGGATCGGCGAGCGCGCGGGTGCCGGCCGGGAGGAGCAGCTCGCAGTCCTCCAGCGGTGCGCCGACGGTGAGGTAGGGGTGCGCGCCCGAGGCGTACGGCGCGGGGGAGTCGCTCAGGTTGGTCGCGCTCTGGGTGACGGTGAGGCCGTCGGCGCTGACGTCGTACTGCACGTGCAGGTCCAGCAGCCACGGGTAGCCGCTCTGCGCCATCAGCCGGTAGGTGAGCGCGACGCTGGTCGCAGTGTGCTCGAGGACCGACCAGGCGGCCCAGCGGGCGAGTCCGTGGGAGGCGTTGTGGCGCGACGGCTCGGTCAGCGCGAGCTGGTGCTCCTCGCCCCCGAAGGTGTAGCGGCCATCCTCGATGCGGTTCGGCCAGGGCATCAGCAGCTGGCCGCGGCCCAGGCTCGCCATCTCCTCCTCGGGGAACCCGTCGACGATCTCCTCGCCCTCGAATGCGAGCAGGCGCAGGGCGGCTCCGCTCTCCGTGATGACGGCGCGGTAGCCACCGGCGCTGATCTCGAACTGCTCTCCCGACGGGCTGACCATGACGCTCAGCCTAGGGAAAGATCCGCGCGCTCCTCGGGGGCGTCCACGGCGAAGTGCGCGGCTTCGGCCCGCTGCCAGGCCTCGAGTCGTGCGCGGTACGCCGACGGGTCGGCCGCGGCAGCCGGGTGCAGGCCGGTGTCGCGGTGGAGGGCCCGCTCGAGGAGCACGGCCGAGCCGGCAGTCCCGTCGGTGGGGCCGGAGCCGGGGCCGGTGTAGCCGGTCCCGAGCCAGACCAGCACGGTCACGAGGTCGGCGACCCTGCGGTGGCCGGCGCCGACCCCCTCGACGATGAGCAGGTCAGTCGGCGCGAGGACGAGCTCGTCGCCGGGTTGGTCGTGCTCCCAGTCCCACGTGGTCGCCTCGCCGGGACGGCCCGCCGCCAACGGCCGGAGCAGTGCGTCCAGCGTGCCGCCGAGGGCGGGCAGGCCGGACCACCCGGCGTACAGCAGGTCGAGCGGGAGCGTCCGGACCGTCAGGTGCGCGGGCGCCGTGGCGGCAATCGCGGAGGCGAGCGTCGACTTGCCGCTCCCGCTGGGGCCATCGATCGCGAGCAAGCGGCCCGCGCCGAGTGTGGGCTCGCGCGACAGGGTGAGGTCGAGGATCTGCTGTGCGGTCGCGTCGCTCATGACTCCCGAGAGTAGAGGCCTGCCCCGCTCGCCTAGGGTTGGCGCATGGTCAACACCGGCCGCTTCGACGGCGCGAAGCTCATCGAGGCGAACTTCCCCGACGACGATGGCACGCAGGGGCCCGTGCTCGCGGCTGCGCTCCAGTCGTACGCCGCGGGGGCACCGGGGGCCTACGTCGAGGTGGTCCGGGCGCTCCAGCCCAGCCGGCTACTGGTGCCGGTCGTGGCCCTGCTCGGCGAGGTGGAGTACGACGAGAACGGGCTGGCGCACGACAAGTCGAGCGACATGGCGACCGTGCTGATCCAGAACGCCGCGGGGGAGAAGGGGCTGCTCGCCTTCACTTCCACCGCCAGCCTGGAGGCGTGGAACGCCGAGGCCCGGCCGGTGCCGGCACCGGCGCCCGTGGCTGCCAACTCGGCACTCCAGGAGGAGGCGGTCGCCCTGCTCGTCGACATCGCCGGGCCGGTGCCGTTCACACTGACCGGTGCCGATCTCAAGGGCGTCGCAGCGGGGTGGGAGCTGGTCCAGGTGGACGACGAGTGGGCATGGGCCGCGCCGGCCGAGTGAGCACCAGCCGCGCACGATTCGGAGTGAGCGGGATCATCCGTTAGTCTTGTGCTCGACCGATCTGCATCCGCGTGCCCGCACGAGGAGACAGGTCCACCAAGCGGAGGCTCAGGCTTCCCACCCGCATCGACCGCCACAGGTCGTCGGGTCCGGTCCCGCGGCAGCGGCGTACGACGTGCGTCATTTCCGCGAGAGGTGAGCTGCATCCGTGCAACGCACCCGTCGACTGGCCTTCGCTTGCGAGCGGAGGCCTTTTTTCATCCTCCGGGTCGGCCCAGCAGACACAGTCACCAGGAGGACACATCAGCACCGAGCTGCGCATCAACGACCGGATCCGGGTTCCCGAGGTCCGCCTCGTTGGACCCAATGGCGAGACGGTTGGCATCGTGCCCACGCACGAGGCTCTGAAGCTCGCTCAGGAAGCTGACCTCGACCTCGTCGAGATCGCGCCGATGGGCAAGCCCCCCGTCTGCAAGCTGATGGACTACGGCAAGTTCAAGTACGAGAACGCCCAGAAGGCGCGTGACGCTCGCCGTAACCAGACGAACGTGATCATCAAGGAGATGAAGCTTCGTCCCAAGATCGACGGTCACGACTACGAGACGAAGAAGGGCCACGTGGTCCGCTTCCTCAAGGCCGGCGACAAGGTCAAGATCACGATCATGTTCCGCGGTCGTGAGCAGCACCGCCCGGAGCTCGGCTACCGCCTGCTGCAGAAGCTCGCGGAGGACGTCGCGGAGCTCGGCTTCGTGGAGTCCAACCCGAAGCAGGACGGCCGCAACATGATCATGGTCCTCGGCCCGAACAAGAAGAAGGCCGACGCGATCGTCGACGTGGAGGCGGAGAAGCAGGAGCGCCTGGCCGCTCGCGCCGCCGACCAGGCCGCTGAGCAGGCCTCGCGTGACGCCACCAAGCCGACCGAGCCCAAGGTCCGCAAGGCCAAGCGCGCCAACGAGGCGCTCGACCCCGACATCGACCTCTGACGAGCGCCCAGCTCCGACGAGACCAGCAAGAGATAGAGAGCAAAGAGATGCCGAAGAACAAGACGCACTCCGGTGCCAGCAAGCGCTTCAAGGTCACCGGCTCGGGCAAGATCCTGCGCGAGAAGGCTGGCAAGCGCCACAACCTCGAGAAGAAGGCCTCGAAGGTCACCCGCCGCATGACCGGCACCGTCGAGCTGGCCAAGGCCGACAACGCTCGCGCCAAGAAGCTGCTCGGTCTCTGACCTTCCCTTTTCCGAATCTTCTCCCTGCGGCCTGACCAGGTCGCGGGGCTAGCACCAAGGAGTACGACATGGCACGCGTCAAGCGCGCAGTGAACGCCGCCAAGAAGCGCCGCGTTACCCTCGAGCGGGCCTCCGGCTACCGCGGTCAGCGTTCGCGCCTGTACCGCAAGGCCAAGGAGCAGGTCACCCACTCGCTGGTCTACAGCTACAACGACCGCCGCAAGAAGAAGGGTGAGTTCCGCAAGCTCTGGATCCAGCGCATCAACGCGGCTGCTCGTGCCGAGGGCATGACCTACAACCGCTTCATCCAGGGCCTCAACCTGGCTGGCGTCGAGGTCGACCGCAAGATCCTCGCCGACCTGGCCGTCAACGACGCCCCGGCGTTCTCGGCGCTGGTCGCCCAGGCGAAGGCCGCTCTTCCGGCCGACGTCAACGCTCCGGCCTCTGCCTGAGCCTGACGCTCCCCTGAGCATCTGACGTGGCGAGCTTCCGCACCTCTTCGGAGGAACCCCTGACGCACGGCAACAGCCGGGTCAAGGAGGCGCGGAAGCTCGCCCGTCGGTCATTTCGGGCCGAGCAGCGGCTCTTCCTCGCCGACGGGCCGAAGGCCGTCGAGGGTGCGCTGTCGGTGGACGGCTGCGTCGTGGAGGTCTTCGCGACGCCCTCCGCCGCCTCGCAGTACGCCGCACTGCTCGGCGACGCTCCGATCACACTCGTCGACGACCGGGCGCTGGCCTCTCTGTCGGACTCGGTCACGCCGGCCGGGCTCGTCGCCGTCGGTCGCTTCCTCGACGCCCCGCTGCCGTCGGTGCTCGCGGAGGCGCGGTTGGTCGTCATCGCCGCCGACGTGCGCGACCCGGGCAACGCCGGCACCGTCATCCGCTGCGCGGACGCGGCCGGTGCCGACGCGGTGATCCTCGCCGGTGACGCCGTCGACCTCTACAACCCGAAGACCATCCGCGCCTCGGTCGGCTCGGTCTTCCACCTGCCGGTTGCGCTGGAGCGTGACCCCGTCGCCGCCGTGCGCGCCGCGCAGACCGCCGGGCTCGGCGTACTCGCGGCGGACATGGACGGCCGTGACCTCTTCACCGCCGACGACCTGCTGGCGGAGCCGACCGCCTGGCTGCTGGGCAACGAGGCCTGGGGCCTCCCGGACGACCTGCGCGCCGCCGCCGACGAGGTCGTGAGCATCCCGATCTACGGCGGGGCGGAGAGCCTCAACCTCGCGACCGCGGCCGCTGTGTGCCTCTACGCCTCGGCGCGCGCTCACCGCTGATCAGCGGTCGGCGACCTTCCCGTTCGGGAGCTCCTCGACGAACTCCTCCGGGGTGAGCACGTCCGCGGTCCGCGCGGCGTCGACGAGGTCCTTCACGAGCGCGTGGATCGCCTCGGTGAGTGCCTCCTCCGTCGGGTAGTCCTCGTCGGGCAGCTCGGTGCTGAAGCCGCTCAGCATCAGCTCGCGGCCGTCGCGACGTACGGCGATGGCATCCATCTCCTCGAACCACAGGTGCGCAGCGTCCTTGCCGAAGCGCTCGCAGCCGTCATACTGGTCGAAGTACGTTGCGCAGAGGTCGCCCGACGTGGGTGCGTCGATGGTGAGCACGCCGCCGAAGTCTCCGCGGTAGTCGATCTGCACCGAACCGGTCAGGCCGAGCCTCCAGGAGCGCGGCTCGCTGCCGGAGGGCTCGGGGACGAAGAGCGTGGTGGCTCCCCGGTCGGTGAGGGCATCCACGAGCTCCGGGTCGGGGCCGCTGCACCCGGTGAGCAGGGGAGCGGCGAGAACGAGGACGGCGAAGGCGGCGTGACGCGACATGGCACCAGCGTGCACCTGTGTGGGTCGCGCGCGTGGGAGCGCATCGCGGGCTGGGCAGCCGGGTCTAGATTGCACCCGTGACCACCGATCCAGCGGCAGCCGCCCTCGACGCGCTCCCCGACGGCGTCGTGGTGCTCGACCACGAGGGCCGGGTGGAGTGCCTCAACACGGTGGCCGCCCGGATGCTCGGGGTCGACCAGGAGGACTCCGTCGGCTCTGCCGCGGGGCTGGTGCTGCGCCTGCAGGACACCGAGGGCCGTGACTGGCTGGCGTTCAACCAGCCGTGGCACGGCCTGCCCTCCCGGACGGGCGTTCCCGAGCAGTCGTGGCTCCTGCCCGACGGCTCGGAGGTCCTCGTCGTCGCCCGGATCGCCCGCAGCGCCACCGGCGTCAGCCGCGTCGCGGTCTCGCTCCGCTCGGGCCGCGGCCGCGCCCGCCTCGACCGCGAGCGCTCCGACCTCGTCGCCACGGTCGCCCACGAGCTGCGCAGCCCGCTGACCGGGGTCAAGGGCTTCGTGCAGGCACTCCTCAGCCGCTGGGACAACCTCAACGACGACCAGAAGAAGCTCATGCTGACGACCGTGCACAGCGACTCAGACCGGCTCAGCCGGTTGATCGCCGAGCTGCTCGACGTCGCGCGCATCGACACCGGACGTCTCCAGCTCTATCCCCGGCCGACCGACGTCGCGCAGCTGGCGGCGCGTGTGGTCGACTCGGTCTCCCAGAGCACCGCACGCAACCTCGTGCTCGAGCTGGAGCGGGGGCTGCCGCCCGCGCAGGCCGACCCCGACAAGTTCGTCCAGGTGCTGACCAACCTGGTGGAGAACGCCGTTCGCCACGGCGAGGGCACGGTGCTCGTCTCGGTCCGCGCCGCCGCGAGCGCGGACGACAGCCCGGCGGTCGAGGTGACCGTCGAGGACGACGGCGCGGGCATTCCCGAGGAGATCCGGCGCAGGGTCTTCACGAAGTTCTGGAAGCACGGCGCGAGCGGCGGGTCCGGCCTCGGCATGTACCTCGTCAACGGCCTCGTGCGTGCCCACGGCGGTCACGTCGAGATCGGGGATGCAGCGGGGGGTGGGGCGCGGGTCTCCGTGCTCTGGCCCGCAGCAGGCTGACGGCGTCAGCGCGTCACGTGCGGCTCGCCGGGGACGTGGTAGAGCCGGCCCTCCTGCGACTTGACCGCCGCCACCAGCACGAAGCTCATCGTGACCAGGAGCGACCAGGCACCGAGCTTGGACGTGTGGACCACCTCCCACACCTCGAGCTGCCCCGGGTAGCGCCAGGCGTTGAGCAGCGTGGCGAGGTTCTCGGCGAGCCACAGGAAGCCGCCGATCAGCACGAACGACAGCCACAGCGGCATCCGGTAGCGGGCGTCACCGACAGTGAAGTGGACCGTGGTGCGGCGCAGGACCAAGAGTCCCACGACCGCCAGCGGAACCCGCAGGTCCACGATCCAGTGATGGGTGAAGAAGTTCGCGTAGACACCGACCGCCACCACGGTGGTGGGCAGTGGCGCATAGTGCGAGACCCGGAGGTCGAACCGCCGCCAGGCCTGGCAGATGTAGGAGCCGACAGCGGCGTACATGAACCCGGAGAAGAGCGGTACGCCGCCGACCATGCTCCACGCATCGCCGGGATAGACCCACGATCCCTCGTGCACCTTGAAGAGCTCGAGCGCCAGCCCGACGGCGTGGAACGCGAAGATCACCAGCACCTCGCGCCAGGTCTCCAGCCCGAGCGCCCAGAAGCCGAACGTGAGCAGGAGGCACCACAGCAGCAGCGCGTCGTACCGCGGGATCGGGAGGGGTACGACGAGCGCGAGAACGAGGCCGGCGAAGACCCCGATCGCGAAGACGCAGGACTGCAGCTCCAGCCACGCGAACCGGACGAGCTGGCCCACGAGGCGGCGAACGGTCACGCCGTGACCCTAGGGCACGCTCCGACGTGATACCGGTTCGCGCCGGGATGCCAGGGGTTCCTAGACTTGCCCCTCGTCGGTTGACGCTCTGCCCACAGGTCGAGCCTGTGACGACCGCGCACCTGAGATTCGAAAGGCAGTCCATGTCGGGCCCGAACACCGAGTACGACCCCGTCGAGGTCACCCCCCTGCAGGCCGCAGAGGTCGAGGCGATGCGCGACGCCGCGATCGCCGCGATCGGCACAGCGCAGGACCTCGAGGCGCTCAAGCAGGTCCGCCTCGAGCACGCCGGGGACCGCTCGCCGCTCGCGCTCGCCAACCGCGAGATCGGTGCGCTGCCGCCCCAGGCGCGCAAGGAGGCAGGTGCCCGCGTGGGCCAGGCCCGCGGCGCGGTCAACAAGGCGCTCGCCGAGCGCACCGTGGTCCTCGAGGCCGAGCACGAGGAGCGGATGCTCGTCGAGGAGACGGTCGACGTCACCCTTCCGACCGACCGGCGCGCTCCCGGGACCCGCCACCCGATCACCACGCTCTCCGAGCGCATCGCCGACGTCTTCGTCGCGATGGGGTGGGAGGTCGCCGAGGGTCCGCAGGTCGAGGCCGAGTGGCTCAACTTCGACGCGCTCAACCTCGGCGCCGACCACCCCGCGCGCACCATGCAAGACACCTTCTGGCTGCAGCCGGCCGACGCCGCGCTCGTGCTGCGCACGCACACCTCGCCCGTGCAGGCCCGCACGATGCTGACCCGCCAGCCTCCGATCTACGTCGTGTGCCCCGGTCGCGTCTACCGCACCGACGAGATCGACGCGACGCACTCACCGGTCTTCCACCAGGTCGAGGGCCTCGTCATCGACAAGGGCATCACGATGGCCCACCTCAAGGGCTCGCTCGACCACTTCGCCGCCGCGATGTTCGGCGAAGGCATCTCGACGCGGTTCCGCCCGTCGTACTTCCCCTTCACCGAGCCGTCGGCCGAGGTCGACCTCGTCTGCTTCGTCTGCCGCAACGGTGAGGTCGGCGACCCGGCCGAGTGCCGCACCTGTCGGGGCGAGGGCTGGATCGAGTGGGGCGGCTGCGGCGTCGTCAACCCGAAGGTGCTCGTCTCCTGCGGTGTCGACCCCGACGTCTACACCGGCTTCGCCTTCGGCATGGGCATCGACCGCACGCTGATGTTCCGCCACAACGTCGAGGACCTGCGCGACGTGTTCGAAGGCGACGTCCGCTTCGCCGCCCCGTTCGGAGTTGAGATCTGATGAAGGCACCCGTTTCCTGGATCAAGGAGTACGTCGAGCTGCCGGAGGACCTCTCCGTCGACGCGCTCGCCGCGCGCCTCACCGCGCTCGGGCTCAAGCTCGAGGCGCTGCACACGCCGGCCGATGCCATCACCGGGCCGCTCGTCGTCGGCAAGGTGCTGACGATCGAGAAGGAGCCGCAGAAGAACGGCAAGGTCATCAACTGGTGCACCGTCGACGTCGCGGACGCCAACGGCACCGGCGAGCCGCAGGGCATCATCTGCGGTGCCCACAACTTCGTCGAGGGCGACCTGGTCGTCGTCTCCCTGCCGGGCGCAGTCCTCGCGGGTGGCTTCGCGATCTCCGAGCGCAAGACCTACGGCCACCTCTCGGCCGGCATGATCTGCTCCCGCGCCGAGCTCGGCCTGGGCGACGACGGCTCGGACGGCATCATCGTGCTGCCCGCCGACGCTGCGAAGCCGGGCGACGAGGCGATTCCGCTGCTCGGCATGGACGACGCCGTCATCGAGTTCGAGATCAACCCCGACCGGGCCTACGCGCTCTCGCTGCGCGGCGTCGCCCGTGAGGCTGCACTCGGCTTCGAGGCGCCGTACGCCGACCCGGCACTGCGCGAGGTGCCGGCCGCAAACGACTCCGGCCACGCCGTGCAGGTCGAGGACGAGGGCGGCTGCCCGGTCTTCGTCACGCGCACCGTCACCGGCTTCGACCCGGCGCGTCCGACGCCGGAGTGGATGAAGATCCGTCTCGAGCAGTGCGGCATGCGCTCGATCTCGCTCGGCGTCGACATCTCCAACTACGTGATGCTCGAGCTGGGCCAGCCCAACCACTGCTACGACGCCGCGAAGGTCGCCGGCCCGATCCGGGTCCGCCGCGCAGCAGCGGGGGAGAAGATCACGACCCTCGACGACGTGGTCCGCAAGCTCGACCCCGCCGACCTGGTCATCGCCGACGACAACGGTGCCATCGGCATCGCGGGCGTGATGGGCGGCGCGACCACCGAGGTGTCGGAGACGACGACCGACATCGTCGTCGAGGCCGCGCACTTCGACCCGGTCACTGTCTTCCGCTCGCAGAAGCGCCACAAGCTGGGGTCCGAGGCCTCCAAGCGTTTCGAGCGTGGCGTGGACCCGGAGCTGCCGCAGGCGGCGGCCGACCGCGTCGTCGAGCTCCTCGTGTCGCTGGGTGGCGGCACCGCAGGTGACGGCGTGACGGTCGTCGGCGCGGCGCCGGCCCGCCGCGTCGTGACGGCGCCCGTGGACCTGCCCGCACGGATCACCGGCATGGCGATCTCCGCGGAGACCACTGTTGCGCACCTGAAGGCGATCGGTGCCGAGGTCACCGTGTCGGGCGACCACCTGACCGCCGTCGTCCCGTCGTGGCGTCCGGACATCAGCCAGCCCTTCGACCTGGTCGAGGAGGTCGCGCGGATCGTCGGCTACGAGGACGTCCCGTCGGTCCTGCCGACCGCTCCCGCCGGTCGTGGCCTGACCGAGGTCCAGCGCCTGCGCCGCCGCGTCGGTCGCGTCATCGCCGGTGCCGGCTTCAACGAGGTCATCTCCTACCCGTTCACCTCCGAGGCCGACTACGACGCCCTCGGGCTGCCGGCCGACGACGAGCGTCGTCGTTCGCTCCGGATGGAGAACCCGCTCAACGCCGAGCAGCCGCTGCTCGCGTCGACCTTGCTGCCCGGTGTGCTCCACACGCTGGCGCGCAACGTGGGCCGGGGCAACACCGATGCCGCCGTCTTCGAGACCGCGCTTGTCTTCCTGCCGACCGGTGACGAGAAGGCCCCGATCCTCGGCACCGACCGTCGTCCGACCGACGAGGAGTGGGCGGCCATCGAGAAGGCCGTGCCCGCCCAGCCGCAGCATCTCGCGCTCGCCCTGACCGGGGCGCGTGAGGCTGACGGCTGGTGGGGCGCGGGTCGCGCTGCCGGGTGGTCCGACGCCATCGCGGCCGTGCGCGATCTGGCCGGCGCCCTCGGTGTGGTCCTGGACGTCGAGGCAGCCGCAGTCGCGCCGTGGCACCCCGGCCGCTGCGCCGCGCTGTCCGTCGGTGGCGTCCACCTCGGCCACGCCGGTGAGCTCCACCCGAAGGTCTGCAAGGCGCTCGGCCTGCCGGCGCGCTCCGCGGCCGCCGAGATCGACCTCGATGCACTGCTCGAGCACGCCACGTCGCCGCAGGCGCCGCGCTTCTCGTCGTACCCGGTCGCGAAGGAGGACGTCGCACTCGTCGTCGACGCCTCCGTCCCGGCCGCCGCGGTGGAGGCGGCGCTGCGCGAGGGCGCGGGCGACCTGCTGGAGTCGATCCGCCTCTTCGACGTCTTCACCGGCGCGCAGGTGGGCGAGGGCAAGAAGTCGCTCGCCTTCGCGCTGCGCTTCCGGGCAGCGGACCGCACGCTTGCCGAGGGGGAGTCGGGCGCTGCCCGCGACGCCGCCGTGGCTCGCGCTGCCGAGGTGACGGGCGCCGTCCAGCGCTGACCTGCACCCACGCCGCAACTGGTCTTGAGTGGCAGATCCGGAGCCCGGATTCCTGCCAGTCAAGACCAGTTGCGCGTTTCGATGCGCCTTACAGCTGACGGGCGAGTCCCTCCAGGGCCGCCTCGAGCGTCGGCTCGACGACCAGGTCCCGGACGGTCTGAGCGTCCATGAACTCCGCCTCCGCGAGCTGGCGCAGCATCGTGACCATCGGGTCCCAGAAGCCGTCGGGGTTGAGCAGGCCGATCGGCTTCTCGTGGAGCCCGAGGGTCTTCCAGGTCCAGACCTCGAAGAGCTCCTCGAGGGTGCCGAGGCCGCCCGGCAGCACGAGGAAGGCGTCGGCGCGGACGCTCATCATGGCCTTGCGCTCGTGCATGGTCTCCACGACGTGCATCTCGACGCCTTCCTGGTGGAGACGGGCCCACTCCCGCTCGACCATGAAGCGGGGGATCACGCCATAGACGTGGCCACCTGCGTCGAGCACGCCCTGCGAGAGCCGGCCCATGAGGCCGGACCCACCGCCGCCGTAGACCAGCTCGATCCCGGCCGCTCCCAGCGCGCTGCCCACGTCGTACGCCAAGGCCGCGTGGGCCGGGTCGGAGCCGTCACGGGAGCCGAGGAAGATCGCCAGTCGTTGCAGCACACCCCCAACCTAGAAGGTCACGGGATCCGCTAGCGTCGGCGCCATGCCGCTGTACGAGTTCGAGGGCAAGCGCCCCTCCGTCCATCCCGAGGCCTTCATCGCTCCCACGGCGGTGCTGATCGGCGACGTCACCGTCGAGAAGGGCGCCAGCGTCTGGTACGGCGCGGTGTTGCGCGGCGACATCTGCTCCATCGTGGTCCGTGAGGGCGCCAACATCCAGGACAACTCGGTCGTCCACGGCGGCCCCGACGTCACGGTCGAGATCTGCAAGCACGCAGCCGTCGCGCACAGCGTCGTCTTCCACGGTGACTACCTGGGGGAGAAGTCGCTCGTCGGCAACGGCAGCGTGGTGCTCGACAACGCCCGCATCGGCGCCGGCACACTGGTCGCGGCCGGGTCGGTCGTGTCGGCCGGCAAGGAGATCCCGGAAGGGGTCCTCGCGCTCGGCAGCCCGTGCGAGGTGAAGAAGCCGATCGCCGGCACGCCGGCGGAGTTCTGGGTCGAGGTCAACGGTGCCTACTACGCCGAGCTCGCTGAGCGGCATGCCAAGGGGCTCTCCCCCGTCGAGGACTGAGCTGCCCGTCGACCCCTGCCGAAAAACCCCGTGCACATGATCATGCAGAGGGATGTATAGTCATGCATATGAGCAAGGTCAGGATCGCCGTCGCCGGAGCCAGTGGATATGCGGGCGGTGAGGTGTTGCGCCTGCTGCTCGGCCGCGACGACGTCGAGATCGGCGCGCTGACGGGTGGCTCCAACGCGGGGGAGAAGCTCGGCGTCCTGCAGCCCCATCTGGTGCCGCTCGCCGACCGGGTCCTCGAGCCCACGAACGCCGACACCCTCGCCGGCCACGACGTGGTCTTCCTCGGCCTGCCGCACGGCCAGTCCGCCGCCATCGCGGAGCAACTGGGTGACGACGTGGTCGTCATCGACTGCGGTGCCGACTTCCGGCTGACCGACAGCGCGGAGTGGGAGAAGTTCTACGGCGGCACCCATGCCGGCTCGTGGCCCTACGGCCTGCCCGAGCTCCCCGGCCAGCGCGAGGAGTTGGCGGGTGCGAAGCGGATCGCGGTCCCGGGCTGCTACCCGACGGTGTCCACGCTCACGCTCGCACCCGCGGTGGCCAACGGCCTGATCACCCCGGACGTCGTCGTGGTCGCTGCCTCCGGCACGTCCGGCGCCGGCAAGGCGCTCAAGGCGAACCTGCTCGGCTCCGAGGTCATGGGCAACGTCTCGGCGTACGGCGTGGGCGGCGTCCACCGGCACACGCCCGAGATCACCCAGAACCTCTCCGGCCTGACCGACGCCGCCGTCAACGTCAGCTTCACCCCGCTGCTCGTCCCGATGCCGCGCGGCATCCTCGCCACCTGCTCGGCGCCCGTCGCGGAGGGTGTGACCGCCCAGCAGGCGTACGACGCGTACGCCGCGGCGTACGCCGACGAGCCGTTCGTGACGGTGCTGCCCCAGGGCGTGTGGCCGCAGACCAAGAGCGTGCTCGGCTCCAACTCCGTGCACGTGCAGGTGACCGTCGACGAGACCGCTGGGCGGCTCGTCGCCGTCGGTGCCGTCGACAACCTCGCCAAGGGCACCGCCGGCGCCGCCGTGCAGTGCATGAACCTCGCGCTGGGCCTTCCCGAGGGCACCGGCCTCACCACGATCGGACTCGCCCCGTGAGCACTGA
Organism: Nocardioides sp.; assembly: GCF_035481145.1. Lineage (GTDB taxonomy): Bacteria > Actinomycetota > Actinomycetes > Propionibacteriales > Nocardioidaceae > Nocardioides. Next base: position 9,602 of record NZ_DATIHB010000205.1, on the reverse strand, counting down.
AACCCCCACCGACGGCACCGTCGACGACGTGCTCGACCTGGACGCCGTCGCGAGCGCGATCCCGGCCTGGCAGTCGCAGACCTTCACGCTGGCGGAGTACCCCGAGAAGCTGGCGATCGTGAAGCTCGCGCCCGGTGCCGAGGTCCCGCAGTGGGCTGAGTCGAGCTCGATCTTCTCCGTCACGGCGACCGCCACCGAGACCAGCCTGATCTGCGCCGGCCGGTCGGTCCCGACGAAGACGCCCAGCATCAAGCCGCTGATCGCCTTCCGCATCACCGGCGAGATCGACCCCGGGGCCGTCGGCGTCCTGGCCAACCTGCTGGTGCCGCTCGCCGAGATCGGCGTGCCGGCGTACACGTTCTCCACCTACGAGACCGACTGGGTGATGGTGCGGGTGATCGACTCCGAGAAGGCTGCGGAGGAGTGGCGACGACGAGGGCACACCGTTGCCGCCGCCGTCCCGATCACTCCGCAGAAGTCCTCCCCGAAGGGTCCCAAGAAGAAATGAGCATCACCCACCCCGCCGGCTTCGTCGCCTCCGGCGTTCACGCCGGCCTGAAGTCCAACGGCAACCTCGACCTCGCCCTCGTCCTCAATGAGGGCCCCCGCTTCGACTCCGCCTCCGTCTTCACCGCCAACCGCTGCAAGGCCAACCCGGTCCTGTGGTCGCAGGAGGTCGTCAAGGACGGTGTCGTGAAGGCGGTCGTCCTCAACTCGGGCGGCGCCAACTGCTACACCGGTCCCGATGGCTTCCAGACCACCCACGCGGTGGCGGAGAAGGTGGCCGAGAAGGCGGGCATCGGCGCGATCGACGTCGTCGTCTGCTCGACCGGCCTGATCGGTCTCGCCAATCCCCGGCAGAACCTCCTCGACGGTGTCGAGGCCGCTCACGCCGCCCTCTCCGCCGACGGTGGCGAGCTCGCCGCGCAGGCGATCATGACCACCGACTCGGTCAACAAGCAGTGCGTCGTCCAGGGAGACGGATGGAGCATCGGCGCGATGGCCAAGGGCGCGGGCATGCTCGCCCCGGCGCTCGCCACGATGCTGGTCGTCATCACCACCGACGCGATCGTGCCCGCCGACGAGCTCGACGCAGCCCTGCGGGCGGCGACGCGGGTCAGCTTCGACCGGCTCGACTCCGACGGCTGCATGTCGACCAACGACACGGTGACGGTCCTGGCGAGCGGCGCTTCCGGCGTACAGCCGACTCCGGAGGAGTTCACTGCCGCCCTGCAGGAGGTCTGCATCTCGCTGGCGAAGCAGCTTCTCGCCGACGCCGAGGGCGCCGACCACGAGATCTCCATCGAGGTCCTCAACGCCGCTTCCGAGGACGACGCGGTCGAGGTCGGCCGCTCCGTCGCGCGGTCCAACCTTTTCAAGGCTGCCGTCTTCGGCAAGGACCCCAACTGGGGCCGGGTGCTGGCGAGCGTCGGCACCACGCAGGCGGCCTTCGACCCGGCTGACCTCGACGTCGCCATCAACGGCATCTGGGTCTGCAAGCAGTCCACGCCCGCCGAGGACCCAGCCGGCATCGACCTCGAGCCACGCTCCGTGACGGTCACCATCGACCTCAAGGCTGGTGACGCGACCGCCACGGTGTGGACCAACGACCTGACCCATGCCTACGTCCACGAGAACAGCGCGTACTCCTCATGAGCAACCTGCACGCCAGCCACAACCCGTCCCTGACCGCGGAGCAGAACGCCCACGTCCTCGCGGGCGCGCTGCCCTGGCTCAAGCGCTACCACGGCAAGATCATCGTGGTGAAGTACGGCGGCAACGCCATGACCGACGACACCCTCAAGGCTGCCTTCGCCGAGGACATCGCGTTCCTCCGGCTGGCCGGGTTCAAGCCGGTCGTCGTGCACGGCGGGGGTCCGCAGATCTCGAAGATGCTCGACCGGCTCGACATCAAGTCGGAGTTCCGGGGTGGCCTGCGGGTCACGACACCCGAGGCGATGGACGTCGTCCGGATGGTGCTCGTCGGCCAGGTCCAGCGCGAGCTCGTCGGCCTTCTCAACCAGCACGGTCCGCTCGCGGTCGGTCTCTCCGGCGAGGACGCCGGGCTCTTCACCGCCACGCCCACCAACACGATCGTCGACGGTGAGGAGGTCGACCTCGGTCTCGTGGGCGAGGTCGCCAAGGTGCGGCCCGAATCGGTGCTCGACCTGGTCGAGGCGGGCCGGATCCCGGTCATCTCGAGTGTCGCCCCCGACGAGAACGGCACCGTGCACAACGTCAACGCCGACACTGCAGCAGCCGCACTGGCCGCGGCGCTCGGCGCCGAGAAGCTCCTCGTCCTCACCGACGTCGAAGGCCTCTACCGCGACTGGCCGCACAGCGACGACGTCATCGGCGAGATCAGCCCGGAGACGCTCGCGGAGATGATCCCGAGCCTGGCCTCCGGCATGGTCCCGAAGATGCAGGCCTGCCTCAACGCCGTCCAGGACGGCGTCCCGCGCGCGACCGTCGTCGACGGCCGGACACCGCACGCCGTCCTGCTGGAGATCTTCACCGACGCCGGTGTCGGCACGCAGGTGCTGCCCGGGGTCGAGACCAAGCTGCGGCAGGCCAAGGTGCCCGCCAGCGACAAGTCCGCGAAGGAGGCGTGATGGCCGACCACGCACGGCAGAACCAGCAGGAATGGACCCAGCGCTACACCGGCGCCGTGATGAACACCTTCGGCACCCCGAAGCTGGTCCTGGCCCGGGGCAAGGGCGCCCGCGTCTGGGACGCCGACGGCAAGGAGTACGTCGACCTTCTCGGCGGCATCGCCGTCAATGCGCTCGGCCACGCCCACCCGGCACTGGTGGACGCGGTGACCGCGCAGCTGCAGACGCTGGGCCACATCTCGAACTTCTTCGCCAGCGAACCGCAGGTCGAGCTCGCCGAGCGGCTCTGCAGGATGGTCGCGTCCTCCTTCGAGGCTGCAGGCGAGACCAGGGTCTTCTTCACCAACTCCGGAGCCGAGGCCAACGAGGCGGCCTTCAAGCTGACCCGGCGCACCGGGCGGACGCACATCGTGGCCACCGAGGGCGCCTTCCACGGCCGGACGATGGGCGCGCTCGCCCTGACGTCGAAGGAGGCCTACCGGACGCCGTTCGAGCCGCTGCCGGGCGAGGTCACGTTCGTGCCGTACGGCGACGCCGAGGCGCTGGCCGCGGCCGTCACCGACGCGACGGCCGCGGTGATCATCGAGCCCGTCCAGGGAGAGGCGGGCGTGATCATCCCGCCGGCCGACTACCTGGCCCAGGCCCGCCACATCACGACCGCCCACGGTGCGCTGCTGTGGCTCGACGAGATCCAGACCGGCATCGGCCGCACCGGCACCTGGCTGGCCCACCACAACGACGACCTCACGGACCCGCTCAGCGCAGCTCCCGACATCGTCACGCTCGCCAAGGGCCTCGCCGGTGGCATCCCGATCGGTGCGTGCGTGGCGACCGGACGGGCGGCGACTCTGCTCGAGCCGGGCAACCACGGCACGACGTTCGGCGGCAACCCGGTGGCTGCGGCTGCCGCGCTCGCGGTGCTCGACACAATTGAGAAGGACGACCTGCTTTCCCACGTCGCCGCCGTCGGCGCGCGTCTGGCCGAGGGCCTCGCCCGGGAGCCGCAGATCACCGAGGTCCGGTGCGCAGGCCTGCTCATCGGTGTCGACCTGGCCGACGGCATCGACTCGGCCGCCGTCACGGCTGCGGCGCTCGAGGCAGGCTTCATCATCAACAACCCGACCCCGTCGCGGCTCCGGTTCGCGCCTCCGCTCGTGCTGACCGATGACGACGTAGACGCGTTCCTCTCCGCGCTGCCCGGCATCCTCGACGCTGCTGAAGGGACCGTGACCGCATGAGCGAGCAGACGCTGAGGCACTTCCTCCGGGATGACGACCTGACCCCGGCCGAGCAGGCCGAGGTGCTGGCGCTCGCGGCCTCCCTCAAGGCGGCGCCGTACTTCCTGAAGCCGCTCGAGGGGCCGCGCACCGTCGCGCTCATCTTCGACAAGCCGACCCTGCGCACGCAGGCGAGCTTCGCGGCGGGCATCGCCGAGCTCGGCGGCTACCCGATGACGGTCGACGGAGACAAGGCCGGGATCGGCGTGCGTGAGTCGATCGCGGACGTGGCGCGCGTGCTCGGCCGCCAGGCAAGCCAGATCGTGTGGCGGACCGGCCCGCAGACCAAGATCGATGAGATGGCCGCGTACGCCGGCGTGCCGGTCGTCAACGCGCTGACCGACGAGTTCCACCCGTGCCAGCTGCTGGCTGACCTGCTCACGATCCAGGAGCACAAGGGCACGCTCAAGGGGTTGACCGTCGCCTTCCTCGGCGACGCGGCTTGCAACATGGGCAACTCGTGGGCGCTGGCGGGAGCCACCGCCGGCCTGCACGTCCGTTTCGCTGCCCCTGAGGGCTACACCCCGGACGCCGACGTGCTGGCGCGCGCCGGACGCATCGCCGGTCACACCGGTGGCTCGATCGCCGTCACCACCGACGCCTCGGAGGCGGCCCGGGACGCCGACGTCCTGGTCACCGACACCTGGGTGAGCATGGGCAAGGAGGACGAGGCGGCTGCCCGCGTCGCCGCCTTCTCGCCGTACGCACTCACGAGCGAGCTCGTCGCCCTCGGCAAGCCCGACGCGATCGTCATGCACTGCCTGCCGGCCTACCGCGGCAAGGAGATCGCTGCCGAGGTCCTCGACGGCCCGCAGAGCGTCGTCTGGGATGAGGCGGAGAACCGTCGCCACGCCCAGAAGGCGATCCTGACCTTCCTCGCGCGGCAGGCCTGAGCATGAACGTCCACGCCCTGAAGCCGCAGTCCAAGGCAGCGCGCCAGGCGCTGATCCTCGACCTGCTGGGATCGCGCGAGGTCAAGTCGCAGACCGAACTGGCCGAGCTGCTCGGCGAGCGTGGCCTCCACGTCACCCAGGCGACCCTGAGCCGCGACCTCGACGACCTCGGTGCGGAGAAGGTGCGGGGGGCCTCCGGCGCCCTCGTCTACGCGGTCTCATCCGAGGGCACGCGCCTCGCCGGAGCGGGGGAGACTGCTGCCGCGAATCACCGCCTGGCGCGGCTCTGCGCCGAGCTGCTGATGAGCGCGGAGGCGAGCTCGAACCTCGTCGTCCTCCGCACCCCGCCGGGTGCGGCGCAGTTCCTCGCCAGTGCGATCGACCGCGCGGAGGTCCCCGATGTGCTCGGGACCATCGCGGGCGACGACACTGTGCTCGTGATCGCGCGCGCCGCGGACGGCAGCGCGCTCGCCCGACACTTCACCGACCTGGCCGACGGCCACCACGACTGAACGTAGAAGACAGGAAAACGAACTTGAGCAAGGTCCTCACCTCCCTGCCCGTCGGTGAGAAGGTCGGCATCGCCTTCTCCGGAGGCCTCGACACCTCCGTGGCCGTCGCCTGGATGCGTGACAAGGGCGCGATCCCGTGCACCTACACCGCCGACATCGGCCAGCCCGACGAGCCGGACATCGCCGGCGTCCCGCTGCGTGCCAAGGAGTACGGCGCCGAGATCGCGCGCGCCGTCGACATCAAGCCGCAACTGGTGGAGGAGGGCCTGGCCGCGCTCGCGTGCGGTGCCTTCCACATCCGCTCCGGTTCGAAGGCGTACTTCAACACGACTCCGCTCGGCCGCGCCGTCACCGGCACGATGCTCGTGCGCGCCATGCAGGCCGACGACGTCAACATCTGGGGTGACGGCTCGACGTACAAGGGCAACGACATCGAGCGGTTCTACCGCTACGGCCTGCTCGCCAACCCCGAGCTGCGCATCTACAAGCCGTGGCTCGACAACGACTTCGTCACCGAGCTCGGTGGCCGCCACGAGATGTCGGAGTGGCTGGTCGAGCACGGCCTGCCGTACCGCGACTCGACGGAGAAGGCCTACTCCACCGACGCCAACATCTGGGGCGCCACGCACGAGGCGAAGATCCTCGAGCACCTCGACGTCTCCTTCGAGGTCGTCGAGCCGATCATGGGCGTGAAGTTCTGGGACCCGTCGGTCCAGATCGAGTCCGAGGACGTCGCAGTCACCTTCGAGGCCGGCCGGCCCGTCGCCCTCAACGGCAAGCGCTACGACGACGCGGTGGCCCTGGTCCTGGAGGCGAACAAGATCGGTGGCCGTCACGGCCTCGGCATGTCCGACCAGATCGAGAACCGGATCATCGAGGCCAAGTCGCGCGGCATCTACGAGGCCCCGGGCATGGCGCTGCTCTTCGCGGCGTACGAGCGCCTGCTCAACGCCGTGCACAACGAGGACACCCTCGCCAACTACCACAACGAGGGCCGCAAGCTCGGTCGGCTGCTCTACGAGGGCCGCTGGCTCGACCCGCAGTCGCTGATGCTGCGCGAGTCGATCCAGCGCTGGATCGCCTCGCTCGTCACCGGCACGGTCACCCTGCGCCTGCGCCGCGGCGACGACTACACGATCGTCAAGACCGAGGGCGCCAACTTCTCCTACCACCCGGAGAAGCTGTCGATGGAGCGTGTCGAGAACGCCGCCTTCGGCCCCACCGACCGCATCGGCCAGCTCACCATGCGCAACCTCGACATCGCCGACTCGCGCGCCAAGCTCGAGCTGTACGCCGGCCAGCCGCTCGACCAGGGCACCGTGCTGGTCGAGAACGGCACGCTCTTCGGCGAGCTCCCGGCCGGTGGCTTCGACCAGATCGCCGTCGCGGCCGAGATCGACCAGGCCGCCGAGGAGATCCAGGACGAGGTCGCGTTCGAGAGCGGCACCGACTGATGTCCAAGCAGGACGCCACCAACACCGGGAAGCTGTGGGGAGGGCGCTTCGCCGGCGGTCCCTCGCCCGAGCTCGACGCGCTGTCGCGCTCGACGCACTTCGACTGGCGGCTCACGCCCTACGACCTCGCCGGGTCGAAGGCCCACGCCAACGTGCTGCACGCAGCGGGCCTGCTGACCGACGCCGATCACGCCGAGCTGCTGCGCGGCCTGCAGGTGTTGGGGGAGCGCTATGCCGCCGGCGAGCTGCACCCGGACGCCTCCGACGAGGACGTGCACGGTGCGCTCGAGCGGCTGCTGCTGCTCGAGGTCGGTCCGGACGTGGGCGGTCGCCTGCGCGCCGGCCGCTCGCGCAACGACCAGGTCGCGACGCTGTTCCGCGCGTTCCTGCGTGACCACGCCCGGGTCATCGCCGACAAGGTCCTGGACCTCGTCGACGCGCTGCACGGTCAAGCCGCGCAGCACCACGGGGCGATCATGCCCGGGCGCACGCACCTGCAGCACGCGCAGCCGGTGCTGCTCAGCCACCACCTGCTCGCGCACGCCTGGCCCTTGCTCCGCGACGTCCAGCGCCTGCGCGACTGGGACGCCCGCGTGGCGGCGGAGTCGCCGTACGGCTCGGGTGCGCTCGCCGGCTCGAGCCTGGGGCTCAACCCGCAGGCAGTGGCGGCCGAGCTCGGCTTCACCGGCTCGACGCCCAACTCGATCGACGGCACCGCCTCGCGTGACTTCGTCGCGGAGTTCGCCTTCGTCTGCGCGCAGATCGGTGTCGACGTCTCCCGCATCGCCGAGGAGGTCATCCTCTGGTCGACCAAGGAGTTCGACTTCGTCAAGCTCCACGACTCTTGGTCGACCGGGTCGAGCATCATGCCGCAGAAGAAGAACCCCGACATCTCCGAGCTGGCCCGCGGAAAGGCGGGGCGCCTGATCGGCAACCTGTCCGGCCTGCTCGCCACGCTCAAGGCCCTCCCGCTCGCCTACAACCGCGACCTGCAGGAGGACAAGGAGCCGGTTTTCGACTCCGTCGACACCCTCGAGGTGCTGCTGCCGGCGTTCACCGGTCAGATCGCCACGCTGACCTTCAACACAGCGCGCATGGCCGAGCTCGCTCCGCAAGGCTTCTCGCTCGCGACCGACATCGCCGAGTGGCTGGTGAAGCAGGGCACCCCGTTCCGCATCGCCCACGAGGTCGCGGGGGAGTGCGTGCAGGTCTGCGAGCAGCAGGACAAGGAGCTCGCGGACCTCACCGACGAGGAGTTCGCCGCGATCAACCCCGCTCTGACGCCTGCGGTCCGTGACGTGCTCACTGCCGCGGGCTCGGTCGCCTCGCGCGACGGCCGCGGCGGCACCGCACCGGTCCGCGTGGCCGAGCAGCTCGACGAGTGTGCGGCGGTCGTGTCCGGACACCGTGGCTGGCTCGTCTGACGCGGTGAGCACGCTCCGGATAGCGCTGGAGCGGCCGGTCCTCGAGGCCGCGCCGCTCCTGCTCGGTGCCGTCCTGCGCCACGACGACGTCGCCGTCCGCATCACCGAGGTTGAGGCGTACGACGGTCCCAACGATCCCGGGTCGCACGCCTTCCGCCAGACCCCGCGCAGCTCGGTGATGTTCGGCCCGGCCGGGGTGCTCTACGTCTACTTCACCTACGGCATGCACCACTGCGCCAACGTCGTCTGTGGCCCCGAGGGGCAGGGCAGCGCGGTCCTCTTCCGTGCCGGCGAGGTGGTGGAGGGCGTGGACGTGGCGAAGGCGCGGCGTGGCACGACCGTGGAGCGCGAGCTCGCCCGTGGGCCGGCCCGGCTGTGCTCAGCACTGGGCATCCGGCTGATCCACAACCGCACGGATCTTGCCTCGGGCCCGCTCACCCTGGAGCTCGGCGCTCCGGTCGATCCCGCGCTGGTCAGCACCGGCCCCCGGGTGGGCCTGCGCGAGGCCGCTGACTGGCCCTGGCGCTTCTGGATCACCGGAGATCCCACCGTCTCCACCTACCGTCCGGCCGCACCGAAGCGCACCCGCTGACGTGGCGCGGGCACTCGCGCTGGTGCTGGTGGTGGCCTTCGTCATCGGCGGCGTGGTCCAGGCCTGGCTGTGGCGGCTCGACGTCGAGGTGCTCACCGCGCCGCTGAGCTCGCAGTTCGCCTGGGCCGTCGTCCTGTACGCCGCCGGCTGGGTCGCTGCGCGACGGACGACGTGGGCCGTCGCCGCGGGTGCCCTGACCGGAGCGGTGCTCATCGGCAGCTACTACCTCTGCCAGGCGCTCGCTAGCGGCCCGGGCTCGGCGACGGACCAGTTCACCAAGTCGCGGGGCCCGGCCTGGGTGGCGGCGACGATCCTCGTCGGTGCGGGTCTCGGGCTCCTGGGCGGCTGGAGCGCCCGCACTCGTGAGCGGCCCGTCCGTGGCGCGTTCGCGCTCCTCACCATGGGGGTGGCCCTGGCCGGCGGTCCGGTGCTGCTCGTAGCGCTCTACGGTGAGCACCTCCCGGGGACAGCACGGGTCGTCATCCCGGTCGTCTATGCGTGCGCCGGCATCGCACTCGTCCTCCATGCCGTACGCCGCGTGCCCGCTCCTGCCCTGCGTCGCGCGGCCGGAGCTGCGGCGGTGGCGGGTGCTGCCGGGCTCGGCCTCCTGGTCCTCCTGATGACCCGGGTTCTCTACCGCACGTTCTGATGGGGCAGGCTTGTCCGTGCACGACCCGCACCGCCGAACCAACGAAAGGCCGATCGTGGCTGTCGACCCGAACCTGCTGGACGACCTCGAGTGGCGAGGACTCCTCGCTCACGCGACCGACCTCGACGCGCTGCGCGCCGAGCTCAGCGAGGGTCCGGTCAAGTTCTATGTCGGCTTCGACCCGACCGC
>NZ_DATIHB010000204.1:0-2286 GCF_035481145.1 Nocardioides sp. | reverse complement strand
GTGTTCGACCGCGAGGACGGCGACGACCTGCCTCCGGGCGTCAACCAGCTCGTCCGCGTCTACGTCGCCCAGAAGCGCAAGATCTCCGTGGGTGACAAGCTCGCCGGCCGTCACGGCAACAAGGGCGTCATCGGCAAGATCCTCCCGCAGGAGGACATGCCGTTCATGGAGGACGGCACCCCGGTCGACGTCGTGCTCAACCCGCTGGGCGTGCCGCGACGGATGAACATCGGCCAGATCCTCGAGCTGCACCTGGGCTGGCTGGCCAAGCAGGGCTGGGACCTGAACCTCTCCGAGGACAAGGACGACACGGAGTGGAAGCAGCGCCTGATCAAGATCCACGCCGAGTCGGCCGACCCCGACACCAAGGTGGCGACGCCCGTCTTCGACGGTGCCCGCGAGGACGAGATCACCGGCCTGCTCGGTGCCACGCTGCCCAACCGTGACGGCGTGCGGATGATCAACGAGACCGGCAAGGCGGACCTGTTCGACGGCCGCTCCGGCGAGCCGTTCCCCGAGCCCGTCTCGGTCGGCTACATGTACATCCTCAAGCTGCACCACCTCGTGGACGACAAGATCCACGCGCGCAGCACCGGCCCCTACTCCATGATCACGCAGCAGCCGCTGGGCGGTAAGGCCCAGTTCGGTGGCCAGCGGTTCGGCGAGATGGAGGTCTGGGCGATGGAGGCGTACGGCGCCGCCTACGCCCTGCAGGAGCTGCTCACCATCAAGTCCGACGACGTGCCCGGTCGCGTCAAGGTCTACGAGGCCATCGTGAAGGGCGAGAACATCCCCGACTCCGGGATCCCGGAGTCGTTCAAGGTCCTCGTCAAGGAGATGCAGTCGCTCTGCCTCAACGTGGAGGTCCTGTCCCAGGACGGCACCCCCATCGAGATGAAGGACGCCGAGGAGGACGTGTTCCGCGCGGCCGAGGAGCTCGGCATCGACCTGTCCCGTCGCGAGCCCAGCTCTGTCGAAGAGGTGTGACGAGCGGTGCCCGGCGGCGGCTCGTGGCTCGGTGACCACACCGACCACACGCCGTACGCCGGGCGCCCGTCCCGCCCCCACCACCATTGATTTTCGAAACAACTGAAGGGTTGTAGCCAAGTGCTCGACGTCAACTTCTTCGACCAGCTTCGGATCGGCCTGGCCACCGCGGACTCCATCCGCACGTGGAGCCACGGCGAGGTCAAGAAGCCGGAGACCATCAACTACCGCACGTTGAAGCCGGAGCGTGACGGCCTCTTCTGCGAGAAGATCTTCGGTCCCACCCGGGACTGGGAGTGCTACTGCGGCAAGTACAAGCGCGTGCGCTTCAAGGGCATCATCTGCGAGCGCTGCGGCGTCGAGGTGACCCGTTCCAAGGTGCGCCGCGAGCGGATGGGCCACATCGAGCTCGCCGCCCCGGTCACCCACATCTGGTACTTCAAGGGTGTCCCGTCGCGCCTGGGCTACCTGCTCGACCTCGCCCCGAAGGACCTCGAGAAGGTCATCTACTTCGCGGCCTACATGATCACCTCGGTGGACGAGGACGCCCGCCACCGCGACATGTCGACCCTGGAGAACAAGGTCGGCCTGGAGCGCGAGCGCCTCGAGAAGCGCCGCGACGGCTCCATCGAGGACCGCAGCAAGAAGCTCGAGGAGGACCTCGCCCAGCTCGAGGCCGAGGGTGCCAAGGCCGACCAGCGCCGCAAGGTCAAGGACGGCGCCGAGCGGGAGATGAAGCAGCTGCGCGACCGCGCCCAGCGCGAGATCGACCGCCTCGAGGAGGTCTGGGAGACCTTCAAGTCGCTCAAGGTGCAGGACCTGCTCGGTGACGAGCTCCTCTACCGCGAGATGAAGAACTGGTTCGGGAAGTACTTCGAGGGCCACATGGGCGCCACGGCGATCCAGAAGCGCCTCCAGGACTTCGACGTCGAGGCCGAGGTCGACGCCCTGCGCGAGACCATCGCCACCGGCAAGGGCCAGCGCAAGATCCGTGCCCTCAAGCGGCTCAAGGTCGTCGACGCGTTCCGCAAGACCGGCAACCAGCCGATCGGCATGGTGCTCGACGCCGTCCCGGTCATCCCGCCGGACCTGCGTCCGATGGTGCAGCTCGACGGTGGCCGCTTCGCGACCTCCGACCTCAACGACCTGTACCGCCGCGTCATCAACCGGAACAACCGCCTCAAGCGGCTGCTCGACCTCGGCGCGCCCGAGATCATCGTCAACAACGAGAAGCGGATGCTGCAGGAGGCCGTCGACGCGCTGTTCGACAACGGCCGCCGCGGCCGGCCGGTGACCGGA
>NZ_DATIHB010000203.1:0-19567 GCF_035481145.1 Nocardioides sp. | reverse complement strand
CGACCGGAGCGTGCAGTGAGCACGCTCCGGTCCGGGGGCGCCGGCCTCCTCGTCGAGGCGAACGTCGCGGCACGCGACGTGGCCCTCGCGCTGCACATCGAGCCGGGCGAGACCGTCGCGCTTCTCGGTCCCAACGGGGCGGGGAAGTCGACGCTGCTCGGCGTGCTCGCCGGCAGCCTGCGTGACGAGGCCTCGCGGGTGGAGCTCGGCGACCGTGTCCTGGCCGGTCGCGCGGCCTGGGTGCCGCCGCACGGGCGCGGCGTGGGTCTGCTCGCCCAGGACCCGTTGCTCTTCCCGCACCTGTCGGTGCTGGCCAACGTCGCGTTCGGTCCCCGGTCGGGCGGAGCAGGTCGTGCCGCAGCGTCCGAGATCGCCCGCACCTGGCTCGCGAGGGTGGGTTGCGCCGAGCTCGCGGACCGCAGGCCTTCGCAGATCTCCGGCGGCCAGGCGCAGCGGGTCGCGCTTGCCCGCGCACTGGCCGCTGATCCGGCTGTCGTCCTCCTCGACGAGCCGATGGGGGCGCTCGACGTCGACGCCCGACCGGCGCTGCGCCACCTGCTCCGCGAGGTGCTGCGCGACCGCACGGCGGTGATCGTGACCCATGACGTGCTCGACGCGCTCCTCCTCGCCGACCGGGTCGTCGTCCTCGAGGACGGACGGGTCGTCGAGGACGGTCCGACCGCCGAGGTCCTCACCCGGCCACGGTCGGCCTTCGCCGCACGCGTCGCCGGCCTGAACCTGCTCGCCGGACGGTGGGCGTCCGGCGTACTCGTGGGGGAGCGGAGCGTCTCGGGCCGGCCGCACGACGGCCTGGAGGAGGGCGGGGCGGCGGTCGCGGCGTTCCGGCCCGCGGCGGTCTCGGTCTACCGCCGGGCGCCCGAGGGCTCCCCGCGCAACGCGTGGCCGGTCACCGTCGATGCCCTCGAGCCGCAGGGTGACCTGGTCCGGGTGCGCGCGGGAGCGCTCAGCGCGCTCGTCACCCCGCAGGCAGTCGCCGAGCTCGACCTGGAGCCGGGGGTGCCCGCGGTCTTCGTGGTGAAGGCCGTGGAGGTCGAGGTCTACCCCCGCTGAGCGCCTCAGCCCCGGCGTCGTTGCTGCGCCACGCCCGTGACGAGGGCCTGCACCGTGGTCGCGAGGCGGTCGATGTCGACCTGCTCCGGCTCGCTGACCAGGAGCCGGCCGAACTCCTCGGCTGTCGCGACCAGGGCACGGGCCAGGATCGCGGGGTCGGCGTGGTCCGCCGGCACGTAGGTGCCGATGAGCGAGGCGAGCTGGCTGCGCAACTGGGCGCGGGCCGCCTCGATCCGGTCGGCGAGCGCGGCCGGCATCGCGCCGTTGCCTGCGAGGATGAGCTGCCAGGTCACCGGCTCGCGCCGCACGGCGGTGGCCCATGCGCGTGTGATGCGGCCGGCCAGGGTCGCCGGGTCCCCGAGGATCGCGAACGGCAGCGCTGACATGAGCTGGCCGAGGGCCTTCGCCTCCTCGCGGTCCAGGAGCGCCTCGAGCAGAGCCGGCAGGGTCGAGAAGGCGCCGTAGAGGACCGGCTTCGTCACGCCGGCCTCGTGGGCGATGGCCTGCGCGGTCAGCGCGTCGTAGCCGTCGCGCGCGACGACCCGCAGCGCCGCGTCCAGCAGCTCCGTACGACGCTGGTCGACGGGCATGCGGGCGGCGTACGGCCGACGCTTGCGCGGGGTCTCGTGGCTGGTCATCGAGGGCAGGGTAGCGTCTCCATGATTACTACCCTATGGTAGTAATCATGGAAAGCGCAGAGATGGACCGTGTGACGATGGACGACGACCTCGCCTCAGGGCGGGCCGCCACGCTGCTGGCGCTGGGAGCGCTCGCCTATGTGATCGCCGGCGCGTTCTGGATGGACGCCCATGGCACGGGGCCGGAGAGCACGCTGACGCTGACCAGCATCGTCGAGCTGCTGTGGGCCGTCTTCTCGTGGCCGCTGGACGCGCTGGGGCTCCTCTGACATGGCGCTGAACCCGGTCTCCGACATCCTCAAGAACGTCAACCGGACCCTCCGGGGCGCCGACGAGATGCTCGGCCAGGTCGGCGACACGCTCGGCTCGGTCGAAGGGCTCCTGAGGCGGACCGAGGAGACGCTGCTCAGCGTCCAGGGCCTGCTCCAGGTCCTCGAGCAGCGGCTCGTGCTGCTGGATGCGGTGCCCACGATGCAGGCGCAGCTCGCCGAGCTCCACCGCGCGCTCGTGCCCGCGGCTGCCTCGGGGTCGTGACCGCGGTCGGCTGATTCGCCTGCGCGGACCTGGATGGGGCGCGATGCTGGCTCCATGAAGCGGTTCCTGGTCGTCGTCGCGGCGCTCCTCGTGCTGGTCGCCGGCGCCGTCCTCGGTGGCGCGCTCTTCCTCGCGAACGGCGTGCCGCTGCCCATCGCGTTCCGGGAATGGACCGTGACGTCGATGACCGGGTTCGGTGCGGACAACGTGGTCGAGGGCAACCTCCGCTTCGTCGACGGTGACCTCAAGATGAGTGATGGCGTCAACAGCGGGAGCCTCGACATCCGCTGGGAGGACGACGGCTTCACCGTGGTCAATCGGGGAATCTGGACCGAGGCGGCACCGATGGGGCCGCACAGTCGCCTCGCCGAGCTCGCGGACGTCGGTGACCACGTCGACGTCACCCTGCGGGGCAGCCGACTGACCCTCACCAACGGCGAGAAGACCGTGGTGGCGGAGCGATGACACGGCGGCACCGGCCGCGGCTTGCTCGCGGCAGACGAGACAGTCATCCTCGTGCCATGCGTCTTCTCGGTGTCGTGGCCCTCCTCTTCGCGCTTGCTGCCTGCGGCGGGACCGAGACAGCCGCTCCTGCGCCGACCGCCAGCGCCGGCGTCACCCCGGACTCCGACCTCGCCAAGGCGGCCGAGGACCTCGCGCGCAAGAACGGCGAGGCCAGCGCCGCTGCCACCGCGTCCGCGACGCCCAGTGCCGCGCCGTCGGCCGCGACCGCCCCGCCGGTGCCGACCGACGACGTGCAGATGACGATCACCGCCGAACCCAGCAAGTACGACGTGAAGGCACCGCTCGACGGCAAGTCCGACGACTGCGACCACATCTGGCAGGCGCGCAACGTGCTGCCCTCGCCGTACAACGGGTGCATGGACGGCTCGACGATCGTCGCGGCCGAGGGCCAGCAGCGCAAGGACGGCATCTACTACCGCTACGGGAAGTTCTGCGCGCGCGAGGGCGGCCTGGTCAAGTACTGCTGACGCCTGCACCTGAGGCTGAAGATGCACGAAGCCCCGTCCGGATGGACGGGGCTTCGTCGTGGAGCCACCTGTCAGATTCGAACTGACGACCTGCTCATTACGAGTCGGTCCGGTGGGTGTTTTGCCGCGTGATTCCCGCGTGCTGACGTTGCACGCGATGCGCTGGAGTGCGCTGGCGGGGTTCGCCGGGGGTTCGCGATGACAGGCAGGGGAACGGCGCGGAGGGTGAGGCTTCGGGGCGGCCCCGGAGGTGTCGGACATCGTCTCCACCGTGGCCGAGTGGCGCTACCGTGACCGCTGGTGCGTCGGCTGCGTCGGGTCGCGCTCGTCCTCCCTCGCAGCTGCGCCTTTGACCGTACGCAAAGTGGGCACCTGGCCTTGTCTGGCTGGGTGCCCACTTCGCCATTTCGGCGCGAGCCGCAGGGACCGGCGCGCCAGCGCCGCATGCCCGGAGGCCGCGCCTTCGGCGCCGGAGGCGCCGCTTGAACCAGTAAGGAAAGTGCTCCCGTGGCGGCGATCAGGCGGTGATCGTCGTGGTTCGGACGCGGCGGAGTCGGAGCACCTCCCGCACGCCCAAGGCGATCAGGTTGAGCCCAACGAGAAGCCAGATGACGCCCAGGGGCTTGGTGCTGAGGTGTCGACCCTCGATCAGCGGGCCGCTCGCAAAGAGAAGGAATGCGGCGCCGACGAGGAAAAGTGGCAGTCGATGCGCTCGCCGGGCCTCCGCAGCCGGGGCGCGCCACAGCCGGACGAGGTTGCGAACCAGTACGAAGGCAACCCAGAGGAACAATGCGACCTGAAGCGTCTTGAACGGCCATGAGTAGAAGCTGAAGTCTGCGATCGTGGATTGGCCCGCCACAGCAGACATGAACAGCGCGCCCTGCAGGAACACCCAGTGCAGGTACCGGCTTACTGCTGTGCTCGACGGTGGGGTCATGATCAGGCGCCCGGGGACGACGAGCGGGCTGTCCGGAGGTCCTCCGGTTCGGCCAGCGGGGCGAACGGCGTAGTGGGCAACCACGACATCGTGGATCTGCCCGTACGCATGTTGAGCAGGGCTACGACTGCCATGGCCAGAGCCGTGATACCCACCAAGGCACGCAGCAAGATGCCGACCGGCGGGAGGGCGTGCGGAAGCCAAAGAGGATCGAACGGCAGCCAGTGCAAGGTGATCGGCAGCACGCCCAGCAGGAAGAAGCCGATGGCCACGTAGAGCGTGGGGACGGTCCGCCGCTCGATGGCCCAGCCGGTCGCGGCTACGACGATCCAGAGGCCGGTAGCGAGGAACCAGGTGATGTCCAGCAGGGCGACGGTGACGAGATACCAAGTCGGGATCTCTGTGCTCCCAGTCAGGAGGTCCGACTCGATCATGCGCGTCATCTCGCGGTGGTCATGGAGGGCTCCGCCGAACCGGGCGAATGATGCGGCGGCCAGCGCGAGCGCTGAGAGCGCGCTTGAGAGCGAGAGCCCGATCATCAGGAAGCGGCTCGGGCTATGGACAGTGCTGGTCACGGCGCCGAGCCTCTCACGGGATGCAGCGGTGGTGGCATGGAACCGCAAAGGCGGCGCCCCTCATCTCCGTAGCGCTGCAGCACATCCCGTGCGCTTGGGTCGGCTCTAGTTCGCACCCGCTGCAACGGCCGCAGCGCTACGATCCTCGGGCTGACGAAGGGCGTCGAGGGAGCGTATGAGCCGCGGACGAGTAGTCCTCCTGTTGAGGATTGTTGCTGCGTTGGCGGCTGCCCTTGTCGCCGTTGTCGTGGGGCTGCAGAGCGCAGGAGTCTGGACGCCCGGGAAGGGCTGGGCTATTCGTCTGGTCGTGCTGGCGGCGGTCCTGGCATTCCTTTCCACGACTGCGACCGCAGTCCGCGAGTATCTCGCTCCGAAGGCCGAGCGTCGCCGTGAGGACGCTGGACAAGTGCTGCGGACGGCGTTCTGGGAGATCTGGGCGGCTACGAAGGTGAGCCCTTTGGACCTTGGGATCGCTGCATATGAAGTCCACCGTCCTCTGTGGAACTGGCCCCCGAGGGCGAAGCAGATGCAGCGCATCTACCGCGAGCGGGCGCGGAACAGGATGAACACCTCTGGAGTGTCTTGGGCACCGGGCAAGGGGGTCATCGGGTACGCGGTGGAACGGCAGTCGTTCGTCGGGCTTGACGTTGACGCGGCTTGGTCCCATCTTGCGAATGCATCGGAGGCGACCTGGCTTGCTCAGTCGGATGACGTCAGGCTGGGGCTCTCGTTCGAAGAGTTCAAGAAGTTGCAGGGCAAGCACGGCGTCGTCGTCGCGATGCCGATCATCGATGACGATCGCGGCGGACGGGTTGTGGGCTGTGTCGCCTTGGACGGGCCCGCCGGTAGTTCGGCGAAGCTTGAGTCGACGAAGGTTCAGCGCATCCTCGGGGACGCGAGTGCTGCCCTTCACAGGAGCGTTCTTCGTCGGTCGCGTTAAGTTGGGCGTGTCGCTTCAGCAACCGCGCTAGCATCTCGCTATGGCGCATGGGAGGGGTGGCGGTATGTCTCACAAGGTCCGCTCGCGCTCCGCGGCGGCGACGGCAGGTACGCGGTCCGCTGGCAAGTTGTACGTGGTGAAGGCGACGGTTCCGTCGAAGCCGTCCCGCGCCTTCGTTCTTCGACTGAAGAAGCTTGGCGCTGACGACCGGCTCATTGCCGCTGTCGAGGGTCGCACTCGCCACGCTCACTGAGTGGTTCTTGGCCGCCGTCCGTCAGTGGCGGATCACGAGGTGCGCGGGTCGCTCTCCGGCTACGAGCGAGGCAATCTGCTCGGCCGCGACGGAGTAGCACAGCGCGTTGGTGCCGGGGACCGTGCGAGCCATGTGGGGGCTGATGATCGTGCCGGGGCAGTCCCACAGCGGGTGATGTTCCGGCAACGGCTCGGGCTCGGTCACGTCGAGCGCAGCGCGCAGGCGTCCGGTCTGGAGTTCCGCGACGAGCGCGTCGGTGTCGACGATCTTGCCGCGTCCGGCGTTGACGACGAGGGCGCCCTCAGGGAGCGCAGCGAGGAAGGCCGCGTCGACCATGCCGTGGGTCTGCTCGGTGAGCGGCGCTGTGATCACGACGACGGAGCAGTACGGAAGTAGTCCAGGCACGCTCTCGGGGCCGTGGATGCCGTCGCGCTCAGTGCTGGCGACGAGCACGGGAACCGCACCGAATGCCCGAAGACGGTCGGCCGTCGCGGTTCCGATCGCACCTGCGCCGAGGATCATCACGCGAGCGCCGTCGAGGGTGTCGGCGGAGACGCGGCGGTGTGCCCAGGTGTGCTCTCGCTTGAAGTCGACCAGCGCGGGCCACTGGCGGAACATCGTCAGGATCGCGGAGAGCGCCCACTCCGAGACGGGTCCGGCCTGAGCGCCGCGCGCGGTCGCCAACGAGACGTGAGCCGGGACGTCGCCGGCCCACTCATCGGCTCCGGCCGTGAGCAGCTGCACGTGGCGAAGGGCGGGCAACTGCGCGAGTAGGGGGATCGGTCGGTGGCTGCTCCGGTACGGCGGGATCAGCACGGCAGCGTCCCGGTCCTCGTCGGGCAGGTCGTTGTTCGGGTCGTAGCGGACGACCTCGACGCCGGGAAGCGCGCCGATCATCTGGGCGCCGACCTCGTCGTCTGTCTCGCGGCTGACGAGGACGCGCACCGGAGCGGTCACGCCGTGGCTCCGCTCATGGCTTCAAGGAGGCGCTTCGCCTGCGCCGTCAGCGGCTCGGCGTCGACCGAGTTGTCGATGACGTGGTGGGCGCCTGCGGGGCGCCGGTTCGGGTCGACCTTCGCGAGGTAGGCGGGCCAGTCGGCCAACTTCGCCGCATCGCGCGCGGCACCCCGTCGGCGGATGTAGGTGTGCATCGTCTCGGCATCGCACGCGACCCAGACGACTTCCGCGGGGACGCCGCGTTCTTCGAACCGGGCGCGCTCGCGCTCCAGCCATGCAGCGTCGGAGAACTCGGCAACGAACGGCGCCGTGACGATTGCCGCCACCCCGCAGTCGGCGTTCTCGTACGCGGCTGCCATGAGGGCTTCGTACTCGTGCGGACGGATCTCGCGGGAGTAGACCTCGCTGTCGCGGTCGTTCGCGGGCTGCCCCAGCGCCTCAAGGGCGCGCTCCACTAGCGGGCGGGTCATCGTGTCCTTGTCGAGGACCGGCCAACCGGTCTGACGGGCCAGCACTCGACCCAGTTCGGTCTTGCCGCTTCCGGCGTATCCGCCGACGAGAACGATCCGGCGCGGCTGCTCCGGTCGGGTCGCAGCCGCGAGTCCAGGCGCGCGCACCGTGCGGCGTGAGCGCGACTGGTTCTCGACCAGCCCCTCGGCCGCGAGCACCTTCATCGCCTCGTTGATGGTGAACACGCTGACGCCGAAGCGCTCCGCGAGTGTGCGGGTCGAGGGGAGGGCTTCGCCGTCGCGGAGTTCGCCCGCCTCGATCTGGTTCCGGATGTCGTGAACGATCCGCGTCTGGAGAGGCCCGCGCGCGCTGATTGCGTCGGTCATCGCTGCCTCCTTCGGTCGTCGCGTCGGTCACCTAACAGTGACCTAACAGTACGCCGAGCCTATTGCCTCGCAAAACGTGTTCGCGCGTCGGTCTTGACCTAACAGTTGAGATGGTGTCCTAATAGTTGTTAGGTCGGTCGAGAGGCGACCGACACATCTCGGAAGGCAAGTCCCATGGCAATGCAGAAGCGTTTCCCGATTCCCACGACCTCGGCGTTCCCGTACGGCCTCGGCATCAAGCCGACCGCCGAGGGGGAGCAGGCGGTCACGCCGGTCATCGACTTCGACAAGTCGACGAAGGAGAACCGTGTCCAGGCGCTCGACAAGGACACGGGTCTGCCGCTCTGGCAGGTGACCGTCCTTGACTTCGACCCGGAGGCGGGGAAGAAGGACATGGTCGTCACGGTGAAGTTCGCCGCGAAGGTGCAGCCGGTACCCCCGGCGAACAACTCCGCGATGCCGTTCACGCCGGTCGAGTTCGTCGGCCTCTCGGCGCTGCCGTACGTCGACGACTCCGGTAGCCGTCCCCGCATCGCGTGGTCGTACCGAGCCGACGGCATGGTCGAGCCGGGTCAGGCGAAGAAGGCCGCGTGATGCCTGCCGTCGCTCAACTGCTGGTGTTCCTGATCGCCGGTGGAGTTGTCCTGGGCCTCGTCGCGTGGCTGTTCCCGGCTGCGCGACGGGGTCCGGGCTGGGCCGTGTCTGCGCTGCGTCGTGCGTGGTGGGTCCTCAAGATCACCTCGACGTGGAAGGGCACGTGCCGGGACTCCGGGCTGTCGAAGAAGGTCACCAAGTCCAAGGCCCGGGGCACCGACACCCTGACGGTCGAGGGCTGGAAGCACCCCAAGATTCGCCGCCTGTCCGTGTCCGGGCATGCGGTCACGATTCGGATCAAGGCCCGACGTGGGCAGACGATCGCCGAACTGGAAGCGGGTGCCGAACGTCTAGCTGCGGCCTACGGGGTCCAGACCTTCCGGTGCTGGCCGCTGCCGAAGCGCCCCGCCTCTGTGCTGGTGGTCGAGTTCGTGATGCGCGAACTGCTCGCCAAGCCCCGCACGGCCACGCTGCCCGAGGTGCCCCGGGCGATCTTCGACGCCGTCCCGGTCGGCACCACGCAGGCCGGTCGGGAGTGGCTGCTCAAGGTTCGCGGCTGGCACACCCTCGTCGTCGGGGCGTCCGGCTCGGGCAAGGGCTCGATCCTGTGGAACATCTGCTGCGGCCTCGCCCCGGCGGTCAAGGCCGAGCACGTCCAGTTGTGGGGGATCGACCTCAAGAAGGGACTTGAACTCTCGATCGGGGATCCGCTCTTCCACGCCCGGGCCTACGAGCCGGAGGCGGCGATCGAGGTGCTGAAGAACCTCATTGCGGTGATCGACGAGCGCGGGGCGCAGATGATCGGCAACACCCGCCTGCACGTGCCGACCGCTGGCGATCCGCTGCACGTCCTCGTCATCGACGAACTGGCCGCGGTGACGGCCTACGCCGAACGGGATGTGAAGAACGAGGCCAACCGGCTGCTGTCGCTGATCCTCACCCAAGGCCGCGCCCTCGGCGTCGTGGTGGTTGCGTTCGTGCAGGACCCCCGCAAGGAGGTCATCAACGCCCGAGGCCTCTTCACCCAGACCATCGCGCTCCGACTCCGCACACGTGAAGAGACCTCGATGGTGCTCGGCGACGGCATGGCCAAACTCGCGCCCGCTCACCGGATCAACCCGAGTTGTCCTGGCACCGCGTGGGTCGTCGAGGACTCCGGCGCCGTCGACCGTGCCCGCGCCACCTACTGGCCCGACGAAGCCATTCGCGAAGCCGCCCGCCTGTGGGGCAGTCGCGACCACTCCGACACGACCGTGCTGGAGCCCATCACCGAAGAAGGAGAAGCCGCATGACCATCCTCGCCGTTGTTGCCCTGCTCGCGATCCCGGTCGCGATCCTCGCCAAGTCCAACCCCGCCACCGTCGTACTGACCACCGTGTTCGGACTCTTCCTCGGCATGACCGCACCCGGTGGCGCTCTCGCTGGCGCCCTCAACGAACTCGGTGCAGCTGCACTCACAGCGTTCGGAGGTGTCGGCGCATGAACACCAACTGGATGAAGGACGCGGCATGCCGCCGCATCCCCGATCTGCCGTGGACCGCCGACAAGGGCACCGCCCCGGTCATCCTCGGTGAACTCATGGCCGACGTGTGCCGGTTCTGCCCGGTGCGTGATGCCTGCGCCGCTTTCGTGGCTGACGAGAAGATCGCCGGGGGCTACTGGGCCGGTGCTCACCGCACGTCCAAGGACACGTGGGTGCAGGACGCCCTGCCGCTGGACGGTGCTGCGTGACCGTGATGGACAACCACAGTGGCGCATCGCCGTCGGCCTCCTTCTGGGGGTTCGGTGACGGTGCGCCGCTGGAGTTGCCCAACATGACCCCGGCTGCGGAGGCGGCGATCGTCTCCCGGCTGCTCGATGGGTCGTTCGACAAATGGGCCGACACGGCTGCCCAGGTGGGCAACTGCGCGAACCCGATTCGCCTCGTCGGCTCGTCGAGCACGGTCGACACCCGGACCGGCGAAGTCGTGGGCACCTTCTCGTCGAACGACGCACCGCTAGGTGTGCTCTACGTGCCGTGCGGCAACCGCCGAGCCGAGGTCTGTCCGGCCTGCTCACGCCGGTACGCACGTGACACGTTCGAACTCCTGCGCGCTGGCGTCTCGGGTGGCAAGGGCGTCCCGGAGTCGGTGGGGGACAACCCGCTGCTGTTCGTCACCTTCACTGCGCCGTCCTTTGGGCACGTCCATCGGCACGACAAGAACGGCAAGCGCTGTCGTCCTCGCGATCGGGTCAAGGTCTGCGAGCACGGTCGCGCGGTCGGCTGCATGGCGATCCATGACGAGCACGACCCGATCGTCGGCTCTCCCATCTGCTGGGACTGCTACGACTGGCACGGCGCCGTGCTCTGGCAGTTCACCGCCACCGAACTCTGGCGACTGACCACGAACAACCTCCGACGTGCGATCGCTCAGGCGCTCGGGGCCAAGGCTGATGACCTGGGCTCGGTTGCATCGCTCCAGTACGCGAAGGTGGCGGAGTACCAAGCGCGCGGGCTGGTCCACTTTCACGCCCTTATCCGCCTCGACGGAATCGACGGTCCCGGATCACCTGCGCCCATGGGTGCCCGCGAACTGGCGCAGGTGGTGGCCTCGACGGTGCCGCATGTCTCCGCCGCTGCTCCAGCGATCGACGCCGACGACGTGGACCGGCGGATGCGTTGGGGGTCGCAGCTTGATGTGAAGGAGGTCCGTCCGGGCCACCGCACCGATGACCCGGACCGCGAACTCACCCCGGAGCAGGTGGCCGGCTACTTGGCGAAGTATGTCACCAAGGACGCGACCTCGATCCGGAAGCCCGGCCAGACGCAGCACCTCAAGCACATGGAGAACCTGTGTCGCGACCTTGCCGCCCGCGCTCGGGAGTTCGACGCCCTGAGTGAGTACGGGCTCCTGCGGAAGTGGGCGCGGATGTTGGGCTTCCGGGGCCACTTCTCGTCGAAGTCGCGCAAGTACTCCGTGACTCACGGGTTCCTGCGTCGGATGCGCCAGCGGTTCGCGGCTGCGGTCGAGGAATCGAAGCGGACCGGTCGCCCGCTCGACGTGCGCGACCTCGAGGCGCGGTTGCTGGCCGACGACCTCGAGGAAACGACCCTCGTCGTCGGCTCGTGGGCCTACCAAGGCACCGGCTGGACGAGCCCAGGTGACGCCACCCTCGCCGCGTCTGCTGCGGCCCGCGCCCGCGAGTACGACCAATGGCGAGCAGACCAGCGCAAGACCGCATGACAACCAACTCGGAGAAGGGAACTAGGTGATGGAGCAGGGAACGAATGTCGAGGCGCTGCCTCGGATGCTGACGACGACGCAGGTGTCCAAGCGTCTGTGCGTGTCGGCGTCGACGCTGTGCCGGTGGCGGATGGCCGGGATCGGACCCCGCGTCTACTGGCTCGGTCCGACGACGCCGCGCTACAGCGAGGCCGACGTGCTCGACTGGCTTGAAGGGGTGGCGGCATGACCGTCAGCAAGACGGACAGCGGGCGCTGGCGCGGCCACGTGAAGATCGGCCGCATTCAGGTTGCTTCGAAGACGTTCGACACCCGTCGCGAGGCGAATGCGTGGGTCATGCGTGAGCGCGCCGCGATCGCTGGGGGAGTGGACCCCCGAGCCGGGAAGCAGCGCGTCCGCGATCTTCTGCCCGAGTGGCTGGGGGTCCGCGAAGCATCGGTGTCGAAGCGGACGCATCGCTCTGACACGTGGGCTGTCGGGCATGTGCCCGCGACGATCGCCGCCATGTCGGTGGCTGCCGTGACTGACCGCGAGGTGCAGCGCGCTTTGGTGGCGATGTCGCGCGCGGGCATGGCGGAGGCCTCGGTCGAGCGGTTCCGGGCCTCGCTCTCGTCGTTCTTCGGCTGGTGCGTTCAGGAGCGCCTGATCGTGACCAACCCGGTGACCGTCACGCGGGTGCCGCGCCAGACGAGGGAGTCCGTCGAGATGTACCCATTCTCGGAAGCGGAACTGGAGGAGGTTGTCCAGGCGGTGGCCGAGTACAACGTCCAACTCTCGCGGGTGGTCCTCGTCGCTGGCTGGACGGGTCTGCGCTGGTCCGAACTCCGCGAGATGCGGGTGCGCGACTTCATGCGGGTGCCGTTGCCGCTGCTGGTGGTCGAGCGGGCTGCGCCGGAAGGCGTCGGCGTGAAGCAGACCAAGGGCCGTCGAGGTCGGCGGGTGCCGGTTGCTGACCGGGTTCTCTCGATCATCGAGGCGTTTGCCCGCGACAAGGGGCCGAACGACCTGCTGTTCACGACGGACGGCGGGGCGCAGCTGCACGCGACACCGTTCCGACGCACGACCCGGTGGAAGACGACCGGAGCCGGTCGGCGGGTGCACGACCTTCGCCATACGGCTGCCTGTCTCTGGTTGGCCAAGGGCGTCGATCCGGCGACGGTTCAGGCGTGGATGGGGCACTCCTCGATCGGAACGACGAACCTCTACGTGAAGCACCTCGGCACCAACGCCGACCGGGCTGGACTGGACCGTCTGAATGCCTCGTCAGAGGCCCGTTTTGAGGGTCCGGGGTTCGCGGGGGGTTCGCGAGACGCGGAGGACAGGGAATGAGAAGCAAAAACCCCGCCCGGTTCAGCCGGTGTTTTGGCTGGTGGGGCGGGGTTTCTGGTGTGGAGCCACCTGTCAGATTCGAACTGACGACCTGCTCATTACGAGTGAGCTGCTCTACCAGCTGAGCTAAGGCGGCGCCGCTGCCCGAAAGCAACGACCGGAAGTATACGGACGACGACCCCTGCGCGCGAAACGGGGGCTACGCTCGCGCTCGTGCCCTCCGTCGTACGCCGTCCCGTTGCCCGCCCTGCCGCCGTCGCGGCCCTCCTCGGCGCGCTCGCCGTGGCCGGGTGTGGTGGGGGAGAGGGCGACCCGTCGGCGGAGGTCGTGAGCCCCTCGCCGGTGGATCTCGGGCCGAGCGCGAAGGTCGAGCTGGCGCGCGGGATCTACAAGGAGAACAACCCGGGCGGCGACGAGAAGCCGCTGGTCAGCTCCGAGGCCTCGACCTGCATCGCCGACAGGCTGGTGGAGAGCATCGGCGTCGAGGACCTGGTCCGGATGGGCGTGCTCACCAACCAGGCTGTCTACCGCAGCGCGCCGTTCTCAGTCCCGGGGGTCGAGGCGAAGGCGTGGATCGCGGCGTTCGACGGATGCCTCGACCTCGACGACTACATGCTGGGTGTTGCCCGCGCCGGCGTCCGCATCGAGGCCCCCGCCTATGGCGAGCGCGACACGGCCTGGGCGAAGGCCCGGACCTGCCTGGACAGCGCGCCCGGGGCCTCGCAGGCGGTCATGCTCGGCCAGCTCACCGCGAAGCCGAGGAAGGACGCGCCGACCACGGCGTTCGTGGAGTGCGTCAAGATCGCCTATGCCGAGGTGACCCTCTAGAGCACCTAGCTCTTCTCCTCCGCGTCCTCCACGAAGTGCGGGTCGGCGAGGAAGTACTGCGTGATCGGCCCGTCGTGCGACCGGTCGTGGTGCCGGACCGGCTCGGGTGCCATGCGGCC
Organism: Nocardioides sp.; assembly: GCF_035481145.1. Lineage (GTDB taxonomy): Bacteria > Actinomycetota > Actinomycetes > Propionibacteriales > Nocardioidaceae > Nocardioides. The sequence continues at coordinate 5,740 of NZ_DATIHB010000203.1, read as the reverse complement.
CTCGGCCATGTCCCAGAAGCGGTCGACGCGCAGCGCCACCTCACGGGCGAGCTTGCCGCGGACGCCCTGGTGCGGGACGTAGGGATGCGGCCGCGTCGGCGCGTGGAGCTCGGCCCGGTAGAGCTTGTCGCCCCAGTCGGGGTCGCCGGCCTCGCGGCGTACGTCGAGGTCGTGACAGAGCTCCTCCTCGAGCGCACGGGTGGCCTCCAGCTCGATCCGGGTGTCGTCCCAGACGGAGCTCCAGCTCCGCCCGATCGCGTACGTCGACCCGTACAGGCGCGCCTTCACCTGCGCCATCGCTGCCTCGAGGCGGCGTACCTGCGCGACGAACGCGTGACCGCGGGCGGACCCGTCCGACAGCCGCTTGCGGGCGGCGGGGACGAGGACGGCCGTGGCTGCGTTGACGTGCCGGCTCGCGCTGGCGAGGAAGGTGTCGGTGACCGGGTAGCGCGACCGCGGGTCGTCGCGCTCCGGGTCGGTGGAGGCGGCACGTTCGAGCCGCTCCATGAGGACGTCGTAGGTCGCGCGGGTGCCAGCCGTGAGTGTGTCCACCGAGATCATCTCCACTGGTTGTGGGAGGGCTGTACGGTGCGCCCGCCCTCTCTCCAGTCTGCGCCTGCGACGGCGCGCCCTCAAGGGCTGTGCGGACGGGCGGTCAGCGCTGTCGGAGAGCAGCGATAACCTGTGCCGACCCCTCGTGAAGGAGCCTCCATGCCCCGCCTTGCCCGCCGCGCCACGCTGAGCACGTGTGCTGCCCTGACCGTCGCCAGCCTCGCCCTCGCGGGCTGCAGCCTGGCCGGCAAGGAGAAGAACCCGCAGGGCACCGGCACCGAGGCGGCCTCGACCGATGCTCCGGTCGCAGGCTCGACCGTCACGCTGGTGACGCACGGTGACTTCGCGTTGCCCGACGAACTGCTGGCGAAGTTCGAGAGCGAGACCGGCCTGGAGCTGGAGGTCCGCAAGGTCGAGGACGGCCTGCCCAACCAGCTCGCGCTGACCAAGGACCACCCGCTCGGCGACGTCGCCTTCGGCGTCGACAACGGCTCGGCTGCGTTCGACCTGCAGGAGGGCGTCTTCGCCGACTACCAGGCCGACCTGCCCGAGGGTGCCTCGAAGTTCCTGCTCAAGGGCGCGGACGACAAGGACATGCTGACCCCGGTCGACCATGGCGCGGTCTGCGTCAACGTCGACCTCACCTGGTTCGAGGAGAAGGGCCTGCAGCCGCCGTCGACCCTCGAGGACCTCACCCTGCCGAAGTACAAGGACCTCCTCGTCGTCCCCGGTGCCACCGGCTCGACGACCGGCCTGCTCTTCATGCTCGCCACGATGGACCAGTACGACGAGGAGTGGACCGACTACTGGAGCCGCCTGGTCGCCAACGGCGCCGACATCACCAAGGACTGGAGCGACGCCTACTACGGCGGCTTCACCGCGGGCAAGAGCGGCGGCACGCGCCCGATGGTCGTCTCCTACGACACCTCGCCGGCGTTCACGGTCGACGAGAAGACCGGCGAGTCGACGACCGCCGCGCTCCTCGACACCTGCATCCAGCAGGTCGAGTACGCCGGCGTCCTGGCCAACGCGGAGAACCCCGCCGGTGCTCGTGAGCTCGTCGACTTCCTCGTCTCGCCGGAGGTCCAGGCGGCGCTGCCCGACAGCATGTACATGTTCCCCGTCGCGACCGGGACCCCGCTCCCCGAGCAGTGGGCCCGTCACGCCCACCAGCCGAGCCGCGTCTACACCTTCAACGCCGACGAGCTGGCCGATCAGCGCCAGGAGTGGCTGGCCGAGTGGCGCAACGTCACCACGCGCTGACCCCACGGCTGCGGGCCGGCCGCTCGCTGGCCCTCGTGGGGCTGGCGGCGGGCCCGCTGCTGGTCCTGGGCGTCTTCTTCCTGCTGCCGGTCAGCGGCATGCTCGCGCTCGGGTTCTGGCCGGACGGCTCCTTCGACGGCTCCGCTGCGCTCGACGTGCTCCAGCAGGAGCGCACGCTGCGGGTGCTCTGGTTCACCGTCTGGTCGGCTGCCGCCGGCACCGCCCTGACCCTCCTGCTCGGCCTTCCCGCGGCGTACGTCGCCTACCGGCTGCGGTTCCCGGGCCGCCGGCTGCTGCGGTTGGTGCTCGTGCTGCCGTTCGTGCTGCCGACCGTGGTGGTCGGCCTGACCTTCGACAACCTGTTGGCCGAGGGCCGGCTGCTCGGTGGGCTCGGCGTCCATGACAGTCCCGCGGCGATCATCGCGGCGCTGGTCTTCTTCAACCTGGCCGTGGTGGTGCGCACCGTCGGGCCGGCGTGGGAGAGCCTCGACCCGCGGCCGGCGGAGGCGGCGGCCGCGCTCGGCGCTGGCCCGCTCCGGGTGCTGCGTGACGTCACCTTCCCGGCGCTGCGCGGATCGGTGGTCTCCGCCGCGAGCGTCGTCTTCCTCTTCTGCGCCACGGCCTTCGGACTCGTGCTCGTGCTCGGCGGCCTGCGCTACGCGACCGTCGAGACCGAGATCTACCTGCTCACCACGGACCTCTTCGACCTGCGCGGAGCAGCCGCCCTCTCGCTGCTCCAGCTGCTCGTGGTGACCGTGCTGCTCGCGGTGGCGCACCGGGCGCGGGCGCACGCCGCACCTGTCGACCGCCGGCCGGTCACCCCGCGCCGGCCACGGGCGGGCGACCTCCCGGCGTTCGCGCTCGTCGGAGTGGCGCTCGCGCTCATCGTGGTGCCGCTGGGGGCGCTGGTGTCCGGGGCCCTGCGCTCCGATGGCCACTGGACGCTTGCCCACCTCCGTGCCCTGCGCACCGTCGGTGACGGGCGGATCGCGGTCACCGAGGCACTCCGCAACTCCCTCGCCACCGCTCTCGACGCGACGTGGCTCGCGGTGGGTCTCGGGCTCGTGATCGCGCTGCTGGTCACCCGCCGCTCCCACGGCCCGGTCGAACGCCGCCTCCGCGGCGTCCTCGACGGCCTCTTCATGCTGCCGCTCGGGGTCTCGGCGGTGACGCTGGGCTTCGGCTTCCTGGTCACGCTCGACGAGGCGCCGCTCGACCTGCGCACCTGGCCCATGCTCGTGCCGATCGCCCAGGCGCTCGTCGCGCTGCCGCTGGTCGTCCGCACGCTCGTCCCGGTCCTCGCCGGCATCGACGACCGCCAGCGCCAAGCCGCCGCCTCGCTCGGCGCGGGGCCGCTGCGGGTCCTGGCGACGATCGACGTCGCGGTAGTCTGGAAGCCGCTCCTGGCCGCGGCCGGCTTCGCCTTCGCGGTCTCGCTGGGGGAGTTCGGGGCGACCTCGTTCCTCGTGCGGGAGGACGCGCCCACGCTTCCGGTCGTCATCTACCGCCTCCTCGGCCACCCCGGCGCCGACCACTACGGCATGGCGCTGGCGGCCTCCCTCGTGCTCGCCTCGCTGACCGCACTCGTGCTTCTCGCTGTCGAGCGGCTGCGGGTCCCCGGCGTGGGAGGGTTCTGACGTGTTGTCGCTCACCTCCGTGTCCGTGGCCTATCCCGGCGCCGCGCGAGCAGCGCTCGACGAGGTGTCCCTCGACGTGCAGCCCGGCGAGGTGCTGGCGGTGCTGGGCCCGTCGGGATGCGGCAAGTCGACCCTCCTGCGCGCCGTCGCCGGCCTCGAGCCGCTGACCGAGGGGCAGATCACCTGGGACGGCCGCGACCTCGCCGGCGTCCCGACGTACAAGCGGGGCTTCGCGCTGCTCTTCCAGGACGGCCAGCTCTTCGCCCACCGCACCGTCGGCGACAACGTCGCCTACCCCCTCCGCCTCCGCCGTACGCCGCGGCGCACGGTCCGCGCCCGGGTCGCGGAACTGCTCGAGCTGGTTGGCCTGGCCGGGTACGCCGACCGCTCGCCGTCCACGCTCTCGGGTGGCGAGCGGCAGCGGGTCGCCCTCGCCCGGGCGCTGGCCACCTCGCCGCGACTGCTGCTCCTCGACGAGCCGCTCTCGGCTCTCGACCTGACCCTGCGCGAGCGCCTCGCCGCGGACCTCCGCTCGATCCTGCTCGCGGCGGGCACCACGGCGCTCTTCGTCACCCACGACCACGAGGAGGCGTTCGCGGTCGCCGACCGGATGGCGCTGCTGCGCGACGGGCGACTCGTGCAGCAGGGCACCCTCGACGAGGTGTGGCGGCAGCCCGCTGACGCCGAGGCCGCGGCGTTCCTCGGCTACGCGACCGTGCTGACCGGTGGGCCGGCGGCGCGCGTGCTCGCCACGCTTCCCGAGTCGAGTGCGCTCGTTGATGCCTCTCACGGAGGTCCGCGCACTCAAGCCGTGCTGGCTGTCGCGCTGCGCCGTTCGGCGCTCCGGGTCGCGACCGACGGACCACTCCACGGCCGGGTGCTCGAGGCGCGACTGACGCCGGAGACGTTGCGGCTGCGGGTCGACGTCGCGGGCATCGGCGTACTCGATGCCGTGGCCGCCGGTGGTCTGGCCGACGCTCCCGCTGTGGGTGCCGAGGTCCGCCTTGTGGCGGATCCCGCACGCCTCGCCGTGCTGCCCGTCACCTTGGAAACCGGCGCTGAGTCCCTAGACTGACGTCCGTGCATCGCCGGGCCTACGTACTCCTCATCGGCGTCGCGACGTTGATGGGTGCGCTGGCGCTGATCACGTCTGCGGCGCTGGACAAGCGTCTCGTCGACCCCGAGGGATTCCTCGGGCCCTCATGGGCGCGGCTGCCGCTGCTGGTCTCGGGCGCGCTGCTGCTCGACATGCTTCCGCGCATGCTGTGGGGCTCGCGGCTCCATCCCGGGCGGATGTGGCCGATCGTGCGGGACCGGTGGGTCTCCCACTGGAACCGTGACCGCCTCACCCTCGTGGTGCTGGGCCTGGTCTGCTTCTACATCACCTACGTCAGCTACCGGAACCTCAAGTCGTTCCTCCCCGAGGTGATGGGCCTCGACGCCGACTACGACCGCGCGCTGCACCTGCTCGACCAGAAGATCTTCTTCGGTCACGAGCCCGCGATCGTCCTGCACGACCTGCTCGGCTCCGGTGTCGTCGCCCACTTCCTCTCCTACATCTACCTGTGGTTCCTGCCGCTGGTGCCGCTCGGCCTCGCCGCGTGGCTGGTGTGGTCGCGCAACATCAGCTTCGGCTACTGGTTCGCCACCTCGCAGTGCCTCGCGTGGGCGCTCGGCACCGCGTCGTACTACATGCTGCCGACCACCGGTCCCGGCTTCGAGTACGCCTGGCTCTACGAGAACCTCGACAACACCCCGACGACGCAGCTGATGGACAGCCTCTACAACGGGCGTGAAGCGGTGTTGTGGTGGCAGGGCTCCGGGGACACCGTCAACTCCGTCGCGGGCTTCGCCTCGCTGCACTGCGCGATCACGCTGCTCGTCGCCCTGATGGCGCAGTACACGATCAAGACGCGCTGGGTGCACTGGGTCTTCTGGGCCAACTTCGGCATCACGATCGTCGCGACGCTCTACTTCGGCTGGCACTACGTCGCCGACGACATCGCCGGCATCATCATCGCGCTGATCGCCTTCTACCTCGGTGGCCTCGCCTCCGGGCAGAAGTTCGATCGCCACGGTCTCTCCTCGCACCCGACGACGACGTCCTCGATCGTCCCCGTCGACGACGACTGACGACTGACCCCCCTTCGTGTGCGCCGAGGCGGCGTGAACCTGCACGCCCTGTGTGCCGAGGCGGCGTGAACCTGCACGCCCTGTGCGCCGAGGCGGCGTGAACCTGCACGCCCTGTGCGCCGAGGCGGCGTGAACCTGCACGCGCAGTGGCAGGT
>NZ_DATIHB010000202.1:0-29833 GCF_035481145.1 Nocardioides sp. | reverse complement strand
CCTACAGCCTTCCCGCCGATGTCGAGTTCGTCTTCGTCGTCGCGGGCCGACTCGCGGTGACCCTCCGCGACGAGGAGGTCGTCCTCGAGCAGGGCGACACCCTCACCTTCACCCCCCACGTTCCCCACACGTTCCGCAGCGCCCTGGACGAGGGCACCACCCAGGTGCTCTGGGTCTTCTCGCCCGCGCTGCCCGCCCAGAGCTGAGGACCCCATGATCGAGAACGCCACCACTCCTGTCGGCCCCGTCGAGACTGTCGGCCCCGTCGACTCCTCGAAGACCCCGCGTTTCGCGGGCATCGCCACCTTCGCGCGCCTGCCGCGGCTGGAGGACGTCGGCCGCGCCGACATCGCAGTGATGGGCGTCCCGTTCGACAGCGGCGTCTCCTACCGCCCGGGCGCCCGCTTCGCCCCGGCGCAGATCCGCGAGGCGAGCCGGCTGCTCCGTCCCTACCACCCGGGGCTCGACGTCTCGCCGTTCGCTGCGGTGCAGGTGGCCGACGCGGGCGACATCGCCTGCAACCCCTACAACATCCCTGAGGCGCTCGACGCCGTGCAGGAGGGTGCGTCCACCCTGCTCGATGCCGGCTCGAAGCTGGTCACGATCGGCGGCGACCACACCATCGCGCTGCCGCTGCTGCGCGAGATGAAGCGCCGCCACGGTCCCGTCGCGCTGCTCCACTTCGACGCGCACCTCGACACCTGGGACACCTACTTCGGCGCCGACTACACCCACGGCACGCCGTTCCGCCGGGCCTTCGAGGAGGACCTGCTCGACACCGAGGCGCTGGCCCACGCCGGCATCCGCGGTCCGCTCTACTCCAAGGAGGACCTCACCGACGACGCGCGCATGGGCTTCGGCATCACCTCCGCGATGGACGTCATGAACCAGGGCGTCCCGGCCGTCGTCCAGGCGCTGCGCGAGCGGATCGGCGACCGTCCCCTGTACATCTCCATCGACATCGACTGCCTGGACCCGGCGCACGCCCCCGGGACCGGCACGCCCGAGGCCGGCGGTCTGACCAGTCGTGAGCTGCTCGGCATCCTCCGCGGCCTGGCCGGCACCAACATCGTCGGCGCCGACGTCGTCGAGGTCGCCCCGGCGTACGACCACGCGGACATCACCGCGGTCGCCGCCTCGCACGTCGCCTACGAGCTCGTCTCGCTGATGGCGCTGCAGGGTCGCTGATGAAGATCGCGGTCTGGCAGACGGGATCGGCCGACCTCGACCGGCTCCGCGCGCGGGCTCTCGAGGCCGCCGCCGAGGGAGCGCGCCTGCTCGTCACGCCCGAGGCCTTCACCAGCGGGTACGCCGTGCCCGGTGTCGCCGATCTCGCGCAGGCGGTTGACGGCCCGTGGCACGACGCCGTGGCAGAGATCGCGGCCGAGGCCGGTCTGGCGATCCTCTACGGGTTCCCCGAGCGCGACGGCGACCGGGTCTTCAACAGCGCCGCCCTGGTCGACACCGACGGCTCGGTGCTCGCCCTGCACCACAAGTGCCACCTCTACGGCGACGTCGACCTCTCGACGTACACGCCGGGCGACGGGTTCACCGCGCTCGCGGAGCTCGACGGTCTCACCGTCGGCATCGCGATCTGCTACGACGTCGAGTTCCCCGAGACGGTGCGGACGCTCGCGCTCGTGGGCGCCGACCTGGTCGCCGTCCCCACCGCGCTGATGCGCCCCTATGAGGTCGTCGCGCGCACGCTCGTGCCCGCGCGCGCCTACGAGAACCAGGTGTACCTCGCGTACGCCAACCGCAGTGGCTCCGAGGGCGACCTCGTCTACTGCGGCGAGAGCTGTGTGGTCGGCCCCGATGGCGCCGACCTCGCCCGTGCAGGCTCCGGTGACGAGCTGTTGCTGGCCGAGATCGATCCGGCCCGGCTCGCGGCCTCGCGTGCCGACAACACCCATCTCGGCGACCGTCGCCCCGAGCTGTACGGCGCCCTTGTCACAGGAGAGGAGGGCGCCCGATGACCTCGGCCGTCCCCACCAACGCCACCACCGACGGCGTCACCAAGCCGATCACGATGTTCGGCCCCGACTTCCCCTTCGCGTACGACGACTACGTCGCGCACCCCTCCGGGATCGGGTCGATCCCGGAGAGCGCCCACGGCACCCGCGTCGCCATCGTCGGCGGTGGCCTCTCGGGCATGCTCGCCGCGCGCGAGCTGCTGAAGATGGGCTTCCAGCCGGTCGTCTACGAGGCCGACCGGATCGGTGGCCGGATGCGCTCGGTGACCTTCGACGACCACCCGGACGCCGACGGGATCGTCGCCGAGATGGGCTCCATGCGGTTCCCTCCGTCGTCGACGACGCTGTTCCACTACCTCGACGAGATGGGGCTGGAGACGACGGAGTTCCCCAACCCGCTGTGCGAGGCCACGCCGAGCACGGTCGTCGACCTCAAGGGCGAGACCCACTACGCGCGCACGCTCGAGGACCTGCCGCCGGTCTACACCGAGGTCGCAGAGGCGTGGACCCGCACGCTGGAGGAGCACGCCGAGCTGGTGCCGCTTCAGGAGGCCATCCGGGCGCGCGACACCACGCGGATCAAGGAGATCTGGAACGGTCTCGTCGAGCGCTTCGACGACGAGACCTTCTACGGCTTCCTCGCCCGCAGCAAGGCGTTCCAGAGCTTCCGGCTGCGCGAGATCTTCGGCCAGGTCGGCTTCGGCACGGGTGGCTGGGACACCGACTACCCCAACTCGATCCTGGAGATCCTCCGCGTCGTCGTGACCGCCGCCGACGACCACCACCGCGGCATCACCGGAGGGTCGCAGCAGCTGCCGGAGCGGCTCTGGTCGCGACCGGTCGACGGCGCGGTGCACTGGCCGGAGGCGACGTCGGTGCAGTCCCTGCACGAGGGCGGCGTGCCGCGGCCCGCGGTCGTCGAGATCCGGCGTACGGAGCCGGACCGGTTCACGATCCACGACGCCGACGGCCGCATCGACACCTTCGACGCGGTCATCTACACCGCGCAGTCGTGGATGCTGCTCAACACGATCCGGGCCGACGAGCGGCTGCTGCCGATCGACCACTGGACCGCGATCGAGCGCACGCACTACATGGGCTCGAGCAAGGTCTTCGTGCTCGTCGACCGGCCGTTCTGGAAGGACATCGACCCGGCCACCGGCCGCGAGGTGATGAGCATGACGCTCACCGACCGGATGAGCCGTGGCACCTACCTGCTCGACCAGGGCGAGGGGAAGCCGGGCCTGATCTGCCTGAGCTACACCTGGTCCGACGACTCGCTCAAGCTGCTGCCGCTCGACGCGCAGGCGCGGGCCGACATCATGCTCAACTCGCTCGCCCAGATCTATCCCGGCGTCGACATCCGCTCGCACATCATCGCCACGCCGGTGACGATCTCGTGGGAGGCCGAGAAGGCGTTCATGGGTGCGTTCAAGGCGAACCTGCCGGGCCACTACCGCTACCAGGAGCGGCTCTACACGCACTTCATGCAGGACCGGCTCGCGCCGGCGTTCCGGGGGCTCTTCCTGGCCGGGGATGACGTGTCGTGGACCGCCGGCTGGGCCGAGGGTGCGGTGACCACCGCGCTCAACGCGGTCTGGGGCGTCATGCACCAGTTCGGCGGGTCGACCGCCCCGGAGAACCCCGGACCCGGTGACGTCTTCGACGAGATCGCGCCGCTGGCCCTCGAGGACTGAGGACGACGGAACCCGCCGGCACCGACCAACCCTGACGGCTGGGCCTCGTCAGCCAGGCCCGCCCGCCGAGCGGACGCGTGCGTGGATCCGGTCGAGCCCCCGGCGTACGGCGTCGGCGAGGCCGGCCTGCTCCAGGTCTCCGGCGAACTGCTCGTTGAGGCCGCCCGGGGTGGTGTGTGCCTGCGCCAGCGCGGCGAAGTCGACCTCCGGACGCGACAGCTCGTCGGTCAGCGAGGCGAAGGTCGCGGCGACGTAGCGGCCGGCGTCGACCGTGGCGACACCGCGATCGGCCAGCCACGACGTGATGGTGCCGAGGTAGTCGAAGTACGCCGCAACGGTGGCCGAGGCGCCGACGACCGCGTCGAACGACTCCTCGGTCTCGACCTGCAGGCTCGCGCCGAGCCGGTCGTAGAGCGTGGTCGCGGAGGGGGTCGCGGGAAAGACCGGCGTCGTGCCGCTGCGCGTGGCGACCGCCATGAGGGGGATGCTGCGCGCCACCTCCCTCGCCGGTGCGACCAGCGCGGCGAGGTCGTCGAAGGGGAGCGCCGCGACGGCGCTGACGACCCGATGGTCCGGGCGGAAGGTGAGCTGGCGCAGCACTTCGGGAGCTTGCTCCGGGAGCACGCCGACGAGGACCACATCGCTCGCGTCGAGCACGGCCTGGTTGGTCGTCGCCGTGCGGACCGTCGCGAATCGGGCAGAGAGCGTGGCGGCCCGGTCTGCGCTGCGCGGGGAGAGCACGACCTCCGGAGCGTCGTCGACCCCGTCGCACAGACCCGTCACGATCGCGCCGGCGATGGAGCCGACGCCGATGATGCCGTAGGTCGTCATGGGCCGAACGTACCCGTGGTTCACTCTCGCTCATGATGATGGCCCTCGACCTGCTCGCGATCTTCGTCTTCGGAGTCGCAGGCGGGTTGACCGCGGTGCGCATGGGCATGGACATCATGGGCGTGGCGGTGCTCGGCACCGTCTCCGGCATCGGCGGCGGCATGATGCGCGACGTCCTCATCGGGGCGGTGCCCTCGCCCCTGCTCTCCGACTGGCGCTACCTCTGCGCGCCGCTGGTCGGCGGGCTCCTCACCTTCTGGTTCCACCCCGCGATCGGGCGGCTCCAGGGCGCGATCAACGTCGTCGACGCTTTCGGCCTCGGCCTCTTCACGGTCGCCGGCGCGGTGAAGGCGACCGAGCACGGCCTCGGGCCTGTGCCCGCGATCGTGCTCGGCGTGATGACCGGCGTCGGCGGGGGCGTGCTCCGCGACGTCCTCACCCGGCAGGTCCCCGAGCTGCTCCGCGCCGGAAGCCAGCTCTACGCCACGACCGCGCTGGTCGGTGCGGCACTCACGGTCGCCGCGATGCGGCTCGACGCACCGACCGTTGCCGTCGTCCTGATCGGTGTCGTCGCGACGACCGGCTTCCGGCTCCTCACGATCTGGCGCGGCTGGACCGCTCCGAGCCCCGTCGTCAGCCGCTGATCGTCAGCACATCGCCGATGGAGACCGTCCCCGCCGTGACCACCGTGGCGTAGACCCCGAACGCCGCGCCCGGGCCGAGGGGCGTCTCCTGCCGCCCGCGGTAGCCGATGATCCGCCGCAGCGTCTGGAGGTCGACCTGCCCGGAGTCCGGGTGGCGCGTCGTGGCGGCGCACCGCTTGACCAGCCCGCCGCCGCGCAGGACGGTGCTGCCCACCGCGATCTCCTGGCCCTGCCAGCCGTCTTCCGCGTGCGCCTCGCCGCCCTCGAACTCGATGAGCATGCGGAACCGTCGGGCGTCCACACCGGTCAGCCCCGAGCGGCGGGCGAGCTCGGCGACGGAGGCGGAGCCGACCAGCGTCGCCGGGAACACGTCGTACGCCGGGGTGTGGGCGTGCACGAGCCGTACCGGCTTGCCCAGGATGTCGGAGAAGAGGTCGTGCCAGCCGCCGTCGACGTACGCCCCGGGGCTGGTGCGGAGGCCGTGGAGGTCGACCTCGAGCGGGTCGCCGTCCTCGACGACGCCGCTCAGGAGCAGCTCGTCGCGCCGCCACACGGAGAGGCGGCGCTGCGCCGCGTCGTACTCGGAGCGGAGCGTGAGGAGTGCCTGGTTGTGGGTGCAGCTCTGGAGCGCGCCCGTCGCGTCGACGAGGTGGAACTGCCGGTCGCCGGGCACGCCGCTCGCGGTGATGTCGACCGACGTCGGGTGCTGGAGCTGTAGTCCCTTGATCGGAGTGATCGACAGGCACCTGATGCGGTAGGGCACGCCGCGAGCCTACGGCGCGCAGGCTCGCGCCGCTTCGGCGTACGCCGGGTGCAGGTTCGGGCCGCTTCGGCGTACGCCGGGTGCAGGTTCGGGCCGCCTCGGCGTAGGCCCGGTGCAACTACGCGCCGCCTCGGCGGGATCGGGACAGACCGAGCATCGAGGTACGCGCAGTTTTTCCTGCTCCACCCCCTTGACGTCATCTACGTCACACCTGCATTGTTGCTTTTAACGCAATGCAGTGCAGATTACGCAACAGGAGGACCAACCCCATGGTCGGACGCAAGACCGTCATCATCGGTGCGGGAGTGGTGGGCGCAGCGCTCGCCGACGAGCTCTCCGCGCTCGGCTGGACGGACATCACGGTCCTCGACCAGGGCGACCTGCCGGCCACGGGTGGTTCGACCTCCCACGCGCCCGGTCTGGTCTTCCAGGCCAGCGGCAGCAAGGTCCTGACCGAGCTGGCGACGTACACCGTCGAGAAGTTCGTCGACCTGCAGCACGAGGGCAACTCCTGCTTCCTCCAGGTCGGTGGCCTCGAGGTCGCGACCACGCCGGAGCGCCTCGCCGAGCTGCACCGCCGCCACGGCTGGCTCACCTCCTGGGGCGTCGAGGCGGAGATCGTCGACGTCGACCGCTGCCTCGAGCTGCACGACCTCCTCGACCGCGACGCGATCCTCGGTGGCCTCTACTGCCCGACCGACGGCCTGGCCAAGGCGGTCTGGGCGGTCGACGCGCAGATCGAGCGCGCCAAGGCCCGCGGCGTGCGGTTCCTCGGCCGCCACGAGGTCACCGACATCACCGTCGAGAACGACCAGGTCACCGCGGTCGTGACGAACCAGGGCGAGTTCCCCGCCGACATCGTCGTCTCCTGCGCCGGCATCTGGGGCCCGAAGGTCGCCTCGCTCGTGGGCCTCGACCTCCCGCTCACCCCGCTCGCCCACCAGCTCGCCTGGACCGGCGACGTCCCGAAGCAGAAGGGCCAGACGCAGGAGGCGCTCCGTCCGATCCTGCGCCACCAGGACTCCGGCCTCTACTACCGCGACAACTTCGAGGGCCAGGGCATCGGCTACTACCACCACAAGCCGATGCCGTACCTCGCGACGGACATCCGCTCCATGGAGGAGGCCGACAAGACCGGCCACATGCCCTCGGTCATGGAGTTCACCCCCGAGGACTTCGAGCCCGCCTGGGCCGAGACCCAGCGCCTGCTGCCCTCGACTGCGGAGACCAAGGTCGAGGAGGGCATCAACGGCCTCTTCTCCTTCACCACCGACGGTATGCCGCTGCTCGGCGAGTCCCGCGAGGTCAAGGGCTTCTGGGTCGCCGAGGCCGTGTGGGTCACCCACTCCGCCGGCGTCGGCCGCGCCGTCGCCGAGTGGATCGCCAACGGCTACTGCGAGTCGTGGGACATCCACGAGTGCGACGTCAACCGCTTCGAGGCCTACCAGGTCGCCCCCGACTACGTCCTCGAGCGTGACTGCCAGAACTTCCGCGAGGTCTACGACATCCTGCACCCGCTGCAGCCGATGGACTCCCCGCGCGACGTCCGCCTCTCGCCGTTCCACGCCCGCGAGGTCGAGCTCGACGCGTTCTTCCTGCCGGCCAACGGCTGGGAGCGCCCGCACTGGTACGGCGCGAACGCCGGCCTGCTCGACCGCTTCGAGGTCCCGACCCCCAACGACTGGGCCGCGAAGTACTGGAACCCGATCGTCGGCGCCGAGGCGCAGGCGACGCGTGAGGGCGTCGCGATGTACGACATGACCGCCCTCAAGCGGATCAACGTCACCGGTCCGGGCGTCGTGGACTTCCTCCAGAAGCTCTGCACCAACGACATCGACAAGACCGTCGGCGCGGTGGTCTACACGCTGCTCCTCGACGTCGACGGCGGCATCCGCTCCGACATCACCGTGGCCCGCCTGGGCAAGGACCACTACCAGGTCGGCGCCAACGGCGAGCTCGACATCGACTGGTTCGAGCGCCACCTCCCCGAGGACGGCACCGTCCAGATCACCGACATCACGCCGGGCACCTGCTGCATCGGCCTGTGGGGCCCGAAGGCCCGCGAGGTGCTCGCCACGATCACCGACGCGGACATGACGAACGACGGCCTGAAGTACTTCCGCGCCAAGAAGCTCACGATCGGCAACGTCCCGGTCACTGCCTGGCGCCTGTCGTACGTCGGTGAGCTCGGCTGGGAGATCTACACGACCGCCGACCTCGGTCAGCGCCTGTGGGACACGATCTGGGAGGCCGGCCAGGAGCACGGCATCATCGCTGCCGGTCGTGGCGCCTTCAACAGCCTCCGCCTGGAGAAGGGCTACCGCTCCTTCGGTGGCGACATGACCAACGAGCACGACCCCTACGAGGCCGGCCTCGGCTTCGCGGTGAAGCTCGACAAGGGCGACTTCCTCGGTCGCGACGCGCTGATCGAGCGCAAGGCGAACCAGACGAGGACGCTGGCCTGCCTGACGATCGACAGCACCGAGGACGTCGTCCTGGGCAAGGAGCCGGTCTTCGCGGGCGGCGAGCCGGTCGGCTACGTCACCTCCGCGGCGTACGGCTACACGATCGAGAAGGGCATCGCCTACGCGTGGCTGCCGCTCGAGGTCGCCGAGGTCGGCACCGAGGTCGAGATCGGCTACTTCGACAAGCGGGTCCCGGCCGTCGTCACCGCCGAGCCGCTCTTCGACCCCAAGATGACCCGCCTCCGCGGCTGATCGCCCCCTTCTCCTTCCTTCTCTCACCACTTTTCTCATCCGGAGGTTCCCCGTGAGTTTCAAGACCGCTCCCGCGGCCAACATGGCCGAGATCGCCGCCATGGTCGAGCGCCGCGAGGTGGGCTACAGCCTCGAGTCCGCGTTCTACGCCAGCCAGGAGGTCTACGACCTCGACATCAAGGCGATCTTCGGCCAGCACTGGATCTTCGTCGCCTCCGAGGCCGAGATCCCCGACGAGGGTGACTTCATCACGGTCGAGATCGACACCCAGTCGATCATCGTCGTCCGCGACGACGACGGGACGGTCCGCGCGATCCGCAACGTCTGCCGTCACCGCGGCTCCCGGCTCCTCGAGGACCCGTGCGGCTCGGTCGGCAACATCGTGTGCCCCTACCACCAGTGGACCTACCGTCCCGACGGCGAGCTCATGTACGCCGAGAGCCAGTCGCCGTCGTTCGACAAGTCGAAGTTCAACCTGAAGCAGGTCCACGTCCGCACCGTCGGCGGCCTGATCTTCATCTGCCTGGCCGACGAGCCGCCGACCGACTTCGACGAGGTCGCGTCGGTCATCGAGCCCTACCTGCGCTCCTACAAGATCGCCGAGGCGAAGGTCGCCCACCAGACCGATCTGGTGGAGAACGGCAACTGGAAGCTCGTCATGGAGAACAACCGCGAGTGCCACCACTGCGACGCCTCGCACCCCGAGCTGATCACGTCGTACTTCCCGTTCCTGCGCTACGACGAGTCCGACATCACCCCGCGCCTGCAGCCGCTCTACGAGCGCTACCTCCAGGCGACCAAGGACCTCGACGACGTCTGCAAGGACAACGGCGTTCCGCGCGAGCTCGTCCACGAGCTCGACACCCGCGAGACCGGCTTCATGATCATGCGCCTCCCGCTCGACGGTGACGGTGCCTCGTTCGGCATCGACGGTGCCCAGCTCTGCACGAAGCTGATGGGTGACGCGCCCACCGCCAAGTTCGGCGACCTCTCGCTGCACATGCAGCCGAACTCCTGGTTCCACTTCCTCGGCGACCACGTCATCGTCTTCAGCGTCCTGCCGCTCGGCCCGGACAAGTCGATGGTCCGCACCACGTGGCTGGTCCACGCGGACGCCGTCGAGGGCGAGGACTACACGGTCGAGAACCTCACCAGCGTCTGGAAGGCGACCAACGACCAGGACCGCGTCCTCGTCGAGAAGACCCAGCGCGGCGTCACTGACCCCGGCTACGTCGGTGGTCCCTACGCGCTGATCGAGGACGACGTCGAGGCCTTCCTCAACTGGTACGTCGGCCGGCTCCACGCCTACCTCGAGCCGACCCGCGAGAGCGCGGAGCGTCTCGGCCACCTCAACGCCGTCGCGGCGCAGTAACCCTCACCTGATCCCCGTTACCTGATCTCCGGGAGCAACGACATGTCCACCCAGGCACTCGAAGGCCTCGTGCCGTCCCTGCAGTCTCCGGTCTGCTGGGCGGAGGAGGACGAGACCGTGCTGGTATGCACCGCGGTCAGCGACGTCACGCACGACGTCAAGAACTTCGTGTTCGAGCCGGAGGGCGACCAGCTCTTCGAGTTCGACGCGGGCCAGTTCCTGACGCTCAAGCTCGACATCGACGGCACCCCGGTCAACCGGTGCTACACGATCTCGTCGCCGCCGACCCGCCCCAACCGCATCGCCATCACGGTGAAGCGCGTCCAGGGCGGCAAGGTCTCCAACTGGGTCCACGACAACATCGTTCCCGGCAGCAAGGTTCCGGTGCTGGCGCCGCTGGGTGCCTTCACCCTGGCCCGCAAGCCGGCGGAGAAGCTCCTCTTCCTCTCCGCCGGCAGCGGGATCACCCCGCTGATGTCGATGCTGCGCACGCTCTACGACCTCGGGTCGGACGCGGACGTGGTCTTCCTGCACAGCGCCCGGACGCCGAGCGACATCGTCTTCCGCAGCGAGCTCGCAGCGATCGAGACGCTCATGCCCAACCTCCGGGTCGTGCACATCTGCGAGGCCGACTACCCGTCGGAGCGCTGGGGCGGCATGCGGGGACGCATCTCGCCGGCGATGCTCCAGACGATCGTCCCGGACTTCCAGGAGCGCATGACCTTCAACTGCGGCCCCGCGCCCTACATGGAGGCGGTCCGCCGGATCCTCGGCGAGCTCGACTACGACATGGCGAGCTACCACGAGGAGAGCTTCAACTTCGACGACCCGTCGATCCCGGGTGCGACGCCGCCGCCCGAGGGCGTCGCCTACGAGGACATCGCTGCACCCGCGGCCCCGGGCGGCGACGACGGCGTGGCGACCTTCTCCGTGGAGTTCACCAAGAGCGGCAAGACCGTCACCTGCCGCGCCGACGAGAACGTCCTCGACGCGGCGCTCGCCGCCGGCGTCCGCCTCGCCTCGTCCTGCAGCCAGGGCATGTGCGGCACCTGCAAGATCCCGAAGCTCTCCGGCGAGGTCGAGATGAACCACAACGGCGGTATCCGACCCAAGGAGGTCACCGCCGGAAAGATCCTCGCCTGCTGTTCCAAGCCACTCAGCGACCTCTCGCTCGACGCCTGATCCGCCAGCAGTTCCCACCACCCCAGGCCCCACGCCGTCACCACCCGAAGCAAGAAACGGAGTCACCCCCATGGCTGACAATCGAGTCGTCGTCTACGCAGGACCTGGTCAGGTCGCGATCGAGAACACCGAGTTCCCCAAGCTGGAGATCCCGGCCGAGGTCGCGCAGGGGCTGGGCATCAAGCAGGCCGCTCCGCACGCCGTGATCCTCAAGCTGGTCACGACCAACATCTGCGGCTCGGACCAGCACATGGTCCGTGGTCGTACGACGGCTCCGGTGGGCCAGACGCTCGGCCACGAGATCACCGGCGAGATCGTCGAGATCGGTGACGACGTCCTCTTCCACAAGGTCGGAGACATCTGCTCGGTCCCGTTCAACATCGCCTGTGGTCGCTGCCGCATGTGCAACGAGGGCAAGACCGGCATCTGCCTCAACGTCAACCCGGCCCGCGCGGGCGCCGCCTACGGCTACGTCGACATGGGCGGCTGGGTCGGTGGCCAGGCCGAGTACGTGATGATCCCGTTCGCGGACTTCAACCTGCTCCGCTTCCCGGACCGCGACGCCGCGCTCGAGAAGATCCTCGACCTCACGATGCTCTCCGACATCTTCCCGACGGGCTACCACGGCGCCTACACCGCCGGCGTGACCACCGGCTCCACGGTGTACGTCGCCGGTGCCGGCCCGGTCGGCCTCGCCGCGGCGTACTCCGCGCAGCTGCTCGGTGCCTCGACGGTCATCGTCGGCGACATGAACGCCGACCGCCTCGCGCAGGCCGCCAGCTTCGGCTGCGAGGTCGCCGACCTGTCCAAGGGTGACTCCCTGGCCGACATCGTCGCCGACATCCTCGGTGAGCCCGAGGTCGACGCCGCCGTCGATGCCGTCGGCTTCGAGGCGCGTGGCCACGGCGCCGGTGCCGCCGAGGCGCCCGCGACCGTCCTCAACGACATCATGGACATCTCGCGCGCCGGTGCCTCGCTCGGCATCCCCGGCCTCTACGTGACCGGCGACCCGGGTGCCGTCGACGAGGCCGCGAAGATCGGCCAGATCGGCGTCCGCCTCGGCCTCGGCTGGGCGAAGTCCCACACGCTCGTCACCGGCCAGTGCCCGGTCAAGCAGTACAACCGCCAGCTGATGAACCTGATCCTCGCGGACAAGGCCCACATCGCGAAGGCCGTCAACGCCACCACGATCAGCCTCGACGAGGCCGCCCAGGGCTACGCCGCGTTCGACAAGGGCGCCGCCCAGAAGTTCGTCATCGACCCGCACGGCATGGTCCGGGCCTGATTTCCGAGATGAGTGACCAGATGACCACCCAGCTTTCCGCCTCCGTGCTCGACCAGAGCCTCGCCGACTTCGACCCCGAGGTCGCCGAGCAGATCGAGCGCGAGCTGGTCCGCCAGCAGACGACCCTCGAGATGATCGCCTCGGAGAACTTCGCCCCGACCGCGGTCATGCAGGCCCAGGGCTCCGTCCTGACCAACAAGTACGCCGAGGGCTACCCCGGTCGCCGCTACTACGGCGGCTGCGAGAACGTCGACGTCATCGAGCAGCTCGCGATCGACCGGATCAAGGAGCTCTTCGGTGCCGAGGCCGCCAACGTCCAGCCGCACTCCGGCGCCCAGGCCAACGCCGCCGCCATGTTCGCGCTGATCAACCCGGGCGACACGATCCTCGGCCTCGACCTCGCGCACGGCGGTCACCTGACCCACGGCATGCGGATCAACTTCTCCGGCAAGCTCTACAACGTCGTGGCCTACCAGGTCTCGCCCGACGACTTCCGGATCGACATGGCCGAGGTCGAGCGCCTCGCCGTCGAGCACAAGCCGAAGCTGATCGTCGCCGGCTGGTCGGCGTACCCCCGCCAGCTCGACTTCGCGGAGTTCCGCCGGATCGCCGACAAGGTCGGTGCCTACCTGATGGTCGACATGGCGCACTTCGCCGGCCTGGTCGCGACGGGTCTCCACCCGAGCCCCGTGCCGTACGCCGACGTCGTCACCACCACCACGCACAAGACCCTCGGCGGTCCGCGTGGCGGCGTGATCCTCTCCAAGGAGGCGCTGGCCAAGAAGATCAACTCGGCTGTCTTCCCCGGTCAGCAGGGCGGCCCGCTCGAGCACGTGATCGCGGCCAAGGCCGTCGCCTTCAAGATGGCGCTCGAGCCGGCGTTCAAGGAGCGCCAGCAGCGCACGCTCGAGGGTGCCCAGATCATCGCGGGCCGCCTCGCGCACGCCGACGTTGCGGAGGCCGGCATCACCGTCCTGTCCGGCGGCACCGACGTCCACCTCGTGCTCGTCGACCTTCGTGACGCGGAGATCAACGGCCAGGAGGCCGAGGACCGGCTGCACGCGGTCGGCATCACGGTCAACCGCAACGCGGTGCCGTTCGACCCGCGTCCGCCGATGGTCTCCTCCGGCGTCCGCATCGGCACCCCGGCACTGGCCACGCGTGGCTTCGACGCCGAGGCGTTCGGCGAGGTTGCCGACGTCATCGCCGAGACCCTCGCCGGCTCCGGTGACGCCGACCAGCTGCAGAAGCTGCGCAACCGTGTCGAGGCACTGGCCGAGCGCTTCCCGCTCTACGCCGACGCCAACCTCCCCACCAGCATCGGCGCGTCCGCCGGATCGGTGGTCTGAGATGGGCAACCCGTTCCCGGGCGAGCACCCCGAGTGGCTCTGGCGCGACCCCGACCCGAAGTCGTCGTACGACGCGATCGTGATCGGCGGCGGTGGCCACGGCCTCGCCACGGCGTACTACCTCGCCAAGAACCACGGCATGACCAACATCGCCATCCTGGAGAAGGGGTGGCTGGCCGGCGGCAACATGGCCCGCAACACCACGATCATCCGGTCGAACTACCTCTGGGACGAGTCGGCGGCGATCTACGAGCACGCGCTCAAGCTGTGGGAGGAGCTCCCCGAGGAGCTCGAGTACGACTTCCTCTTCAGCCAGCGCGGCGTGCTCAACCTCGCCCACTCGATGCAGGACGTCCGTGACTCCGTACGCCGCGTGGAGGCGAACCGCCTCAACGGTGTCGACGCGGAGTTCCTGACGCCCGAGGAGGTCGCGAAGGTCTGCCCGATCGTCAACATCTCCGAGGACGTCCGCTACCCCGTCCTGGGTGCGACCTTCCAGCCGCGCGCCGGCATTGCCAAGCACGACCACGTGGCGTGGGCCTTCGCGCGGGCCTGTGACGCGATGGGTGTCGACATCATCCAGAACTGCGAGGTCACCGGCTTCATCAAGGACGGCAACCGGGTCACCGGTGTCGAGACCACCCGCGGCCGGATCCTCTCCGACACCGTCGGGATGGTCGCGGCGGGACACTCCAGCGTGCTCGCCGAGAAGGCCGGCTTCCGGCTGCCGGTGCAGTCGCACCCGCTGCAGGCCCTGGTCTCGGAGCTCTACGAGCCGGTGCACCCCACGGTCGTCATGTCCAACTACGTCCACGTCTACGTCTCGCAGGCGCACAAGGGCGAGCTGGTCATGGGCGCCGGCGTCGACCAGTACAACGGCTACGGCCAGCGCGGCTCCTTCCACGTGATCGAACACCAGATGGCGGCAGCGCTGGAGCTCTTCCCGATCTTCGGGCGGGCCCACCTGCTGCGCACCTGGGGCGGCATCGTCGACGTCTGCCCCGACGCCTCGCCGATCATCGGCGGCACCCCGGTCGACGGCCTCTACGTCAACGCCGGGTGGGGCACGGGTGGCTTCAAGGCCACGCCGGCCGCCGGCTGGGCGATGGCGCACACGATGGCCACGGGTGAGTCGCACGAGCTCAACAAGCCGTTCGGCCTGGAGCGCTTCACCACCGGTCACCTCATCGACGAGCACGGCGCCGCCGGCGTCGCGCACTGATCCCCAGACCTAGCGAAAGAGCACCTGTCATGTTGCAGATCCAGTGCCCGTGGTGCGGGCTGCGGGACGAGACCGAGTACAAGTACGGCGGTGAGGCGCACGTCGCCTACCCCGAGGACCCGAACGCGCTGAGCGACGAGGAGTGGGCGCAGTACCTCTTCTTCCGCGACAACCCGAAGGGCCCCTTCGCAGAGCGCTGGGTGCACACCGGCGGGTGCCGCAAGTGGTTCAACGCCGTGCGTGACACCCGGACCTACGAGTTCCTCGCCGTCTACACGAACAGTGACCCCAAGCCCGTCATCAGCGATCTCGTCGCTGACACCGCAGGAGCAAAGGCATGAGCACGCAGTCCCACCGCCTGCCCTCGGGCGGCCGCATCGACCGCGGAACGGAGCTGACCTTCATCGTCGACGGCGAGGAGCTCACCGGTCACCCCGGCGACACCCTGGCCTCGGCGCTGATCGCCAACGGCAAGGTCCGCGTCGGCGACTCGATCTACCTCGACCGTCCGCGCGGCATCCTGGCCGCCGGCGGTGAGGAGCCCAACGCGCTGGTCCAGATCCTCGGCGAGCACTCCGAGCCGTCGGTCACCGCGACGATCCGCTCGCTCATCGACGGTCTCCAGGCTCGTTCGCTCTCCGGCCTCGGCGTGCTCGACCCCGAGCCCGACACCGCGACGTACGACAAGGTCTTCGTCCACACTGACGTCCTGGTCATCGGCGCCGGCCCCGCGGGCCTCGCGGCAGCTACTGCCGCTGCCCGCTCCGGCGCCCGCGTCATCGTCATGGACGAGCAGGCGGAGCTCGGTGGCTCGCTGCTCTCCTCGCGCACCGAGCAGGTCGACGGCAAGCCCGCCCTCGCCTGGGTGGCCGACGTCGCCGCCGAGCTCGCCGCCGCCGAGGAGGTCACCGTGCTCACCCGCACGGCCGCGTTCGGCTCATACGACGACAACTACGTGCTCGCCGTCGAGGACCGGGCCGGCGCGAGCTCCGCGCCGCAGCCGGACAGCGTCTCGCGTCAGCGGGTCTGGCACGTCCGTGCCGGCCAGGTCGTTCTCGCCAACGGCTCCTACGAGCGCCCGCTCGTCTTCGCCGGCAACGACGTCCCCGGCGTGATGCTGGCCGGCGCGGTCCGCACCTACCTCAACCGGTACGCCGTGACCCCGGGCCAGCGGTTCGTCGTCGCGACGACCAACGACAGCGCCTACGACACGGTCGAGGACATCCTGGCCGCCGGCCTCGAGGTCGCCGCGGTCCTCGACGCGCGCACCACCCTCTCGGCCCGCGCGCAGTCGGTCGCCGACTCCGGGGTCCGCGTGCTCGCCGGCACCACGGTCCAGCGCGCCGAGGGTGACGTGGAGACGGCCCGCCTCGTGCGGGTCCACGCCGCGACGCTGGGCGAGGGCGACACCGCGACCCCGCTCGAGACGATCGACGCCGACGTTCTCGCCGTCTCCGGTGGCTGGACCCCGCTGGTCCACCTGCACACGCAGCGCCAGGGCACGACCCGTTGGGATGCCGCGCTTGCCGCCTTCGTCCCCGACGTCCGGGTCAAGGCCCAGACGGTGGTCGGCGCCAACAACGGCACCTTCCTGCTGGGCGACGCCCTCGCGGAGGGCACGGCCGCCGGTGCGTCCGCTGCCACCGCGGCCGGCTTCCCGGTCGAGGCAACCGCGCCCGCCGCGTCGGGCACGGCCACCGAGGTGGGCGAGGTCCGCACCCTCTGGCTGGTTCCTGCCGCGGAGGGCGAGCCGGGCGACTGGGACGAGCACTTCGTCGACCTGCATCGTGACCAGACCGTGGCCGATGTGTGGCGGGCGACGGGTGCCGGCATGCGTAGCGTCGAGCACGTGAAGCGCTACACCTCGATCGGCACCGGTCAGGACCAGGGCAAGACCTCCGGCGTCAACGCCGGTGGCGTCATCGCCACGGCTCTCGGCCTCGACGTCGCGGAGGTCGGCTTCAGCAACCACCGCGCGCCGTACACGCCGGTGCTCTTCGCGGCCCTCGCCGGCCGCGAGCGCGGCGAGCTCTTCGACCCCAAGCGGATCACCCCGATCCACGGCTGGCACGTCGAGAAGGGCGCCGAGTTCGAGATCGTCGGCCAGTGGCTCCGCCCGTGGTACTTCCCGCAGGACGGCGAGGACCTCGACGCCGCGGTGCTCCGCGAGTGCGGCGCCGTCCGCGCCAGCGTCGGCATGATGGACGCCTCGACGCTCGGCAAGATCGAGATCACGGGCGCCGACGCCGGTGAGTTCCTCAACCGGATCTACACCAACGCCTACAAGAAGCTGGCGGTCGGCTCGGCCCGCTACGGCGTGATGTGCAAGCCCGACGGGATGATGTTCGACGACGGCGTGACCCTGCGCCTCTCCGAGGACACCTACTACATGCACACCACCACCGGTGGCGCCGCCGGCGTCCTCGACTGGCTGGAGGAGTGGCTGCAGACCGAGTGGCCCGAGCTCGACGTGCTCTGCACGTCGGTGACCGAGCAGTGGTCGACCGTGGCCGTCGTCGGCCCGAAGTCGCGCGAGGTCATCGCGCGGATGGCTCCGGACCTCGACGTCTCCAACGAGGCCTTCGGGTTCATGACCTTCCAGGAGACGACGCTCGCGTCGGGCATCCCGGCCCGCGTCTGCCGGATCTCGTTCTCCGGCGAGCTCGCCTTCGAGATCAACGTGGCCGGCTGGTACGGCCGCCAGGTCTGGGAGGACGTGTACGCCGCGGGGGCCGACTTCGGCATCACGCCGTACGGCACCGAGACGATGCACGTGCTCCGCGCCGAGAAGGGCTACCCGATCGTCGGGCAGGACACCGACGGCACGGTCACCCCGCAGGACGCCGGCATGGAGTGGATCGTCTCGAAGGCGAAGGAGTTCGTCGGCAAGCGCTCCTACACCCGTGAGGACAACGTCCGCGCGGACCGCAAGCACATGGTGGGCCTGCTCCCCGTTGACCGCACGACCCGTCTGCCCGAGGGCAGCCAGGTCATCGAAGCCGGCATCGACCTCGCGACCGCGCCGCGGCCGGTGCCGATGCTCGGCCACGTGACCTCGAGCTACGACTCGGTGGCACTCGAGCGCCCGTTCGCGCTCGCGCTCATCAAGGGCGGCCGGGAGCGGATCGGCGACATCCTCCTGGCGCCTGTCGGCGACCGCCTGGTCGAGGTCGAAGTGACCTCGCCCGTTCTCTACGACCCCGAAGGGACCAAGCGAGATGGCTGACCTCAGCACGCTGCAGGGGCTGCGCCGCAGCCCGCTGCACGACATGGCCACCGAGATCCGCGACGGAGGCGTCACGGGTGAGCGGGCCGTCCAGCTGGCCGAGCTTCCGTTCCTCACCCAGGTGGGCGTCCGGATCGCCCCGGCCTCCGCCGGTGCCCGCGGCATCGACGAGGCCCTCGGCGCGCCCCTGCCCCGCACGGTCGGCGAGACCAGCCAGAGCGGTGGCCACACCGCGCTCTGGCTGGGCCCCGACGAGTGGCTCGTCGTGTCCGCGACGGACGCGGACACCCTCGTCGAGCAGCTGCGCACGGCTGCGGGGGAGACCCCGTCGCAGGTCCTCGACCTCTCGGCCAACCGCACGGTCATCGAGCTCACCGGTCCGGGGGCGCGCGGCGTGCTCGAGAAGGGCTGCCCGACCGACCTGCACCCGCGGGCCTTCGCCGACGGCACTGCGATCGTCACCACGCTGGCGCGGGTCCCCGTGATCGTCTGGAAGATCGACGGGGACACCTTCCGGGTCGTGCCCCGGGCCTCGCTGGCGCAGTACGTCGCCGCCTGGCTGCTCGACGCGGTCCGTGAGTTCGCTCCGGTCGCCGAGGGAGCCTGATGGCTCTCTCAGCCTTCGACCTCTACTCCGTCGGCATCGGGCCGTCGTCGTCGCACACGGTTGGCCCGATGCGGGCCGCGAAGACCTTCGTCGACGGCCTCGCCGCGCGCGGCCAGCTGGACGCCGTACGCCGCGTGCGGGCCGAGCTCTTCGGCTCGCTCGGCGCGACGGGCCACGGCCACGGCTCGCCGAAGGCGGTCGTGCTCGGCCTCGAGGGTGAGGACCCGGCGACCACCGACACCGACCGTGCCGATGGGCGGATCGACGAGATCCGCACCAGTGGCCAGCTGGTCCTCGGCGGCACCCACCCGATCTCGTTCGACGTCGACGACGAGCTGGTCATGCACCGGCGCAAGAGCCTGCCGGCGCACCCGAACGGCATGACGTTCGCGGCGTACGACGAGAGCGGCGAGCAGATCGACTTCCGCACGTACTACTCCGTGGGTGGCGGCTTCGTCGTCGACGAGGTGGCCACGGGCGCGGACCGTGTGGTGCTCGACGAGACGCAGGTGAAGTTCCCGTTCACGACCGGTGGCGAGCTGCTCGCGATCTGTGAGCGCGAGGGGCTGTCGATCAGTGACGTGATGCTCGCCAACGAGCAGGCCTGGCGCTCCGAGGCTGAGATCCGCGAGGGCATGCTGCATCTCTGGCACGTGATGGAGGAGTGCGTCGAGCGTGGCTTCCGCCGCGAGGGCGTCCTGCCCGGCGGCCTCAAGGTGCCGCGGCGCGCGCCGGGTCTCTACCGCGAGCTGTCGAAGGACGGCGACCGCGTCGACCCGCTCCACGTTGTCGACTGGGTGAACCTCTACGCGCTCGCCGTCAACGAGGAGAACGCCTCCGGTGGCCGCATCGTCACCGCGCCCACCAACGGCGCGGCCGGCATCATCCCGGCGGTCCTGCACTACTACGTGAAGTTCGTGCCGGACGCGGACGAGGACGGCATCGTGCGATTCCTGCTGACCGCGGCGGCGATCGGCATCCTCTTCAAGATCAACGCCTCGATCTCGGGCGCCGAGGTCGGTTGCCAGGGTGAGGTCGGCTCGGCCTGCTCCATGGCCGCCGGTGGTCTCGCCGAGGTCATGGGCGGTCGCCCGCCCCAGGTCGAGAACGCCGCCGAGATCGGCATCGAGCACAACCTCGGGCTCACCTGCGACCCCGTCGGCGGCCTGGTGCAGATCCCGTGCATCGAGCGCAACGCGATCGCCTCGATGAAGGCGATCAACGCTGCGCGCCTCGGCTGCATCGGCAACGGCAGTCACAAGGTCAGCCTCGACAAGGCGATCAAGACGATGCGCGAGACCGGCGCCGACATGAAGGACAAGTACAAGGAGACAGCCCGCGGCGGCCTCGCCGTCAACGTCATCGAGTGCTGACACACCCCTGATCCCCGGACCGCAACGAGCGGCGCTGCTCGCGTGTCCGGACCCTGCGCGGTACCGCGATCCCGCCGTGCAGGACAGCGACGACCCCGGCCATCGGCCGGGGTCGTCGTGCACTTTCTCGGGTTCTGGACGCGTTGTAGCAGTTGCAACAATTTTTTCCGCGAAACCCTTGACCGGGGCCGTTCCGCCCGCACAAGATGTTGTGCAATTCACATCGCGTTGCACATCGAGCAACTCAAGTGCGGGAGGTTGCATGACCGGGTCCACGGGAATCTTCATCGACGGGCAGTGGCTGCCCGCCCGGTCGGGCGAGGAGCGCACCATCGTCTGCCCCGCCGACGGGACCGTGGTCGGCGTCGTTGCCGAGGCCGGTGCCGCGGACACCGACGCGGCGATCGCCGCCGCCCGGCGCGCCTTCGACGAGGGCACCTGGCCGCGTACGCCGGGTGCCCAGCGCGGCGCTCTCCTGGAGCGCGTCGCCCGGCTCCTCGAGCGCGACAAGGCCGCGTTCGCCCGCGCCGAGTCGCTCGACACCGGCAAGCGCCTGGTCGAGAGCGAGCTCGACATCGACGACATCGTCGGCGTCTTCGACCACTTCGCCCGGCTGGCGGGGGAGGACCACGGTCGCCCGGTCGAGACCGACAACGCCGCGGTCGAGGCCCGCATCGTGCACGAGCCGGTCGGTGTCTGCGCGCTGATCACGCCGTGGAACTACCCGCTGCTCCAGACCGCCTGGAAGGTCGCTCCGGCCCTGGCCGCCGGCAACACCTTCGTCCTCAAGCCGAGCGAGCTCAGCCCGCACACGGCGATCCTGCTGATCGAGCTGCTCGTGGAGGCGGGTCTGCCCGCAGGCGTGGCCAACCTCGTCACCGGCGCGGGCCCGACCGCTGGTGGTCCGCTCTCGGAGGACCCGCGCGTCGACCTGCTCTCCTTCACCGGTGGCCTCGAGACCGGCAAGCGCCTCATGGCCAACGCCGCCGCCACGGTCAAGAAGGTCGCCCTCGAGCTCGGCGGCAAGAACCCGAACATCGTCTTCGCCGACGCGGACCGCGAGACGGCCCTCGACAACGCACTGACCGCGGTCTTCCTGCACTCGGGCCAGGTCTGCTCGGCCGGCACGCGCCTGATCATCGAGGAGTCGATCCGCGACGAGTTCGTGGACGAGCTCGTCGCCCGCGCCTCCGCGATCCGCCTCGGCGGACCGTTCGACGAGAAGGCCGAGACCGGCCCGCTCATCTCGCTGCAGCACCTCGAGAAGGTGGCGGCGTACGTCGAGGCCGGCATCGCCGAGGGCGCGGTCCTCCGCTGCGGCGGCGCACGCCTCACCGACGGCGAGTACGCCGACGGCTTCTACTTCCCGCCGACCGTCCTCGACCGGTGCACCGCGTCGATGAGCGTGGTCCGCGAGGAGTCCTTCGGCCCGGTCCTGACCGTCGAGACCTTCCGCACCGAGGAGGAGGCGCTGGCCCTGGCCAACGACACGATCTTCGGCCTGGCCGGCGGCGTCTGGACCGCGGACCTCGAGCGGGCGCACCGGATCGCGGCCGGCCTGCGCGCGGGCACGGTCTGGATCAACGACTTCCACCCCTACGTGCCGCAGGCCGAGTGGGGTGGCTTCAAGCAGTCCGGCGTCGGGCGGGAGCTGGGGCTCGCCGGTCTGGACGAGTACCGCGAGGCCAAGCACGTCTGGCACAACACCGCGCCCCAGCCCACCGGCTGGTTCGGCGCCTGAGAAGGAGACCCCCTGATGGACAAGCAGCACTTCGACTACGTCATCGTCGGTGGCGGCTCGGCGGGCAGCGTGCTCGCCAACCGCCTCAGCGAGGACCCGGGCACCAGCGTGCTGGTCCTGGAGGCCGGTCGCTCGGACTACCGGATCGACCCCTTCATCCACATGCCTGCGGCGCTTCCGATCCCGATCGGCAACAAGCTCTACGACTGGAAGTACGAGACCGACCCCGAGCCGCACATGGGCGGCCGCCGCGTCTTCCACGCCCGCGGCAAGGTGCTCGGTGGGTCCAGCTCGATCAACGGCATGATCTTCCAGCGCGGCAACCCGATGGACTACGAGCGCTGGGCCGCCGACCCCGGCATGGAGACGTGGGACTACGCCCACTGCCTGCCGTACTTCAAGCGGATGGAGAGCCGCCACCTCGAGGACGGCTCGCCGGCCGGTGACACCTGGCGCGGCGACAAGGGCCCGCTGCACCTGGAGAAGGGCACGTGCGACAACCCCCTCTTCGACGCCTTCTTCAGCGCCACCGAGCAGGCCGGCTACCCGCGCACGGACGACGTCAACGGCTACCGCCAGGAGGGCTTCGGCCGCTTCGACCGCAACGTCAAGAACGGCCGCCGCTGGTCCGCTGCGCGTGCCTACCTGCACTCGGTCAAGGAGCGGAAGAACCTCACTGTCCAGACCTACGCGTTCGCCACCAAGGTCCTCTTCGACACCACCGGCGACACGCCTCGCGCAACGGGCGTCGAGTACACCCACGGCGTCGGCAAGGCCGCCCGCCAGCACACGGTCACCGCCGGCGAGGTCATCCTCTGCGGTGGTGCGATCAACACCCCGCAGCTGCTCCAGCTCAGCGGCATCGGCAACCGGGAGCTCCTCGAGCAGCACGGCATCCCGGTCGTCCACCACCTGCCCGGCGTCGGCGAGAACCTCCAGGACCACCTCGAGGTCTACATCCAGTACGCCTCGAAGCAGCCGGTCTCCATCGCTCCCGGCCTGGCCTGGCACCAGCGCCCGAAGATCGCCTGGCAGTGGCTCTTCCAGCGCAAGGGCCTGGGCGCCACCAACCACTTCGAGGGCGGCGGCTTCTGCCGCTCCAACGAGGACGTGGACTGGCCGAACCTGATGTTCCACTTCCTGCCGATCGCGATCCGCTACGACGGCACGCAGCCCGAGGGGCTGGGCCGGGGCGCCCACGGCTACCAGGTCCACATCGGCCCGATGTACGCCGACACCCGCGGCTGGGTCCGGATCAAGTCCAAGGACCCGAAGGTCCACCCGTCGATGCAGTTCAACTACCTGTCGACGCCGACCGACCGCAAGGAGTGGGTGGAGGCCGTCCGCGTGGCGCGCAACATCCTCAACCAGCCGGCGTTCGCGGCGTACAACGACGGCGAGATCTCGCCCGGACCGTCGGTGGAGACGGACGAGGAGATCCTCGAGTGGGTGCGGAAGGACGCGGAGACGGCGCTGCACCCGTCCTGCACCGCGGCGATGGGCACCGGCCCGATGGCCGTCACCGACCCCACGTCGCTCAAGGTGCACGGCACCGAGGGCCTGCGCGTCTGTGACGCCAGCGTCTTCCCCTACGTCACCAACGGCAACATCTACGCGCCGGTGATGATGGTCGCGGAGAAGACCGCGGACCTGATCCTGGGCAAGACCCCGCTGCCGCCGTCGGACGCGCCGTACTACCGCCACCGGGGCGACATGCCGCTGAACCCCGCCGACCTTCCGGCGGAGCCGGCGGGCGTCCCGGTTCCGAAGGCGCGCAAGGAGCCGAAGGAGGCGACGGCATGAAGGGCGCACGTTCCGAACCGCTGAGCGAGCTGCTCGGCGTTCCGCCGGAGGGTCCCGAGGCGGCCTCCGGGAAGCCGACGATCAACAAGTTCGTCTTCTTCGGGAGCGCGGCGGTCGTGCTGGCGTTCTCCCTGGTCTCGTTCATCGCACCGGACGCCACGTCGACCCACCTCGGCACCGCCGTCTCCTGGATCGGCAGCAACTTCGGGTGGTGGTACTTCACGCTGGCCGCGGCTCTGGTCGCGTTCGTGCTCTACATCTGCCTCTCGCGCTACGGCAAGTACCGCCTCGGCCCCGAGGAGTCGCGGCCGGAGTACAGCATGTTCACCTGGACGGCGATGCTCTTCGCCGCCGGCATCGGCGCCGACCTGATGTTCTACTCCGTCGCCGAGCCCGTCGCGCAGTACATGGCGCCGCCGACCGGCGAGGGACAGAGCATCGAGGCTGCCGAGGACGCCGTGCTGTGGACGCTCTTCCACTACGGCATCAGCGGCTGGGCGATGTACGCCGTCATGGGCATGGCGCTGGGCTACTTCTCCTTCCGTCACGGCCTGCCGCTCTCGATCCGCTCCGCGCTCTACCCGATCTTCGGCAAGCGTGTGCACGGACGGATCGGTGACAGCATCGACCTGGCCGCGGTGCTGGGCACCATCTTCGGCATCGCCACCTCGCTCGGCATCAGCATCGCGCTGCTCAACGCCGGTCTGTCGACGCTCTTCGACATCCCGCAGGGCACCGCCGCCCAGATCGGGCTGGTCGTCGCCTCGGTCGTCCTCGGCACTGCCTCTGCGGTCTCGGGCCTCGACAAGGGCATCCGCCGGCTCTCCGAGCTCAACGTCCTGCTCTCGCTCGGCCTGATGCTCTTCGTGCTGCTCGCCGATGACACCGGCTTCCTGCTCAACGCCCTGGTGATGAACGTCGGCGACTACCTCACCCACCTGCCCGGGATGAGCCTGGACACGATGCCGTACGAAGAGCTCGACAGTGGAGCGGTCGGCGAGTGGAAGTCCCTGTGGACGCTCTTCTTCTGGGCCTGGTGGGTCGCGTGGGCGCCGTTCGTCGGCCTCTTCCTGGCCCGGATCTCCCGGGGCCGCACCATCCGCCAGTTCCTGGTCGGCGTGCTGATGATCCCGTTCACGTTCATCGTGCTGTGGGTGACGATCTTCGGCAACAGCGCCATCAGCCGGATCCGTGGCGGCGACGCGGAGTTCGGCGCGGTCACCACCGCGGCGTACGAGCAGGGCTTCTACACCTTCCTCGATGCCTACCCGGCGGCGACCTTCGTCATCTTCATGGCGACGCTGACCGGCTTCCTCTACTACGTGACGTCCGCCGACTCCGGTGCGCTGATCATGGGCAACTTCACCTCGAAGCTGCCCACCCCGATGTCGGACTGCTCGATCCCGGTGCGGATCTTCTGGTCGGTCGCGATCGGCGTCCTGACCATCGCGATGATGACCGCCGGTGGTGAGAACTGGCTCGGCATCCTCACCGGGGCCACGATCATCATGGGGCTGCCCTTCTCCGTGGTCCTGGCCCTGGTCGGGGTCGGCATGCACCGGGCGCTGCGTATGGAGTCGCTGAAGACCGACTCCATGCAGTTCTCGCTGCCGGCCGCGCTCTCCGCCGGCCGCGCTGCAGGAGTCGGCGACAGCCGGGCCACGCTCGCCCAGCGACTGCGGCGGACGGTCACCTACCCCGACCGTGAGGAGATCGAGGGCTTCCTGGTGCTGGTCGCCCGTCCCGCGCTGGAGGAGGTCGCCGCGGAGCTCAACGTCCACGGTCTCGCCTCGGTGGTCCGGGAGGTCCCGGCTGAGCGTGGCGGACCGAACGGTGTGGAGCTGCGCACCGACCTCGGCGACGAGCCGACGTTCCTCTACCGGCTCACCACCTGCCGCAGCGCCGCCCCGACGTACGCCGTGGGTCGGCTCAGCGGCGAGCGTTACTACCGCACCGAGGTGCACCTCGCCGAGGGCAGCCAGGGCTACTGCGTCAACGGCTACTCCCACGAGCAGATGGTGGGCGACGTCCTCGACCAGTACGAGCGTCACATGTCCTACCTGCACCTGCTGCACGAGGGCGACCGCCAGGACGACACCCCGGAGCTGCCGGCCCGGGCTCTCCCGCGGGACCCCGACGCCACGCCGGAGGCAACTCCGGTCGGCTGAGCACCCACCACTGACGGCCCGGCCACGGGGTGGCCGGGCCGTCGGCATTTCCATCCCACCCATCACCTGGAGGTAGTTCCATGCGTCTCTCACCCCTGTCCAGCGCCGTGCTCTCAGGCGTCACCGTCGGCTCGCTGATGCTGATGGCACCGGCCGTGTCGTCGTCCGTGGCCACGGCCACCGGCACGACGGCCGGCTCGACCGCCACCGACGACTGCCCCGTGCGTGAGTACGCGATGGGCCTCCGCTACCAGCAGTCCGCGCACGCCGCTGCCGCCCAGCAGCAGGGCTGGACCCTCGCCGAGGCGCGGCTGCGCAAGGAGGTCGCCGACCACCGCCGCGGGGAGGAGGACCTGGCTATCGTCACCGACCTCGACGAGACCGTGCTCGACAACTCACCGCTCCTCGCGCGCGACCTCGAGGCCTGCCACACCTACACCTCGTGGGACACCTGGTCGGACTGGGAGCTGGAGGGTGAGCCCACGCTGACCCCGGGCGCTGCGCGCTTCTTCCGGTACGCCGACAGGCACGGTGTCGCGATCTACTACGTCTCGGACCGGTTCGCGGAGAACAAGGTCGCGACGATGGCGACGCTCCGCGAGCTGGGGCTGCCGCAGGTCTCGCCTGAGCAGGTGCTGCTCTACGGCACGAGCAAGGAGGAGCGCCGCGCGGTCGCGGAGGAGGACCACGAGGTGGTGCTGCTGCTCGGCGACAGCCTGCCGGACTTCCACGACGACTTCGACGGCGCGAGCGCGCAGGAGCAGGAGGTGCTCGTCGCGGAGCACGCCGGGCACTTCGGCCGCGACTGGATCATGTTCCCCAACGCCACCTACGGCACCTGGCGCAAGGCGCCGCTCGAGGCCTGGGAGCAGCCGCTCATTCAGCCCTGACGCCGGCCTGAGAGTCGGCCCCCGGCCTGCGGAAGAGGTGCGGGGCCGGGGGCCGATCGGGGAGGGCGGACTGCGCAGGAGAGAGGTGCGCAGCCCGCCCGGTCCGGGCGCGACTCAGTGCCCGCGCGCGATCCACGCGTCGAGGTCGCCGCGCTCGGCGCCGATGGAGGTGTCATCACCGTGGCCGGTGTGGACGACGGTCTCCGGCGGCAGCGCGAGCAGCTTGTCGCTGATCGAGGCGATGATCGTCGGGAAGTCACTGAACGACCGGCCCGTCGCGCCAGGTCCGCCGTGGAAGAGCGTGTCCCCGGTGAACACGGCACCGAGCTCCGCGCTGTGGAAGCAGCACGCGCCCGGCGCGTGGCCCGGGGTGTGCAGCGTCCGCAGCGTGACACCGCCGACCTCGAACGTGTCGCCATCGGCCAGCTCGCGGTCCGGCGCCTCGTCGTACACCCTGTCCCAGAGGACGCGGTCCTCCGGGTGGAGGTACGCCGGGGCGCCGGTCGCCGCCCGCAGCTCGCCGGCCGCGGTGATGTGGTCGTCGTGCGCGTGGGTCAGCAGGATCGCCGTCACCGTGCGGTCGCCGACGGCCTCGAGGATCGGTGCCGCGTCGTGGGCGGCGTCGATGATGACGCAGGTGGTGTCGTCACCCACGACCCAGACGTTGTTGTCGACCTCCCAGGTGCCGCCGTCGAGGCTGAACGTGCCCGACGTGACGACCCGCTCGACACGGACCGCACCAGCAGCCGCACCGCCCGCAACGCCGCTCACAGCTCGACCACCGAGCGGAGGACCTCGCCGTGGTGCATCTTCTCGAAGGCCTTCTCCACATCGTCGAGCGCGATCGTCTCGGTGATGAAGTCGTTGAGCGGGAAGCGGCCCTGCAGCGCCAGGTCGACGAGCATCGGGAAGTCGCGCGACGGCAGGCAGTCGCCGTACCAGGAGGACTTGAGCGCACCGCCGCGGCCGAAGACCTCGAGCAGCGGGAGGGTGATCTCCTTGTCGGGCGTCGGGACGCCGACGAGGACCACGGTGCCGGCCAGGTCGCGGGCGTAGAACGCCTGCTCGTAGGTCTCCGGGCGGCCGACCGCGTCGACGACGACGTCGGCGCCGTTGCCGCCGGTGAGGGAACGGATCGCCTCGACGGCGTCGGTCTGCTTCGAGTTGATCGTGTGGGTCGCGCCGAAGCCCTTGGCCCACTCGAGCTTCCGGTCGTCGACGTCGACGGCGATGATCGTGGAGGCGCCTGCGAGGGCGGCACCGGCGATCGCCGCGTTGCCCACGCCACCGCAGCCGATCACGGCGATCGAGTCGCCGCGGCCGACGCCACCGGTGTTGACCGCGGCGCCGAAGCCCGCCATGACACCGCAGCCGAGGAGGCCGGCGGCCGCGGCCGCGGCCTGCGGGTCGACCTTCGTGCACTGGCCGGCGGCGACGAGCGTCTTCTCGATGAAGGCACCGATGCCCAGGGCGGGGGAGAGCTCCGTGCCGTCGGTGAGGGTCATCTTCTGCTGCGCGTTGTGGGTGTTGAAGCAGTACTGCGGCTTCCCCTTCACGCACGCGCGGCACTGGCCGCAGACCGCGCGCCAGTTGAGGACGACGAAGTCACCCGGGACCACCTCCGTGACGCCCTCGCCGACGGCCTCGACGATTCCTGCCGCCTCGTGGCCGAGCAGGAACGGGAACTCGTCGTTGATGCCGCCCTCGCGGTAGTGCAGGTCCGTGTGGCAGACCCCGCAGGCCTGGATCTTGACGACGGCCTCGCCGGGGCCGGGGTCCGGGACGACGATGTCGACGACCTCGACCGGTGCGCCCTTGCTGCGGGCGATGACGCCCTTGACGGTGCTGGACATGGTGCTCCCTCTCTCATGGGTGGAACGGCGACGGGCGGACCGGCTCGCAGGAGCCGGTCCGCCCGGGGCGGTGGTGCGTCAGCGGAAGACGACGGTGCGGTTGCCGGTGCCGAGGAGCACGCGGTGCTCGCTGTGCCACCGGATCGCGCGCGAGAGCACCTGCGCCTCGACGTCGCGGCCGGCCGCGGTCATCTCGGAGGGGTCGAGGGAGTGGTCGACGCGGGCGACGTCCTGCTCGATGATCGGGCCCTCGTCGAGGTCCGGCGTCACGTAGTGGGCGGTCGCGCCGATCAGCTTCACGCCGCGGGCGTGGGCCTGGTGGTAGGGCTTCGCGCCCTTGAAGCTCGGCAGGAACGAGTGGTGGATGTTGATCGCGCGGCCCTCGAGCTTGCTGCACAGGTCGTTGGAGAGCACCTGCATGTAGCGGGCCAGGACGACCAGGTCGACGTCGTACTCGTCGACGAGCTCGAGCAGGCGGGCCTCGGCCTCGGGCTTCGTGTCCGGCGTGACCGGGATGTGCACGAACGGGATGCCGTGCGAGGCGGCCTCGGCCTCGAAGTCGCGGTGGTTGGAGACGATCAGCGGGATCTCGATGTTGAGCGCGCCCGTGGAGGTACGGAAGAGCAGGTCGTTCAGGCAGTGGCCGAACTTCGAGACCATCAGGAGGGTCCGGGTCGGCGTGCTCATGTCGTGCAGCTGCCACGACATCGCGAACTCGGACGCGACGGCGGCGAAGTCCTGGCGCAGGGTCTCGACGTCGGCGCCGTCGGTCCGGAACTGAACGCGCATGAAGAACGTGTCGGTGAGGCGGTCGTCGAACTGCTGGCTGGCGTTGATGTTGCCGCCGTGCTCCATGACGTAGCGGCTGACGGCGAAGACGATGCCGGGCGCCTCCGGACACGTCAGCGTGAGCACGTACTCCTGGCCGGCTTCGGGACGGGGTGCCATCGGAATCTCCTTTTGCGTGTTGCGCAACTCAGTGGGCGATACGCAACAGCCTGCCTGTCGGACCGGCCCCGGGTCAAGAGGTGTTCCGGCATTTTCGTGAGCCGGGACACATTCCTTTCCCGTTCCTCCGACCAGCCGTGCCGGTTGCGGAAATGCGGCCCGGCCGGGAGGAGGACCCAGGTCCTCCTC
>NZ_DATIHB010000201.1:0-25340 GCF_035481145.1 Nocardioides sp. | reverse complement strand
GGTCTGGACGATCAGCACCGAAGCAGCCGACCCCGACGAGTGGGCACGCGCGGTCGCGCAGGCCGAGACGCAGGCGGCCTCACCCGAGACCCAGCGCGAGCTGCAGTCCTGCATCGACGGCAGCCAGGAGTGGGGCGAGCCCGGCTACCAGCCCTCCCGCGGTGAGTGCGAGGACATGATCCTCCCGCGACCGGAGTACTACATCGAGTACAACCAGCAGCGCCCCGAGGAGGCGGTCGAGGGCTACGCACCCGGCATCGCGATCCTCACCGCCGCCGTGCTCGCCCTGGCTGCGATGACGTACGCCGGCGCCGACTGGGCGAGCGGCTCGATGAGCAACCAGCTCCTCTTCAACCCGCGCCGCGGCCAGCTCTTCACCGCCAAGGCACTCGCGATCGGGGCGATGGCGGGAGCCGTCACGATCCTGGCCCATGCTGCCTGGTGGCTCAGCTTCGCGGTGATCGCCGGCGTACGAGACCTGGCGTGGCGCGCGGGATGGACGACCGACGTCCTGCAGCTCGTGGCCCTGTCTGCGGCGTTCTCCGCGCTGGTGGCGACCGGCTCCTACGCGCTCACGATGCTGCTGCGGCACACCGTCGCCGCACTGGCCTCGGTGCTCGCGGTGCTCGCCCTGAGCCTGGTCTTCATCCACGGGCTCGGCGGCGACAGCCATGTGCAGCGGGTCAGTCCGGCGCTCAACGCGGCAGCGATCTTCTTCGACGACGTCAGCTACGACACCTACGACTGGTCGGAGATGAGCGAGCAGCGGGACTACCAGGAGAACCACCTCGGCACGCTCCACGGCTTCGGCTACTGGGGCGTGATCTGGGGCGCCGTGGCGGGTGCTGCGTTCGTGGCGTTCCGCCGACGCGACGTGCCCTGAGGTGGTGACCTCTCCACGCGTAGACTCGGCCCTTGTGACCACCCCCACCAACGCCAGTGCGACCGGACCTGATGGCCGCAAGCTCCTCCGGCTCGAGGTGCGCAACTCGGAGACCCCGATCGAGCGCAAGCCCGAGTGGATCAAGACCCGCGCGAAGATGGGTCCGGAGTACACCGCCCTGCAGAAGCTGGTGAAGTCCGAAGGACTCCACACGGTCTGCCAGGAAGCCGGCTGTCCCAACATCTACGAGTGCTGGGAGGACCGCGAGGCGACGTTCCTCATCGGCGGCGACCAGTGCACGCGCCGCTGCGACTTCTGCCAGATCGACACCGGCAAGCCGCAGCCGCTCGACCGCGACGAGCCCCGCCGGGTCGCCGAGTCGGTCCGCTCCATGGAGCTGAAGTACGCCACGATCACCGGCGTCGCGCGCGACGACCTGGCCGACGGCGGCGCCTGGCTGTACGCCGAGACGGTGCGCGCGATCCACGAGCTCAACCCGGGCACCGGCGTGGAGAACCTCGTCCCCGACTTCAACGGCGTGCCCGAGCTGCTGCAGGAGGTCTTCGAGGCCCGCCCCGAGGTGCTCGCGCACAACCTCGAGACCGTGCCGCGCATCTTCAAGCGGATCCGCCCCGCGTTCCGCTACGAGCGCTCGCTCGACGTCCTCACCCAGGCGCGGGCGTTCGGGCTGGTCACCAAGTCCAACCTGATCCTCGGCATGGGCGAGACCCGCGAGGAGATCAGCGAGGCTCTCCAGGACCTCCACGACGCCGGTTGCGAGCTGGTCACCATCACGCAGTACCTCCGCCCGAGCCTGCGCCACCACCCCGTCGAGCGGTGGGTCAAGCCGGAGGAGTTCGTGGAGCTCAACCAGGAGGCCGAGGAGATCGGCTTCTCGGGCGTCCTCTCAGGTCCGCTGGTCCGGTCGTCGTACCGCGCCGGACGGCTGTACCGTCAGGCCATCGAGTCCCGGGGCGAGCAGCTCGCCACGGTCAACTCCTGACTCTCCTCACGACAGAAGGCACGATCATGTCGACCCCCACCGCAGCGCCGCAGAAGCGTCGCCAGCAGCTCGTCCAGGCCTACAAGATGGCCCGCAAGACCGACCGCACCCTGGGCCTCTGGATCCTGGCCGCGTTCGTCGTCTTCGCCACCTTCGGCTTCCTCCTCGGCACCCTGGCCCCGGGCCCGATCTGGCTGATCCCGGTCATCACCGCGCTGCTCCTGGGTGTCATGGGTGCGCTGCTGGTCTTCGGTCGCCGCGCCCAGCGGGCGGCGTTCGGGCAGATGGAGGGCCAGCGCGGTGCGTCCATCGCGGCGCTCTCCATGCTGCGCCGCGGCTGGAAGGTCAACACGCAGCCGGTCGCGTTCACCAAGCAGCAGGACATGGTCTTCCGCCTCGTCGGCCCTCCGGGCGTCGTCCTCGTCGGCGAGGGCCAGGGCGCGCGCCTGCGCCAGCTCCTCGTCACGGAGAAGCGCTCCACGCAGCGCGTGCTGGGTGAGTCCACCCCGGTGCACGAGGTGATCATGGGCGACGGCGAGGGCGAGGTCCCGCTGCCGAAGCTGCTCAAGCACGTCCGCAAGCTCGGCCGCCAGGTGAAGCCCGGTGAGATGACCGACATCCTCAACCGCCTCAAGGCGCTCGACGCCCAGCGCGGCATGATGCCGATCCCGAAGGGCCCGATGCCGACGAGCATGAAGGGCCAGCGCGGCAACCTCAAGGGCCGCTGAGCCGGCTGCGGCGCTGCGCGCCCCGCACGTCTCTGCTCCGTAACGTCATAGGACCTGGTCGCTCTTGCGACCAGGTCCTATGACGTTGTGCGACGGGAACGCCGCCTCAGCGCTCGATGATGTCTCCGGCTGCGGGCGCCTCGATGTCGAGGGGCTCGCAGTAGCCGGTGAAGGTCTGCACCGTCTGCTCCTCGCCGGTGTCGGTGGTCACCTTGCGGATCAGGTTCCACCTGTCGATCCAGACGTACGACGTGGTGACCTGCTTCAGCTCGGCCGGCGGGGTGATGCCCTGGGCGCGGGCCGCGATGCGCGGGTCGATGTCGAACTCGTAGAGCTCGGTGGCCGTGCCGTCGTCCATCGTCTCCTTGCCGACGTAGCGCACCGCGAGGAGACCGACGGTCCACGCCTCGGCGGTGTTGCTCGTGCCGGCCTGGTCCAGCCACGCCTTGAGGGCGATGGCCGCCGGGTCGCCAGCCACCTCGGGGTCGACGAGGTAGAACTTGCCGTCGTCCTCCCCCTCGGCCGAGACATAGACCTTGTCGTCCGTGAGGATCAGCTTCACGGTGCCGTCGTCGCCGGGCAGCGTCTGCTCGAGCGCGTAGAGCTTCTCCGGTGAGGAGTCGGCCGAGCCCTCGATCGCGGCGGACTTGCCGTCGATCGTGAGCTCCTGGCGGAAGCGGACCGTCTTGCGTCCCTCGGCGGACTTGGCGAGCGCATCGGGAGCCGTCTTCACAGTCAGCTTCCCCTTGCGGGTGTCCGTGAGGCCACAGGGCGCCTTGGCCTCGGCGTCGTCGCCACCACCGCAGCCGGCCAGCGCCAGCGAGCCCACGAGCGCCAGGCCCGCCAGCCCTGCGACGTACGCCGGACGGCCGCTCATGCGGCGACCTGCAGGTCGTGGACGACAGAGCCGGCGGCCATGT
This sequence comes from Nocardioides sp., assembly GCF_035481145.1. GTDB lineage: Bacteria > Actinomycetota > Actinomycetes > Propionibacteriales > Nocardioidaceae > Nocardioides. The sequence goes on along the minus strand of NZ_DATIHB010000201.1, from coordinate 21,806 downwards.
CGTGGAGACCGCGGCCGTCGGGGCGGAAGACGAGCGGCGGGATGACCAGCGCCACGAGCACCGAGCGGAGCAGCGCGCGCAGCGGGTCGATCCGGCTGCCGTCGATCCGGGTGACCCGGAGCCGGGCGAGCAGGTGGCCGAAGGTGCCGCCCATCAGGCTGAGGAAGATCCACGACTCGATCACGAAGATGCCGAGCGTGATGAAGCCCGAGTCGGCGTTGCCGGTCCAGCCCAACGGGCCCAGCACGAGGACGGTGATGCCGACGCACGCGAACCAGTCGATGAAGAGGGCGATGATGCGGCGCAGCCACGATGCGGTCTCTAGCACCGCGCCAACCTACCGGGTGCCAGCATCAGCGCTGCCGGCTGCGGCAAATCGGACCTCCTCACGGACTCACGGATGTCGGCAACGAGTTAACACGCCCGAAACATACGGCTACGAACGCGAAACGCAGCGCGCCTAGCGTTCAGCCTTGAATCGATCATTTTCGGCACCTGGAACGCCGAGCTAGGAGCACTTCAATGACTGCGAACCCCACCCGCCTGGGTGCGATCCGCGAGATCGAGGCCAACGAGGCCCCGGCCGCCTTCTTCAACGGCACCGGCGACTCGCCCGAGATCTTCGGCGAGAACGTGTTCTCGCTCCCGGTGATGGCCAAGCGCCTCCCGAAGTCGGTCTACAAGTCCGTTGCCGCGACGATCGAGAAGGGCGAGAAGCTCGACCCCGCCATCGCCGACGTCGTCGCCGCTGCGATGAAGGACTGGGCGATGGAGAAGGGCGCGACCCACTACGCGCACGTCTTCTACCCGCTCACCGGTCTCTCCGCCGAGAAGCACGACTCCTTCATGGAGCCGGTCGGTGACGGCACCGCCATCTGGGAGTTCCAGGGCAAGATCCTCGTCCAGGGCGAGCCCGACGCCTCGTCGTTCCCCAACGGTGGCATCCGCGCCACGTTCGAGGCCCGCGGCTACACCGGCTGGGACGTCCAGTCGCCGGCGTACATCCTCGAGAACGACAACGGCTCGACGCTGTGCATCCCGACGATCTTCGTCTCGATGACCGGTGAGGCGCTCGACTACAAGACCCCGCTCCTGCGCTCGCAGAACGCCATGTCGGACCAGGCCAAGCGCGTCCTCTCCCTCTTCGGCCACAAGGACATCGACAACGTCGTGTCCTACTGCGGCCCGGAGCAGGAGTACTTCCTGGTCGACACCTCCTTCGTCAACTCGCGCCCCGACCTGCTCAACGCCGGTCGCACGCTCTTCGGTGCCAAGCCGCCGAAGGGCCAGGAGTTCGACGACCACTACTTCGGTGCCATCCCGGAGCGCGTCCAGAACTTCATGTTCGACACCGAGCGCGCGCTCTTCAAGCTCGGCGTGCCGGCCAAGACCCGCCACAACGAGGTCGCGCCCGGCCAGTTCGAGATCGCTCCGGTCTTCGAGAAGGCCAACCTGGCCGCTGACCACCAGCAGCTGATCATGTCGACGTTCAAGGCGATCGCGAAGAAGCACGGCTTCGAGGCGCTCTTCCACGAGAAGCCGTTCGCGGGCGTCAACGGCTCCGGCAAGCACGTCAACTTCTCCTTCGGCAACGGCAACCAGGGCAACTTCCTGAACCCGGGCGACAACCCGCACGACAACGCCCAGTTCCTCGTGTTCTGCGCCGCCGTCATCCGCGCCGTCCACCTGTACGGCGGCCTGCTCCGCGTCTCGATCGCGTCGGCCGGCAACGACCACCGCCTGGGCGCCAACGAGGCCCCGCCGGCGATCATCTCGATCTTCCTGGGCGACCAGCTCCAGGACGTCTTCGAGCAGATCACCAACGGTGGCGCCACCTCGTCGAAGCAGAAGGGCAAGCTCGCCGTCGGCGTCGACGCCCTCCCCGTCCTCACGCAGGACGCCGGCGACCGCAACCGCACCTCGCCGATGGCCTTCACCGGCAACCGCTTCGAGTTCCGCGCCGTCGGCTCGGACCAGACCGTCGCGGCCCCGCTGATCATCATCAACACGATCATGGCCGAGGCGCTCGACTACATGGCGACCGAGCTCGAGGCGCTGGTCGGCTCCGGCACCGAGTTCAACGACGCCGTCCAGCAGGTCCTGGCCAAGGTCATGGAGCAGCACGGCGCCGCGGTCTTCAACGGCAACGGCTACTCCACCGAGTGGCACGAGGAGGCGGTCACCCGCGGCCTCAAGAAGCTCGACACCACCGTCGACGCGCTGCCGGAGTACCAGACCCCCGAGGCGAAGGCGCTCTTCTCGAAGTACGGCGTCTTCAACGAGGCCGAGCTCGAGGCCCGCTACGAGGTCGCCCTCGAGCAGTACCTCATGGCGATCAACGTCGAGGCGAACCTCACCGAGGAGATCGCCAAGACCACGATCCTCCCGGCTGCGGTCCGCTACCAGACCGAGCTCGCCAGCAACGTCGCCGCGCTCAAGGCCGCTGGTGTCGACGCCGACCTGACCGACCTCAACGAAGTCTCCGGCCTGGTCGCCGCGCTCCGCGCCGGCATCAAGGGCCTGCAGGACGCCGTCGCCGGCCAGCACGACCACGAAGGCATCGCCGAGGCCGCGTTCGTCAAGGACACGGTCCTCCCGGCCATGCTCGCCGTCCGCGAGGCTGCCGACTCCCTCGAGGCCGTCGTCGCCGACGACCTGTGGAACCTCCCGACGTACCAGGAGATGCTGTTCATCCGCTGATCACGTCGTACGTCGCAGGGGCCGGGGCACTCCCCCGGCCCCTGTGGCATTTCCGGGATCTGTTCGTTACGAAAAATCAGATGACGACCCCGGGTCGTTGAGGTTGGCTTGTGCACATGCCAGCGCCGCGGGTCCTGACCCGGTTGATCCCGCCCACTCCCCTCTCGCGCAGGCTCTCCACGCAGTCGCTGCTCTTCGCGATCGGCGAGGGCACGTTCAACACCGCCAGCGCGGTCTTCCTGATCAAGGTCGTCGGCCTCCGCGCTGCCGAGGCGGGCCTCGCGATCACCCTCACGATGGTCGCGTCGTTCCTGCTCTCCTACCCGCTCGGGCGGCTGACCGACCGCCTCGGCCCGAAGCGGATGTGGTCGACCGCGGCGTTCGGCAGGTGCTTCGCGCTGGCTGCGCTTCCGTTCGTCCACTCCTTCGAGAGCTACCTCGTCGTCGGCATCGTCTTCGCGGCGTTCGAGGCGCTCGGTGACGTCAGCCGCGAGGCGTACATCCTCGACGTCATGTCGCGCGAGGAGCGGCTGCGCACGCAGGCGTACCTCTACTCGTGGCTCAACGCGGGCTTCACGCTCGGCGCGCTGCTGGGCGGCCTCGCCCTCGCCACCAACAGCCTGACCGTCATCCAGTACGTCCCCTGGTTCGCCGCGGCGGTGATGGCGATCAACGGCCTCGCGATCAGCCGGATGCCACCTGCACCCCACGACGTACGGGTGGCGTCGGGTGAGGCGCGGGTGCGACCTGACGGGCCCGGACCGCTGAGGAACCGGGGGTGGATGCTGGTCTCGCTCTTCCTCGGCGTGCTGTGGACCAACCAGGTGCTGCTCAACATCGTCATCCCGCTCTGGCTGGTCGACCGCACCGACGCTCCGGACGTGCTGCTGGCGTGGCTCTTCGGCACCAACACGGTGCTCTGCATCTTCCTGCCGGCGTACATGTCGCGGACCGTGACCGACGTGCGGACGGCGTTGCGCAACATCGGCGTCGCGACGGGCTTCTTCGTCGTCAGCTGTGCGATCACCGCGTGCACCCACAGCACCGTGGGTCTGTGGACCATCGCGTTGATCTGGATCGGCCACGTGACGGTCACCGGGGCCGAGCTCTTCCTCTCAGCAGCGATGTGGACCTTCCAGGCCGACCTGATGGACCCGCGCCGACGTGGGGAGTACCAGGGCGTCGGCGACGTCTTCAACAAGCTCGGCTTCCTGTGGGCCCCGGCGCTCTTCACCTTCCTGGCGATGGAGTGGGGCGCGTCAGGGTGGCTGGTGATCGCCGGCATCATCGTCGTGGCCGCGCTCGGCATGCGCTTCGCGGTCGCCCGGGCGTCCGCCTTCGCGGACCAGCACTTCCCCGCCCGCGAGGCCGTTGTGGCATAGGCGTCCGGGAGTAAGGTGCGACACATGTTCAAGACCCAGGACGATCTGCTGAAGTTCATCAAGGATGAAGGCGTCGAGATGGTCGACGTCCGCTTCGTTGACCTGCCCGGCATCGAGCAGCACTTCACCGTGCCCGTGTCGTCGTTCGACGAGTCCGTCTTCGAGAACGGTCTCTCCTTCGACGGCTCCTCGATCCGCGGATTCCAGGCGATCAACGAGTCGGACATGTCGCTCTTCCCCGACGTCACGACCGCCTACATCGACCCGTTCCGGGTGGCGAAGACGCTCGTGCTGAGCTTCTTCATCCACGACCCGATCACGGGCGAGGCCTACTCCCGCGACCCGCGCAACATCGCGCGCAAGGCGCAGGCCTACCTCGCCTCGACGGGCATCGCGGACACGGCGTACTTCGCGCCGGAGGCGGAGTTCTACATCTTCGACTCGGTGCGCTACTCGACGTCGGCCAACGAGGGCTACTTCCACATCGACTCGGTCGAGGGCTGGTGGAACTCCGGCAAGGACGACCCCGACCAGCCGAACCGTGGCTACAAGACGCGCTTCAAGGGTGGCTACTTCCCCGTCGCGCCGTACGACCACTTCACCGACCTGCGTGACGAGATGGTGAAGAAGCTCGAGGGGGCGCAGCTGCTCGTCGAGCGGGCACACCACGAGGTCGGCACGGCCGGTCAGGCGGAGATCAACTACCGCTTCGACACGCTGCTCAAGGCCGCGGACGACGTCATGAAGTTCAAGTACATCATCAAGAACACCGCCTGGGAGGCGGGCAAGTCGGTCACCTTCATGCCCAAGCCGCTCTTCGGTGACAACGGCTCCGGCATGCACGTGCACCAGTCGCTGTGGACCGGCGGCCAGCCGCTCTTCTACGACGAGACCGGGTACGCCGGACTGTCCGAGATGGCGCGCCACTACATCGGCGGCATCCTGCGGCACGCCCCCGCGCTGCTGGCGTTCACCAACCCGACGGTGAACTCCTTCCACCGTCTGGTGCCGGGCTACGAGGCGCCGATCTCGCTGGTCTACTCCTCGCGCAACCGCTCGGCGTCCGTGCGTATCCCGATCACGGGTGCCAACCCGAAGGCCAAGCGCATCGAGGCCCGCTTCCCCGACCCGTCGGCGAACCCCTACCTCGCGTTCTCGGCCCTGATGCTCGCCGGCCTCGACGGCATCAAGAACAAGATCGAGCCGGCCGAGCCGATCGACAAGGACATCTACGAGCTCCCGCCGGACGAGATGGCCGAAATTGCCCAGGTGCCGACGTCGCTGAACGCCGTGCTCGAGGCGCTGGAGGACGACGCGGACTTCCTGACCGAGGGTGGTGTCTTTACCCAGGACCTGATCGAGACGTGGGTGGACTACAAGCGCACCCAGGAGATCGCCCCGGTGCAGTTGCGGCCTCACCCGCACGAGTTCGAGCTGTATTACGACATCTGATGTCACCGGTGGTCGAGCTTGTCGAGACCACCCAGCACGAAGGCCTCTGTCACGGACCGGGGCCTTCGTCATTTCTGGGCGCGCTCGCCATGACGAGCGACATGAGCGCGCTGCGTCATTCCGCCCAGATTGACGCGCCGAGGTGGGACGCGTGGAGAAGAGCACCCGTGTCAGCTTGATCAGGGCGCTGTCTGCCACCTCGGCGGGCAACCCCTCGCGCGCCGCAGTCAAGTGGGCAAGCCTGTCCCAACCGTCGCTACGCCTGAGGCGACGAGCACCCTTGTTCAGGTGAGTGCGGAGGCCTGTATACGCGTGGACACCTCGGCCGGCACGTAGCGCCAGCTTTGCGGCGGCTGAATGCCGATGGACCGAATAACGTCGAGCGGGATGGGCTGGACGGCAGCAACGACGTCCTCGAGCTCGAGCGCGAACGCCTGATCAGTGCCATCGAAATACGCGTCATAGGCCGGTTCCTCGATGGCCGCGGCGGCACCGTAGTTGTCCCAAATCTCAATCGGCGTGCCTTCGCGGACACCGGTCAAGTGAGCCCACCCGACGACCGCGCGGGTGGGGGTCGACGAATACAAGATGACCAGCGATCCGTCGGGAAGGTTCGGTCGAGTCCGGCGCAGCTCTACAGTCTTGGTGCCGTCAAGAATGGCATTCGCGTACTGAGGCTTTACGGAGATGAACAGGGCCCGTCCTTCCCCCCGTCCGCCACCAACACCATCTGCAACCGTGGTCGGGCTCATGGCCCCGGCGCTGCGTTCACGTAGGGCCGTTGCTGCACGCAGGCCAGCCTCGAGGGCCTTGACTGCATCCTGGGCGACGCGGGGAACCCTCATCGGCGCATCCCCTCCTCATACAACCGCTTGAACCACGCCGAATCGACCCGAACGGGCGACTGAACGGTCAACCTAGCAGCGCCGTTCGACAGCTCCTGAACCCGCGCCAGAGACAGCGGCCGGTTGAAGATCTCGGTGTCCGCGAACCGGAGCGCAACCACCGTCCCCGCGCGCTTGCCACGCGCCTCCCTGACCTGATCGAGCGTCAGGATGCCGATGTTCGAGAACTCCCGATGCAGCACCTCCGGCGACCCCACAACGCTCTCCACCAAACGGGAGGCGGCAACAACCTGCTGATCCCGCCTGCTCGAATACCACAGGATGCGCCCCGGAGCGACAGGCTTGTATTGGCCGCTCTTGTAATAGACGTGCTCCCGCGACAACCCAAGGTCACCCGGCCGAGCCAGAAGCGTGCTCGTATGCCCGAGGAGGTCGTCGGCGAAGACACCCCGGATGGGGACGATGTATGTCGCGACGTCCGGGTGCAGGATCTTTGCCGGCCAAAGGACTCGCTCGTACTCCGATGCCTCCGAGGCCGAGGACAGTTGCTCAGGGAGGACTACGCCGGACTCAGCCACCGCTTCTGCAGCAGCACGAACGTCAGCCCACGTGCCGATCGTCGTGAGGACTGTTGCAGTCAAGAAGCCAGCCGGATCGATGAAGCCGTCGCGGCGCAGCTCGGCACCGATCGCAGTTGGCAAGTGGTCGTCGAGGATCCGAACCGTCGTTAGACCTGCGGTCGCTGCCCTACGGCGAAGGTTCCGGGATAGCTGTCTAGTAATCGTCGGCAACAAGTCCCCCCGCTTCACGCGCAACAACGGCACCTCAAGGGTCGTGCTGCCCTCGTGTGCGGCCCAGATCGCGAGAACCTCACCGCGCGGGGTAAGCATCAGTTGCCGGTCATCCGTGCCTGCAGATCGTTCTGCGATCGACTTGATGACCTGGCGGAAGGCGACCTTCCGCTCCCCCGACTCCTTGGCGATCAGGTCCCCCAGGTTGTCTGGGTTCCACGTCGCTGCGTCCCCGCGACTTGTTGTGAATTCAGTCTGCTCCAACTGTGTCGGCAAGTAACTCACGAAGTCAGCACGACGGTCGATGAATGCCGGCAATTCATTCGGATCCAACACCGCGAAGTTCCGCCCGGACGCAGCAGCCGGGCCTAGGTACGTGACGGCGTTCTGGTCACGAGTCACAAACACCTCAGCGCCACCGAGGATCGACTCAGCCACCATCGTGGCGTCCATGCTCAAGGACGCGTCCTTGTGCAAGATCGCATCAGGCACTTCCGCTAGGAGTTCGTCACGCAGAGCTTGCACCTTGTTCCGATCACCCTTGAGGATCGTCATGCCAGCAACCTGAGCTGACTGCAGCAACGCCTGCCGCTCACGTTGATCGACGGTGCTGTTCAGTTCTTGGGTCAGCGAAAATGGACGAGCGAGCCGAATCTGTTCCGCCGCCGCCAGGAGGGCGACGCTTCCCGAGAACTGCTTTCGGCGATTCGACGTGCCGTACAAGTCGCAGAACACGTTGTTATCCACCGCAACCACCAGCCGGTCAGGGTCTTCGAGCGGCAACGACAGCAGCGTCGTCGCGGTGTCATTGTGCTTAACCCATTCGGTCATGGGCTCTTTCGTCTTGCCACGGCCCGCGCGCGACCGCACCGGCTCGAACCCGAGTGAGGGCCAACGTGCGGCTGCCTCCCAGTCGTCGCGGCACTTCAGCCGTAGGCCCAGCCGATCCTGACAGCGATCCATGACCGCGTCGACCAGGCCGCCGGCGACTCCTAGTCCGCGTGCATCCTCTGCGAGGCACAGGTGCGCGATGCGTGCGTACCGGTCAGCTCGAACGGTCGGGTCGTACAAGCAGTAGCCGGCAAGGTCTTGCGAGCCGTCGGCCCGGGTACGCACGGCCACAGCGATGTTGTGGTGCTCGGCCGCCTCTCGGAACCCTGCGAATGGCATCGGTCCGAGCCGGCTTCGGTGCCTGTCACCCAACTCGATTACCTTCTCAATCCAACCGGCGGGCATCGCCTCGATGCCCACGACGCGGATCTCGCCGCCGGTATCCACAGCAGAGCCCTGATTCACCTGGTCAGTCTCACGCACCTCGTGCAGGTTGGCGGGCACTATGACACGAATCCGAGGCACCGCCGCCGACCGCCTCTCCCGCACGGGCTACTTCACCTAGACTCACCTGCGATGGTCGCCAGCACGCGTCATCGTCGAAGGGCTCGAACGCAGATCGACAGGTCCAGCCATGGGTTATCGCACGTTCACTACGGACGAGTACGCAAGGCTGAATCGCCAGCACAACATCATGGTGTTGGTGGGCAATGGTTTCGACATTCAGGTCAGCCATCGCTATCAGTCTCGATTCTCTCCCCGCTATCCGGCGTTCTACCACTACCTCGCCTCTCGCGACTTTGACTCCTCCAACCTCGTGGTCCAGCAGATGGCGTACGCCAAGGACCTCGGCCAGGAGAACTGGAGTGACATCGAATCTGCGATCGGACACCTACTCAGGCCCGAGGGTGGTTGGCATCCCGCCGAAGCCATCTACGAGGCAACGATCGCCGTTCAGGCAGCATTCTCGGAGTTCTTGGAACTGGTCGCACCACCAGCCCTGCTCGCACGAATTGGCGAGGATTCCGCAAGCAACACCTTGGCCATGAGATCGCTGGCCGACTGGATCGGGGACGTCAGCGACCACTCCTCGACCTTCACGTCGTTCGCCTTCCCGGCGCATACCAGCCACTACGACCTCTTCAACTATCTCGTCGTGAACTTCAACTACACGCCTCTGCTCGACGACTACCTGTTCCGCGACGCCCAACAGTTTCAGCCGCAGGCGCACACACATGCCGACCGCAACTTCATGTTTCGACCAAACCCCAAGAGCCATCCCGACGGTTCGTGGAACGGCCAGACAGGTTGGTCAAGCTACGTACGCAGCGAGGTGATCCACCCTCACGGACAGCAGCCCGTCCCGCGGTCGCTGCTATTCGGAATTGACGCCCCCGACGGCTTCGATCAGGGCAGGGACACACACCGCCGACTTATGAAGCCGTACTGGGCCATGAACCGCATTGAATACAGCCATCTCTTTTCAGACACGCGGCTGTTCATCATCTTTGGGTGCTCGCTCGGTGAGTCGGACGGCTGGTGGTGGAGACGCGTCTACGAGGCGCTAGACCGCCCGATCACTGAAGGAACTCCGCCAAGCGAGCTCGTCATCTACTGGTGGACACCTCCGGCGAACCCCGTTGCGACGGAAGCGGTGCTCGATACGTTCTTCGCACACGCCAGACCTGCCTCGGCAGAGACCGCGCGGTCGAGCATCGAAGAGCGGATCCAGGTCGTGATCTATACCGACGAAGATCCGCCGGTCTTCCTCGCCACGCCCTGACGTCGACTGAGGGCCGCTCAGCGGACCCGACTAGGCCATCCGCGAGAACTGGCCACGAGACCACGGCCCGTTCGAAAAGCGCCAACCAAGTTCGAAGAGCGGCTCAATGCCGTGGTTGTGATGCCGGTGAGAGATGCGGCCGGGTCGGCATCCTCAATTCATCTTGATCGATCCAAACTCGCGCCATCTCGCGACCATTTCTCGCGAAGCTTGTCTTGCCGCCGCTCGCTTTAGACCCTGCCGGCGAAACTCGCGCGTCAGGGATGCGGGAAACAGGCGCTCCCAATCCTCTTCGAAACCTGTCGGCGGAAGCTCAATCACAAGCCTCGGGTGGCCCATCGTCGTAGACATCGTGTCGCCCTCGACCCCGTGTTGCAGGTAGACCGCCCTTGCCGAGATGACCTGGTCCACCAAGCCCGCCTGTCGAGGAAGTTCGAACGCCAGGCCCATGGCGAGTTCGATCGGTCGCTCGAAGCGAAGGAGCAGCACCAACCGGCTGCCCGTCTGCGCCCACTGTGAGGAGCAGTCGCCCATGCCCAGATGCTCGTGAACACGCACCAGCTCCGCGACATCAGGACGAACTGTCATGTCGACCATGACGACGGGGACCAACCGCCCCCCGACTTGCCCTCTAACCGCCAGCGCGCCGTCAGCCACAACTGGCATGACGATGCTGTGCGGGTACCGCCCCTTCCGCTTCTCAGTCATTTGTCGCCTCAATGTGGGATATGCGCTCCTGAACGAATTCTGACCGCAGGGTCACGGCAGTTCCGAAGGTGTCTGTAAGGACGAGTTGAAGCCGCTCAATGGAGCGCCCCTCGATCAACGCCTGCGCCACGGTGATCTGCAACGAACCCGCCTCGGACCCGTTTGCGGCGAGAGCTAGCGGCAGACGCAAATTTCCCGGCGGCGTGACAGCCTGGCTCGGACGCCAAGGCGCTTTGACGTTCAGCACTAAGCCACCAACTTCGTACTCAAGCCACAACTCGGCCTCGGCAACGGAGTTCGCCCTGTCGGACGGATTCCGAATTACTAGGTCGTATACGTAGTTCCGCTCACCGTCGTCGACCGCGCACGTGGCGGAGATTAGCCGGATGTCTAGGAGCGCCTCTCGTCGTGCCTCCTGACGCTCCGCCAGCGCTAAGGAACGGCGCGACGTCTTCCCACCACGACGATTCACGATGTAGCCGAGCAGTCCGAGGAGGAGCACGCCCGCGGGAACCAGTGCCAACTTAGGACTGGCAGCTACGCCATCCAGGAAGTCGGCCACGTGATTGAAGAGGTCGCCCATGCCTGTGGATCATTGCAGATACAAGCCACCAACGTCCGCTCGCCCGCCGCCTGAGGTCGCAGTGCACCACAGGGTCATATCGCCGCGTTTGACGCGTCGTGTCAGAGCCAGCGGCGCAAGTATTCGCGGAGCGGTTCGTCGCAGACGTACACGTACGTGCCGAGCATGCCGCGGGTGAGCAGGACGCCGTAGATGTTGCGGATGAACTGCAGGATGTCGTCGTCCGTGTAGACGATGCCGAGGGCGCGGTTGTTCGTCGTACCACGCGGGTCGAAGTACTGCTTGCGGTCAAAGACCGGGCGCCCCAACTCGGGGTCGAAGCGCAGGTCACGGCCGATGATCACGCCAGCGTAGTTGAGGTCGTAGCCCTGGATGGTGTGGATCGACCCGACCTCGTCGGGCGAGGTCTTCGACGAGACCCAGTCGACGTCGGTCGAGTTCCAGCGGAGTCTCACTCCGTCGAGCTCGATGTCGAATCCCTCAGGGTCGTTCTTCGTCTTCCATGGCCAGGCGAAGCCGGCGACCATGCGTGCGAGACCGACCTCCTTCTCACGCTTGCGGATCTGGTCCTGCAGCTCCCCCGCGTCATCGATCAGGCGGAAGTCGTAGTCGCCGAACTCCTGACGCTCGGTGACCGTCCCCTCGAGCACCCTGCGGATGTAGCCGACGTAGTCTCCGTCCGCCTGCACGCGCATCTGTGACCGGAGCGGGTAGTGCCGGTGCTCAGCGGCGGCAGTCTCGACCAACGCACGAACCGTCGCCGTCGGCAGGTCGGCCGGGCGCACAGACTGCTCGCCGTCGACGAGGAAGATCTGGTGACGGCTCTTCCGCATGATCCAGTCGACCTGCGTGAGGCGGACATCGTCCTCGCCGAAGAGGCTCTTGTTGATGTCGACGAACTTCCGGTTCAGCGGACCGGCCGCCTGCGCGGCGCGCTGGTTGAGGCGGTGCGCTTCGTCAACGATCAAGAGGTCGAACTCGTCCTCACGACTGCCCACCTGAAAGGGACTCAGCACCTGGCCGCGGTGGAGGCCGGGCGTCTTGCTGAAGACCCGCTCGATCGAACGCCGCAGCGACTGCTGCGGCACCACCAAACCCACGCGGAAGTCCTGCAGAAGCTCGCGATAGCCGGGCTGGAAGAAGTCGGCCAGCCGCTCGTCACCCTCGACGATCTCGTCCTCGGACGAGTTCTGGATGTCGCTGAGGAGCTTCATCAGGTAGATCGCGACGACCGTCTTGCCCGTGCCCGGCGCGCCCTGGATGACGATGCGGCTCGACGTTCCGTCGGCCAGGTCTGCGAAGAGCCCCTCGAGGATGTCCTCGACCGCGCCCGCCTGGTCCTCCGTCAACTCCTTGAAGGGCGACAGCTTGAAGAGGTCGGAGTTCTTGATCTCCGGCAGTGTCCGGGTGAAGAGGCCCGCTTCACGCAGCTCGTCGAAGATCGCGTCGAACGTCGTCTGATAGTCGTCGCGGCGGTAGTAGTCACGGTCGGAGACGCCGATGTTCTTGTTGAGGACACTGAACGTGCCGTCTCCGGCAAACATCTGGATCAGGAACGACTCGAGATCGAGGCAGACTGACTTGTTGAACGTCGGATCGATGACGACACGAGCACCACGAAGCGCCGCCTTCTCCTTCGAGTCGAGGTGCTGACGGAGACGTGACGCACCACGGGAGGACTCGCCGACGTACACCTGGCTCGGGCCGTCAAGCGCGTAGACGACAGGCCAGTTCAGGTGTTTGGGGTCCGTGCCGGCCCACGCCTCGAGGTTGGCGCGGTCGAACCGGAACCGATCAATCCGGAAGCTGGTCATACTTCACGCTCGTCCCCCTGGCCTTGTCGGCCGGATACTTGTCGACGGTGATCGCAAGCTTCTCCTGGACGATCTGGTCCGGGTCGAGGCCGAGCCGATCTGCAAGCAGCAGGCAGTAGGTCAGGACATCTGCGAGCTCAGCTGCAACGCGCTCCGGCTCGGCATCCGGCGACCACTGGAAGCACTCGAGGAGCTCAGCGGCCTCGATCGAGATGCTCTTGGCGAGGTTCTCGGGGGAATGGAACTGGGCCCACTCGCGCTCGCGCACCAACTGACGCAGCGCTTCCATCACCTCGCTCGAAGCCATGCATGAACCCTAGTGAGCCCAGCAACCGCACGTGCGCCTTTGACGCCCGCGCGCGAACCCGAGCGCAACTGTCGGTGTCCTGGCTTACGGTGACCGTCGTGTCCACGATCCCGCTGAGCGCCGTCCTGCCTGCAGGCTTCGATCCGTCGCAGGTGAAGCTGCACTGCGCCGTCTACAACGGTGAGCGGCACCCGATCGACGTCCTCAGCAACGACCCCGAGGCGTGGAAGGGCTGGAACTCCTGGCGCGGCGTCAAGGACGACTTCAACCGTCAGTTCGTCTTCTCGCTCGCCCAGGACCGGCATGACCCCACGCTGTGGTTGTTCGGTGGCATCTGGGAGGTCACCGGTCGACGGCACGAGCCCCGTGCACTCTCCTACGACATCGTCCTGCGCGACGACCTGATGGGCCCGTTCATCCAGCGGCTCTGGGTGCGACTCCCCCTCGCCGGGCGCAACCGTCGGCGCAACATGGAGAGCCTCCTCGACCAGATGACGGTCTCGTCAATCCAGGAAGAGGCCTTCGTCGGTGACCCGTTCCCCGGGCATGACCGGATCAACCACGCCCTCACCGAGATCCAGGCGGTCGTGGCCCAGCAACGACCCGACTGGCGGATCGCGCTCGAGCACATGAAGGGCGTCTACGTCATCCACGACCAGGAGACCGGCGAGCCGTACGTCGGCTCGGCGTACGGCGACACGGGCATCTGGCAGCGCTGGTCCTACTACGCAGCGACCCTGCACGGCGACAACATCGGCCTCAAGGAGCACCTGGAGACGATCGGCGAGGTCGCTTACCGCGAGCGCATGCGGTTCGCGTTGCTGGAGTTCTGGTCGATGCGGACCGATGACGGCCATGTCCTGGAGCGTGAGGCCTACTGGAAGAGCGTCTTGCTGTCGCGGTCGCTGGGCCACAACAAGAACTGAGCTCGACCGTAACCACCCGGCGTCCCGCGCGTTGTAACGGTCAGACGACGCCGGTCCTCATCCCTCCCTCCCGAGGTTCCGGCTTGAGCCCGCCGGCCTCCTCCCTCCCTTTGGCCAGGCGGGCTTCGTCATTTCCGCGCGGCCGCGTCACCAGCCGCCGTACTCACGACGCCCTGTGCCAACACCGCGACGTAGCGCCCCCGCCCGGTCTCAGGCGGGGGCGCTTCCGTCGCTGAGCGCCACGGCCTGCAATGAGGGACGGCCGGTGGCGCTGTCGGAGGAGTCGGCGGCCAGAGGAAAGCCCCACCGGGGAGAGGGGCGGCCACCGCGAGTGAACTCTGGCATGGCTTCCGGTCCGCCGGGATGGCCACAGCCGAGGTCTGACCGATCGTGGGGGCGAACCGCCCAGTCGTGCCCGCGACACTGTCCGATCAGGCGACAGCAAAGGGATGCAGGCCGTCCGCCGAGGCCTCGGGAGACCACGTGCACCCGCTCCGTAGGATCGGGGCGCTTCAGCGCGACCTGCTGGGCACCACCAGGAGGACGCTGCATGCCGCACCAGAACGTCGACATCCCGCTCGTCGTCGCCGAACGACGACAGGAGAATGCCGACCACCTGACGCTCGTCTTCCAGCGACCGCCGCGCTTCGGTTTCGAGGCGGGCGACTGGGTGGACCTCGAGATCCCCGGCCAGGACCTCGCGGGTGGCAAGACCTACTCGTTCTCCTCCTCCCCTGGCGAGCCCGACCTCGCGATCACGTTCAAGGTCGGCCAGAGCCCGTTCAAGCGCGCGCTCCAGGAAGCGCAGCCCGGCGACGCGATGCGGATGACGGCGTACGGCAATGACTACGACTTCCAGCTCCGCCAGCACCGCTCGAGCGTGCTGATCGCGGCGGGCGTGGGCGTCGCGCCGTTCCGCAGCATGATCGCCGAGATGGCGGAGAGCGACAGCAGCGAAGAAGCGCACCTGATCTACCTCAACCGGACCGAGGAGTTCCTGTTCAGGACCGAGCTCGACGCCTGGAGCAAGCAGCTCCCCGGCGTACGGATCGACTACGTCGTGACGGCGGGCATGAAGAGCAAGGAGCGCCGCCGGATCCTCGCCGACAGCGTCAGCGATGCCGTGCACCATTACTACATTGCCGGGCCACCCGCGATGATCGAGGCGACCGAGGCCGTGCTCATGGAAGCCGGCGCGGACCACGACGACATCCGCATCGACTCGTTCGACGGCTACTGAGGAGACCTCCCATGGAGACCGCGCTCTGGATCCTCGCCGGACTGCTGGCGATCGTCTTCGTCGGCACCGGCGCCCTCAAGCTGCAGAAGCCGAAGGCCGAGCTCCGCGAGATCGGCATGGACTGGACCGACGACTTCTCCCAGGCCCAGATCAGGCTGATCGGCGTCGCGGAGATCGTGGGCGGGATCGGCCTGGTGCTGCCTCCGGCGATCGACCTGGCACCGATCCTCTCCCCCGTCGCCGCGACCTGTCTCGCGCTCACGATGCTCGGTGCGCTCGCGGTCCACCTGCGTCGCCGGGAGACGGGGATGATCGCGCCGCCGTTGCTGCTGGCGGTGCTTGCCGGCGTACTCGCGGTGCTGCGGTTCGGGCCGTACGGCTTCTGAGTGCCGATCCGCGCGTGCGGGACTGAGGCAGCCCCGCACGCACAGCGGGCGGACCACAGACCGATCAGGCGCTCTCGAACCAGGGACGCCGCAGGTCGTAGAAGGTCGCGGACTGCATCGCGTAGGCCAGCTCGCGCTGCACGTCCTCGGGCGGCGGCACCTGCTCGCCCTTGCGGGCGTCGGCCTCGCTGGTGAAGGCGACGGTCTCGGTGAAGGTGCCGTCCTCCTCGATGGCGAGGGTTGCGCCGAGGATGTCGGGCCGGGCCTCGTGGAGGGCGTCCGTGTCGGCCATCATCGCCTTGAGGCGTGCCGGGTCGTCGACCTTGCCGCGGATCACCTGGACGAAGCCGGCCTCGTCGGAGCCGCCGTCGAAGAGGAGCGTCACGTCGTCGCAGTCGTGGAACTCCATCGGGCCGTCCATGAGGGCGTTCATCCGCGCGGCCCAGGCGTCCTGCTCCGGACGGCCCGAGTTGGCCGCAGCCGCCTCACGCGACTCGAAGCGGACCACGCCCACGAGCTGGCCGTCGTCGGTGAAGCCGTAGGTGCCGCCCAGCCAGCCATGCGCGCTGGGGGCGAGGTCGCGCCGCCACTCGTCCAGCAGGGCGTGCATCTCCTCCTGCCGCGAGCAGGGGCCCTGGAATACCTGGATGAACATGTCTGCCTCCTCGGGGATGGGGTTGCGGGCAACCGGTCGAGGCGCGGACACGGGCCCCGGCCGGGCCCATCCGCCAACGTACGCCGGGTGCGCAGCGCGCGCCACGAACCCCGGGGTCGACCCCGGTCACCGGCTGACCCGACCGGGTCAGCGGCTACCCCTGAGCACCTAGCCCCTGAGCGCGGAGGCGAAGACACCGGGCAGCTTGCGCCACCGCGGCGCGGCAGAGAACCGCACCAGCCGCTCCCCCGTCGTCGCCGCGGTCCGGTTGTGCACGAACCACGGCGGCACCGGGGTCAGCGCCAGGCTGCCCGTCGCCCACGACCTCGGGAACGGCCGGAACGGGCCGCGGACGACCGTGCGCTCGGTCCGCGCGAGGAGGAGCCCGTTGTGGACCACGCCGGTGCCCGACTGGATGTCGTCGGCGCGGTGCCCGGGGAAGGCTCCCCAGGTGGCGAACGGCGACAGGTAGCCGACGCCGGTCCACGCGTTGACCGCGATCGTGCCGTAGCGCAGGCCGGCGAGCAGCTCGTCGAAGCGGTCGCGACCGAGGGCCTTGAGCTCACGCGGGTGCACCACGATGTTGGCGCCGAGCGTGCCGCGCAGGCGGTCGTTGGCGAAGTCGATCGCCCGGGAGAGGAACGCTTCTCCGGTCCCCTCGAGCTCGGTGACGCCGAGCACGGGGCCGAAGTACTCCATGCTGTACGCCGGCTCGTCGGCCGCCGCATCGAGTTCGGGCAGGAGGGTCCGCTCGGCGGTGCCGCCGACGGCCACCGCGGGCGTGCTGCCGTCGCGCGCGGCGTCGACCCGCGCTACCGTGCCGGGATACCAGGCCGGCCTGCCGGGTGCGGCGGCCATGGCGCGGCGTACGGCGTCGAGGAAGGCGTCCTTCTGCGCCCAGTCCTTGCTCACCACGACGACCTGGCCGGCGACGCAGTTGGAGCCGCCGTTGTGCAGCCGCATGGTGACGACGTGCCGGGCCTGGAACTCGAGGTCGCGTCGCGACCAGCGCCCGGGCACCACGATCACCGGAGCGACGCCGCCGAGCTCGCTGGTGATCGGCTTGTGCAGCCGGGGCGTGCCAGCCGCCTTGTTGGCCGCACCCTCGGCACCGGGCCCCCACACGATCGCGTCGTGGGTCGCCTCGGAGCCGGTCATGTGCACCGCATCGATGCCGGGGTGGTCGATGAGCGCCGCACCCAGCTCGAGGTCGCTGGAGAAGACCTGCACGGCACCGAGCTCGATGAACGGCGCGAAGATCTCCTCGAAGACCGGGAGCAGCGGGTCGGTGATCGGGTTCAGCTTGAGCGCGACCGAGCGGTTGTCGGCGTACAGGACGTAGAGCGCGTCGAGCGGTGCGATGGAGAAGATGTTGCCCGCGCCCAGCACGGCGCACGTCCCGCGCACCGCCTCGGGTTCGCGCAGACCGAGGCCTGCTGTCGAGCGCAGCTCATCGGCCGTCGCGCCGGGCTCGGACCAGACCTCCGCGGAGAACCCGGAGAGGAGCAGGTGGTCCCAGACCGAGTGCGGGAGCACCTCGACAGCGACGCGATCGCCCGGGACCGGCCGGATGTCGAACCCGTCGACCGGCGACGCACCTGCCTCG
The DNA here is from genome assembly GCF_035481145.1 of Nocardioides sp. GTDB lineage: Bacteria > Actinomycetota > Actinomycetes > Propionibacteriales > Nocardioidaceae > Nocardioides. Next base: position 3,797 of record NZ_DATIHB010000201.1, on the reverse strand, counting down.
AGACGGGCCAGGCTCTGGGCCAGGTGTCCCGCGTAGTAGAGGGTCGCCCAGGGCCCGGAGATCCACTCCTCCCCGACCGTGGAGGAGGACGGCGCCAGGCCCTTGATGCCGGCAGCGATGCGGACCCACTCGGTGGCCTGCGCCTCCACACGGGCGACGAACTCCTGGAGCAGCTCGCGACGGCGTGCGAGGCCGACGCCGGCCCAGGCCTTCGCCCCGGCCTGCGCGCGGGTGGCGATCTCGTCGGCCCGCTGGAGGGTCTCGACAGTCAGCTCGGTCATCTCAGGCTCCGCTCGTGATCAGGTCGGCGGCCTTCTCGCCGATCAGCATGGTGGGTGCGTGCGTGTTGCCGTGGGTCACCCGCGGCATCGCCGACGCGTCGACGACCCGCAGGCCGTCGACCCCGCGCACCCGCAGCGCAGCGTCGAGGACGCCCTCGCCCTCGGCGCCCATCCGGGCCGTGCAGCTGGGGTGGTAGGTGTGCTCGACGCCGGCGCGGATGGCAGCCTCCAGCTCGGTGCGGGTCTGGTGTCCCGGGCCCGGGTGGATCTCGTGGTTGGCCATGCCGCGCATGGCCTTCGCCGCCATCACCTCGCGGGCGCGCTCGATGCCGTCGAGCATCGACTGCATGTCGTCGGGGTGCTCGAAGTAGTTGTTGCAGACCAGCGGCTTCCGCTCGGGGTCCGAGGAGGCGAGCTTCACCCAGCCCTCGGACCGGGCACCGACCATCGACAGCCCGATGGCGACCGCCTGCCCGTCGTACGTCGCGCTGCCGTGCTGCCAGAAGTAGGCCGGCGCGCCGATCATCTGCATGTACGGCGCATCGTCGGCGACGCTGGTGTGGAAGAACGCTCCCGCCTCCCCCACGTTGGAGGTCAGCATGCCCTTGCGGCGCAGGAGGTACTTCACCAGCTGGCCGGGCTTCTCGGCGAAGGCCAGGTTGTCGCGCTCGCTGGTGTCCCAGTTGACCAGGTACATCGGGTGGTCCATCAGGTGCGCGCCCACGTGCGGGTTGTCGACGACCGTCGGGATGCCATGCTCGGCGAGATGGTCGGCCGGGCCGATGCCGGAGAGCATCAGGAGGTGCGGGGTGTTGTAGGCGCCAGCGCTCAGCACGACCTCGCGCCGGGCGCGCAACGTCTGCAGTGTGGCGCCGACGCGGACGACGACACCCGTGGCCCGCCCAGCCTCGATGAGGACGCGGTGCACCAGCGCGTTCGGCGTGATCGTCAGGTTGGCCTGCTTGCGGTGCGGCGCGAGGTAGCCGTCGTACGTCGTCCAGCGCTGGCCGCGTCGCGTGAAGCGCTGGTAGAGCGACGCGCCCTCCTGCTGCGCACCGTTGAAGTCGTCGGTGTGGCCGATCCCGGTCTCCGCCATCGCCTCGACCAGCCGCCGCGACCCCTCGCGCGGGTCGGGCGCATCCTCGACGTACTGCGGGCCGGAGGCGCCGTGGAACTCACCGGCGCCGCGGCTGTTGGTCTCCATCCGCCGGAAGAGCGGCAGGACCTCGTCGTACGACCAGCCGTCGGCACCGCGCTTCGCCCAGCCGTCGTAGTCGGCACGGTTGCCGCGGATGTAGATCATCGCGTTCATCCCGCTGGTGCCCCCGAGCATGCGACCGCGCGGCTGGTAGATCCGGCGGCCGTCGAGGTGCGGCTCGGGCTCGGACTCGTAGTCCCAGTCGAGGGCGGTGTGGAACTGCTTGGCGAACGCCGCCGGGATCTGGACGTTGAGGTTCGGCCGGCTCCGTCCGCCCGCCTCGAGGACGAGCACCGAGACGTCGGGGTCCTCGCTCAGGCGGCCGGCGAGCACCGCACCGCCCGATCCGCTGCCCACCACGATGTAGTCGTACTCGGTCATCGCTGATCCTCTCCTCGCGCCGGGCTGGTCCCGCGGCGTCGGGTCCATCGTCGGCCGCCCGACGGTCGAGAGTCTTGTGACCGGACCCACACCTCGGGCACTTCTTTGTGCCACGATCCAAGAGCGACCTCTCTGAGGTCGGCTTCACTGGCGTCTCGATGTCGAGGACTCCAAATGCGAGGAGTGATGGTGCGTCCCCTGATCGTTCCGCCCGCCGCCCAGGCCTGGCTGAGTGAGTTCGTCGAGGAGGGGCTGCGCCCGGAGGCGGTCGATGACTTCGTCAGGGTGGTCGACGACGAGATCCTCGCGGCGATCCCCGAGATCGCGGGAGACCCCTCGCTCGCCGAGGAGCTCGACTTCTCCACCCGTGAGCACTGGCGCAACTTCCTGGTCGGCCTCTCCGGCGACCACCGGCTCGCGCTCCCGCCCGCGGCGATCGCACTGAGCCTGTCGATCGCACGCCGCCACCTCGACATCAACGTCCTGCTCAAGGTCTATCGGGTCGCCAACCGCGCCGTGTTCGCCTACATCACCGAGCACACCGAGCCGGGCCGCCTTCCCGCCGGCCTGGCACGCGACGAGGCCCTGCTTGCCCTCTGGCTCCGTGCCGAGAAGTGGATCGACGACTCCATCGAGCAGCTGATCGACCACTACACCCGCGAGCGTGCTGCGCTCGCGGAGGGGGCACACGCACGACGGGCGGAGACGATCGAGGCGCTCGTCTCCGGCGCCCTGCCCACCGCCGACACCGAGGCCATCCTGGGTCACCGCCTCACCTCGTGGCAGACGGCGTTCGTGCTCTCGGCCTCGAGCACCACCGACGACAGCACCGTCCTCTTCGACATCGCCGTCCGGGTCTGCCAGCAGCTCGGCCTGCCCCGACCGCTGACCACCCTCGCGGGGAGCCGGGAGCTCTGGGCCTGGGTCGCCACTCCCGAAGAGCCGTCGCTGCGGCTTGATGATGCCGTCGACCTCCTGGCGGGTGAGGGGGTCCATCTCGCGGTGGGCCTCTCCAGCCGGGGCCCGACCGCCTTCCGGACGAGCCACGTCCAGGCCCTGGCCGCGCAGCGCATCGGCCTCCGCGCCCCCGCAGCGGTGCACGCCTACGCCGACATCGAGCTGGTGAGCCTGGTGGGTGACGGCGAGCTCGCCCGCGCGATGGTGCGGCGCGAGATCGCACCGCTGCTCGTCGATGGGCGCACCGAGGAGACCCTGCGCACCACCGCCCTCGCCTACCTGCGCGCCGGGCAGAACGTCGACAGCGCTGCGGAGTGCCTGTTCGTCCACCCGAACACCGTCCGCTACCGCCTCGCGCGGGTCGAGGCCCTGCTCGACGGGCGGCTCGCCAGCCGTGCAGCACAGCTCGAGGTGGCGCTGGCGTGGGTCGCGACCTATGGGCTGGAGGCGCTCCAGTAGCGGCGGCCCTTGGCCCATCGTGGGGCCGTGCCACGATGCACGTGTGCACACGCCAACCGTCGCCCTGCGCCGCGCGGTCGTCTTCGTCCTGATCGGCATCGGGTCGGTCCAGCTCGGCGCGGCGGTGGCCAAGGACCTCTTCGACCGCGTCGACCCGACGACGATGACCTGGCTCCGGCTGCTGACCTGCGCACTCCTGCTGCTCGCGCTGGTGCGCCCTCGGCTGCGCGGCCGGAGCCGGCAGGACTGGTACGCCGTGATCGGGCTCGGGCTCAGCCTGGGCCTGATGAACTGCGCGATCTACCAGTCGTTCGCGCGGATCCCGCTCGGCCTGGCCGTGACGATCGAGTTCGTCGGTCCGCTGACGATCGCGGTGGTCGGTTCGCGCCGGGCCCGCGACCTGCTGTGGGTCGGGCTGGCCGGGGCCGGCGTCCTGCTCCTCGGCTTCTCCCCGATCGGCATCACCGCCGTCGGTGTCGGGTTCGCCCTTCTCGCCGGCGTCGGGTGGGCGTCGTACATCC
>NZ_DATIHB010000200.1:0-2873 GCF_035481145.1 Nocardioides sp. | reverse complement strand
CCGGTGGTGCTCAGTCCTTGTGCGACTTGCCCGGCAGCGCGAGCATCCGGTCGAGCGCGACCTTGGCCCAGTGCTCGGTGTCGGGGTCGACCTCGATCACGTTGGGGACGTCACCGTTGACGAGCGACTCCAGCGCCCAGACGAGGTGGGGCAGGTCGATGCGGTTCATCGTCGAGCAGTAGCAGACATTGCGGTCGAGGAACATGATGTTCAGCTCGGGGTGCGCGTCGGCGAGGCGCTTGACCAGGTTGAGCTCGGTGCCGATCGCCCAGCTGGAGCCGGCGGGCGCCTTCTCGATCTGCTTGATGATGAACTCGGTCGAGCCGACGAGGTCGGCCTTGAGCACCACCTCGTGCTGGCACTCGGGGTGGACGAGGACGTTGAGGTCGGGCACCTTCGCGCGCAGCTCGTCGATGACATCGGGGGAGAAGCGGCCGTGGACCGAGCAGTGCCCCTTCCACAGGATCATCTTCGCGTCGCGCAGCTGCTCCGCGGTCAGCCCGCCGTTGGCCTGGCGCGGGTCCCACACGACGCACTCGTCGAGGGCGATGCCCATCTGCAGCACGGCGGTGTTGCGGCCGAGGTGCTGGTCGGGCAGGAAGAGGACCTTGGCGTCGGGCTTCTGGGCAAAGGCCCACTCGAGCGCGACGTCGGCGTTGGAGGAGGTGCAGACCGCGCCACCGTGCTTGCCGCAGAACGCCTTGATGTCGGCGCTGGAGTTCATGTAGGTCACCGGCACGACCTGGTCGGCGACGCCGGCATCGGTCAGTGCGGCCCAGGCGTCCTCGACCTGCGCGAGGCGGGCCATGTCGGCCATCGAGCAGCCCGCGGCCAGGTCGGGAAGGATGACCTTCTGCTCCGGGCCCGTGAGGATGTCGGCTGACTCGGCCATGAAGTGCACGCCACAGAAGACGATGAACTCGGCCTCAGGGCGCGCGGCGGCGTCGCGCGCGAGCTTGAAGGAGTCGCCGGTGACGTCGGCGAACTGGATGACCTCGTCGCGCTGGTAGTGATGGCCCAGCACGAAGACCCGGCTGCCGAGGGCGGCCTTCGCCGCGGTTGCCCGCGCGACCAGGTCCGGGTCGGAGGCAGCGGGCAGGTCGCCCGGGCACTCGACCCCGCGCTCGGAGTCGAGGTCCTTGCCGCGCCCGAGCGGGAGCAGGGGGAGGTTGACAGTCGTCATGCGCCCATCCTAGTGAGCGTCCCGGACAGTCAGGCAGGATGCCTACCGTGCGGATCGTCATCGCGCCGGACAAGTACGCCGGCACGCTCACCGCCCGGGAGGCGGCCACCGCGATCGCGACCGGGTGGCTGCGTCGCGCACCCGGCGACGAGGTCGACCCCGTGCCCATGTCCGACGGAGGCCCCGGGTTCGTCGACACGCTCCACGCAGCACTCGGCGGTCAGCTCGAGGCCGTGACGGTCCGTGGACCGCTCGGTGAACCGTCCCCTGCGACCCTCCTCCTCGTCGGCCACACGGCGTACGTCGAGACGGCGCAGGCCTGCGGCCTCGCCCTGACCGGGGGTGAGGGCGCCCGCCGGGCCAGCACGTACGGCGTGGGGGAGCTGCTGCTCGCCGCCCTCGACGCCGGCGCTCGCGAGGTGGTGCTGGGCTTGGGTGGATCGGGCACGACCGATGGGGGAGCCGGCCTGCTCGCGGCCCTGGGTGCGACGGCTGACCGCGACCTGCAGGCGGGGCCCGAGGCGCTCACCGGAGTGGCGAGCGTCGACCTCGCCCCGGCCTGCGCCCGACTGGGCGGGATCGCGCTCGTCGCCGCCAGCGACGTCGAGAACCCGTTGACGGGCCTCTTCGGTGCCGCCAAGGTCTTCGGTCCCCAGAAGGGGCTCGCCGAGGACGAGCTGCCCGCGATCGACGGTGCGCTCCAGGACCTGGCTGCCGCGACCGACCGCAAGGCAGCTGCGGAGAAGGGCGCCGGCGCCGCCGGGGGGCTCGGCTTCGCCCTGGCCCTGGTGGGCGCCACCCGCCGCCCCGGTGTCGACGTGGTCGCGGACGCCACGGACCTCGCCGACCGGATCGCCGCCGCAGACCTGGTCGTCACCGGCGAGGGCGCGTTCGACGTCACGAGCCGCGGGGGCAAGGTCCCGGCAGGCGTGGCTCGCTTGGCGGGGGAGCACGCCCGACCCTGCATCGTCCTCGCCGGCCGCGTCGAGGTCGGCAACCGCGAGATGCGCGCCCTCGGCGTGGAGTCGGCGTACGCGATGGTGGAGCGCGCGGGGGACCGGGCGCTCGCAGAGCCGGCGCACGTGCTGGAGGAGCTCGCGGCGCACGTAGCGAGGCAGTGGTCGTGCTGATGATCACGGGTTCTCCGGAATAACCAGCTGTGTGCGATCCTTGAGGACGTCGAACAACGACCCAGAACCATCTGGACAAGACCTCAAGGAGTGACCATGGGCGACGCTTGCTGCGGCGGCGGTGGCGGACACAGCCACGGCGCGCCGGCCGCGACCCTCAACATCGAGGCTCCCCGCGACTTCGAGACGCGTGCTGACCAGATCAACCTGAGCCCGGTTGCCGCCGGCAAGGTGCAGAGCCTGCTCGAGCAGGAGGGTCGCAACGACCTTGCTCTCCGCATCTCGGTCCAGCCGGGTGGCTGCTCGGGCCTGCGCTACCAGCTCTTCTTCGACGAGCGCACGCTCGACGGCGACGTGACGACCGACTTCGACGGCGTGACCGTCGTCGTGGACCGGATGTCGGTTCCCTACCTCAACGGTGCGGTCATCGACTTCGTCGACACCATCGAGAAGCAGGGCTTCACGATCGACAACCCCAACGCGTCGGGCTCTTGCGCGTGTGGTGACTCGTTCCACTGATCCGACCCGCTCGGAGCAGACGAAGGCCCCCGCCGATCGGC